>NZ_JADPEL010000079.1 GCF_015667795.1 Clostridium sp. D53t1_180928_C8
ATATCTTTTAATTTACTACTATCTATATTTTTATATCTTTAGGTATAAACCTTAAGGTCATAATAATTGATGCTAATTTATATCTGATATCTATTGCTATATTATTTTTTCCGTTAATAAATTATTTCTCAATTAATTTATATCAATAATATTCAATTTTGTAAATAAGTTCTATTAAATATCTTTGAGAAAATAAAAATTACATGTGAAATTGTTACTGTATTCACATGTAATTTTTAATTTATATTCTTAATACTATTTTATATTCAGTTCCCTTTATACTATTAACTAACTCTATAGTTCCATTATGTTTTTCGATAATAGCTTTAGTTATAGCAAGTCCTAATCCAGTTCCACCAGTTGATGAACTTCTAGCTTTATCTTCTCTCACAAAAGCATCAAATATTTTATCTCTTACTTCTTTTTTAATACCTCTTCCATTATCTGAAATTATTATTTCAATTCCGTTACTGCATCTTCGCGATATTACAAATAAAGTTGTATTTTTATCATTATATTTTATACTATTATCTATTAAATTACTTATGGCTCTTGTAAATTTAACTTCATCAATATTGATTAAAATTTCTTCTTCTGAGATATCAAAATCATAATTAAATTCTTTTGTTTCTAGTTCAGGAATATAATAAGCAACTATTTCTCTTAAAACTTCATTTATATCTAATGTCTTTGTATTAAGCTTATAATCCATACTATCTAATAAAGAAAACTCAAATAAATCAGTAATTATTTTAGTAGCTCTTTTTGAATTTCTATTAATTATACTTAAATACTCTTTTCTTTCATCATCTGTTAAGTGATCATCATTAGTTAAAATATCACTATAACCCAATACAGCTGATAATGGATTTTTTAAATCATGAGAAATATGTAATATTAACTTATTTCTTTCTTGCTGAAGTCTTTCATTTTCTTCTTTTTCTACTTTTATTGCTTTACTCATTAAGTTAAATCCATCTGCTAACTCTTTAAATTCATTGTCCTTTTTTAATAAAACCTGTTCTCCATAGTTTCCCCTAGCTATTTCTTTCATTCCGGTATTTAAAATATTTATTGGTTTAATAAACTTCCTAGCGGTCCAATTTGCAAAAAAATATAAAATTAAAAGTAATACTATAATATTTAAGATTAATAATGCTATTACTTGATTTTTATTTCCTGTTAAAGGATTGTAATTATTATGCTTATTTATATTTTCATAAGGTACACCAAATATAATTAATTTATTTTTATCTTTTATAAATCTATATGAAATTGAGTATTCTATTCCATCATCACTTTTTATTAAAGTATTTTCTAAATTAATCATAGTAAGCATACTTTCTAATACTTTTATTGATGAACTAGTTTCTGTTCCAGAGTATAAATCAAAATTAAATATTTTAATATAATCATCTAAAGTTATTTCTTCAAACTCTTTTATTAAATTTCCTCTATTAAACACAAGATTATTATTTTCATCTATTACTATTAAAAAACCATTAATATCTTCTAATTCTTTTTCAGTTATGCTTTCATAATTATTAGTTAATCTATAATTAATAAACTCATATTTTATAGAGGCGGGTAAAAATAAGTATGTGATATATAGACTAAATGTAATTGTTAGCATAATTATCATTATTAAAATAAGTGAAATATATCCAATAAAATAATTTTTAAATAGCTCTTTAGCAACCCCAGCTTTAAATTTTCTTCTTTTCATTTAATTCACCATTTCAACTTTATATCCAATTCCTCTTATAGTTTTTAAGTACTTTGGACACTTTGGATTGTCCTCTATCTTTTCTCTTAAATGACTAAAATGTACTAAAAGAGTATTATCATCACCATAATAATGATCATCCCATACTTTTTCATATATTTGCTTTTTAGTATAAACTCTTCCTGGATTGCTCATTAATAGATCTAATATTTTAAACTCCTTAGGATTTAAATCAATTTTTATTTTATTTTTAAATACTTGAAAGGTTTCTTTATTTAAGGTTAATTCTCCTAATGTAATTTTGCTACATTCTTCTTTAGTATTTATATATTTATAACAACGTCTTAATTGTGCTGCAATCCTTGCTGTTAACTCAATAGTATTTATAGGTTTAACTATATAATCATCAGCCCCTAATCCTAAAGCTAAGACTTTATCACTATCAGTTGACATAGCTGTTATAAAGATAATTGGTATTACAGAGTTTTTTCTTATTTCCTCCATGACAGTTATTCCATCAATATTAGGCATCATTATATCTAACAAAGCTAAGTGAATTTCTTGTTTTTTAAACGCCTCTAATGCTTCTATTCCATCTTTACACTCAACAACTTTATATCCTTCTTTTTTCATATTTAAACTTAATAATCTTCTTATATCTTCTTCATCTTCAGCAATTAGTATTTTCATAATTCTCTCTCCCTATCTAAAATAAATATTTTCCTGTATTTACATATTAATACATCGTTATACCTTTAAATTTTGTATTTTTTCATTTTTTATATATTTTTTATTTTTAAGTATAAACTTAATAAATATAATTAATGTAATAATAGTTAATATACTACCAGAAATAAAATATCTTTTAATATCATAATTAGTTATATACTCTGTAGGTATATTTAATGTTCCATTGAAATAACTTATACATACAAATACAGCAGCCAGTAAATTATTTAAACAATGAACTGAAATTGGTATTAATATATTATTATACTTCTTATATAGTATACAACAACTATACCCAAATACTATAGCTCCAAATACGCCTAATATATCATGACCAAATCCAAATAATAACGATGATATGGTAGAAGCCATAAAAAAATTTAATCTTTTTGATAATCCTGTAAACAAAACTCTTCTAAAGGTTATCTCTTCTAACACAGGGGCTAGTATTACCATAGTTACAAAGCATAATAGTAGTTCTATATTAGTAGTTGGATTACTAAAAGTATCATTTAATGAAATCAAAGCTTTATCTACATCATTAATAGCCATAAATCCTATACTTAAATTAGATAATCCAATTGATAAAAATATTTGTGTTATTGTAACGCTAATTATTTCTTTGATATTAAATTTACACTTTAAATCTTTATATCTTTCAGTTACTAACTTACTATTAACTTTACCGAACATTAAAATAATTAATAACATTGATAAAAAAGATATAAATGATGCTAATACACCATTAATATCTTGAGATGGATTTAGTAGTAATAAAAAAAGTGTTGATATTATTGATACTGCAGCAGGTACTATAAACCATATAAGAATTACTTTCCAACTTTTAATCTCTTTCATACTTTTCTCCCTAAACTTTTGATTATTTAAGATTATTATAATGTTATTTAATTAAGCTACTATTATATGAAACTTAAATTTACCTTAAATTTGCATGTAATAGATTATTTTAATATTTTATAGAATTTAATATATAAAAATAAGGTTGTCCACACTTAGACAACCTTTAGTAATTATTACTATTGACTTAATTCTGAATGTTTATCATAACATTCTTTAGCTAAATCAAACATATTATTCTTTTCATAAATTAAAGCTAATTCCCACCATAAAACACTTTCTTTAGGATATTTTCTAATACTATCTTTTAAGAAACCTATAGCTTTTTCATCTTCATCATTAATCCCATAAAGTGAACCTAAAAATTCATATGCTCTTATATCATCTTCATTAAATTTAATATACTCTTCTAAACATTGAATTTTAACGTCTATATCTTCATTATAATCTGAGTTGCTAATTGCATAATATTCACTATCATATTTATGATAACTTTTCCTTACTGAATACTCAAATTCGTCTAAAGATACTTCCATAACTTCATTAAAGCTTTCATTAAAACTTTTAGTTTTACAATTTTCAATTATTTTATTGATTCCACTTTCTCCTTTAAGTTTAATCATTTTATGAATTAAGTAAGTACTTTGAGCAAATAAATAAGAATTTTCCTTATTTTCACTAATTTTAATCCACTCATCATTTTCATCAAATTCTTCTAGTGCTAAGAACTCTACAGTATCATAAATTGGTTCTGACATTGAAGAATAATATTCTCTAAGTCCATGTATAAACCAACTTGGAAAAATTTCTTTATTTAAGTTATTATCCTTTAAATAGTTAATAGTTAAATACTCATAATATAAGTTAAATAATCTATCTTTAAAGCTCATAGACTGCATTAGAAATGTTCCATCATCATATTTTTCAATTTTATGTAAATCTTTAATAATATCTCTATAAACATCTTCAACATTCATATAAATTGTATTTAACACTGTATTATAATATCCTGCACCATCCCTTTGTGGATCTCCTATACTTAATCTTTCTTCAAATATTTCTTTATTAAAATCTAATTGTATTGTAAGATCTGATTTAGGAATATAACCAAAAATTTCAGTTGCCTTTAATTCCACTTTATCTAAATACGAAAATAATAATGGTAAGATTACTTCTGTTTCTTCGTTATGAAGTATTTTATAGTTTTTATAATATGTTTCTTTAAAATGATTTTTGTATTCTTCACTTTCAAATTTTGAATAATAGATTTTATTAAATTTATATTTCATTTTTTCCTTAAAAATTCTACTATTGGTACCTAAAATACCAATCCCTATAACAATAATAATACATGTACCTATTATAATTTTTTTCTTATGTCTTTTAATCTTATTAGTCATTTTTCCCCCTAAAATATCTAGTATTTGATTCATTAAGTAGTTTAATATTATCATAGTATATAATGGTTAATCTACTATTATATAAACATTAAATTTACCTTAAATTAATAACTTATAATATTATATATTTCTATAAAAAAAGGATATAGCTATTGAAGCTATATCCCTATATCCAACATTTCATTAATATTATTTATAATATAATTAGCATTTAATAATTCATCGGTTTTTCCAAAGCCATAATTACAACCTATGAATTTCAAATTATGCTTTTGAGCTAATTCCATATCTACATATCTATCTCCAACTACAATAAAATCACCTTTATACTTTTCTTTAATAAACTCAAATATTTCGTATTTAGGTTTAAAATCATAAGATTCACTACAATAAAAATCTATAAAATACTTATCTAAATCAAAAGCTTTTATATGTTTTTTCATATAGCTTATTTTACAATTACTAAGAAATATTAATTTATAACCAAATTGTTTCAGTTTATTAAGTGTTTCCACAGAGCCAGCATAAAGTTCTGCTTGTCCTAAAGATATATATTCAACCATAGCTTCACCTATAATTGAACTACACTTTTCTTTTTCACAGTTTGGTAAGTTTGGCATAAAACTATTCCACATATCCTTTGCACTTAATCCTAAATACTGACTTACTTCAAATTCAGTAAATTCTCTTTCTTCTGCATAACCATTACTAACTAAATAATCATATGCTTTATTAAATGCTGGCATATATATTTTTATACTATTATGCAAAGTTCCATCATAATCAAAAATGATATACTTCATATCTTAAAAGTTCTTTAAAAGATTAGCCATTTCAATTGCTGTAACTGCTGCATCGTAACCTTTATTTCCAGCTTTAGTTCCTGCTCTTTCAATAGCTTGTTCAATACTATCTGTAGTTAATACACCAAAGATAACTGGCTTTTCAGTTTGTAATGAAACAGTTGCAATTCCTTTAGATGCTTCTGCACAAACATAATCAAAATGTGGTGTCGATCCTTTAATAACTGCACCTAAACAAATAACTACATCATATTTATCACTTTGAGCCATTTTCTTTGCTACTAATGGAATTTCAAATGCCCCTGGAACCCATGCAACTTCTATATTATTTTCATCTGCTCCATGTCTTTTTAATCCATCTAAAGATCCACCTAATAATTTTGATACTATAAATTCATTAAATCTTCCTACTACTATTCCTACCTTAATTCCTTGTGCTACTAAATTTCCTTCTATTATTCTCATTTCTTTTTCCTCCTAAAATTTTATATATTATATTTTAATTTTTGTAATAAACCAATTTTAATGCTTATCTACTATTTCCTGATTAATCATTCACTTTTACAGTTAAATCATATGTCCCATTTTTTCTTTTTTAGTTTGTAAATAAAACTCATTTTTTTCATTATGATTCATTGCAATTGGTACTCTATTTACAATTTCTATTCCATAACCTTCTAAGCCATCAATTTTACTTGGATTATTAGTCATTAAATTAACTTTAAAAGCTCCTAAGTCCTTTAAAATTGTAGCAGCTACATCATAGCTTCTCATATCAGCTGGAAAACCTAACATTTCATTAGCTTCAACAGTATCATAGCCCTTATCTTGAAGTGAATAAGCCTTTAACTTATTAATAAGTCCAATTCCTCTTCCTTCTTGTCTCATATAAAGTAAAATACCAATGCCTTCTTCAGCAATTCTTTTCATAGCAGCATCATATTGCTCGCCACAGTCACATCTTTTAGAACCTAAAGCATCTCCAGTTAAACACTCAGAATGAACTCTTGTTAAAACAGAATCACTAGAAGAGATATCTCCTTTAACTAAAGCTACATGATGTTCCCCATTTAGCTTATTTATAAATCCATACATTTTAAAATCACCATATCTAGTTGGCATTTTAATTTCAACAACTCTTTCAACTTGTGCTTCATTTCTTTCATTTTCTTTTCTATACTTTGTTAAATCTTCAATAGTTATTATTTTTAAATTATGAACTTTAGCAAATTCTATTAATTCAGGAGTTCTTGCCATAGTTCCATATTCATTCATTATTTCACAAATAACACCTGCAGGTTTTAATCCTGCTAACTTAGCTAAATCTACTGCTGCTTCAGTATGACCATTTCTTTCTAAAACCCCACCATTTTTAGCTATTAAAGGAAATACATGGCCAGGTCTTCTAAAGTCTTCTGGCTTAGAATTAGCATCTAATACCTTTTGAATTGTAAGTGCTCTTTCAAATGCAGAAATTCCAGTAGTTGTATCAGTATGATCAATAGCAACTGTAAATGCAGTTTCATGATTGTCTGTATTATTTTCAACCATTGGGCCTATTTTAAGTTCCTTTAATCTTTCTTCTTCAACTGGCATACAAATAAGTCCACGACCATATTTAGACATAAAGTTTATAGCTTCACCAGTAACCTTTTCTGCTGCCATTAATAAATCTCCCTCATTTTCCCTATCAGGATTATCAATAACAACAATAATCTTTCCATCTTTTATATCATTAATTGCTTCTTCAACAGTATTAAATTTACACATATTTTATACTTCCTTTCATATTAAAAAAATCCATTTTCCTTTAAAAAATCCTCTGTAATAGATGTGTTACTATTTTCAACTTTTGGGGATAATCCCATAAGCTTTTCAACATACTTTGAAATTACATCACATTCTAAATTAACAGTTTCTCCTATAGACTTGCTTAATAAAGTAGTTTCTTCTGAAGTATGTGGTATTATAGATACCTTAAATACAGTTTCATCTACATATGAAATTGTTAAGCTTATTCCATCAATTGTTATTGATCCTTTTAAAACTACATATCTTAAAATTTCACTTGAAGCTTTTATAGTAACCCAAGTTGCATTATCTTCCTTTAATAAAGAATTAATTTCACCTATGCCATCTATATGACCACTTACTATATGTCCACCTAATCTGCTTGATAAAGTTAAGGCTCTTTCTAAGTTAACCTTACTACCAATCCCTAAACTGCCTAAATTACTTCTTCTTAAAGTTTCTGCCATAACATCAGCTTCAAAACTATTTGTATTTAACTTAGTAACAGTTAAACATACTCCATTTGTACAAATACTATCTCCTATTTTTGTATCTTCTAATACTTTACTTGCCTTAATTACTAAGTTTGAAGATTTAATTCCATTTTTTATTTCTTTAATTGTACCTAGTTCTTCAATTATCCCTGTAAACATAAAACTTCACCTAACTTATATAGCCTTCAACTAAAATATCTGCACCAACTATAGATGTTTTAATATTTTTTAACTTAAAGGCATTATTTAATTTATCTATTCCATATCCCCCTATAGGTGTTTTAGATTCTTCTCCACCTATAATTTTAGGAGAAATATACATCATTACTTTATCAACTATTTTTTCTTCTAAAGCTGAATAATTTAAAATTGCTCCACCTTCTAATAAAATGCTATCAATATTTAATTCTCCAAGCTTTGCCATAAGCTTATTTAAATCAACTCGTCCATCTTTTTCATCTATAATTAAGACTTTAGCATTCATTTTTGAAATTTCTTCAACCTTTGACATATCAGCCTTATTAGTAGTTGCTATTATTGTTTTATTATCTTTATTATTAAGCACTTTTGAATTAAATGGTATTCTTAATGTACTATCTACAATTATTCTAATTGGACTATTTCCACTTTCTAATCTACATGTTAATTCTGGATTATCCTTAATAACTGTATTTACACCCACCATTATTCCGGAAAGCTTATTTCTTAATTTATGAACTTGCAGTCTTGATTCTTCACAGCTTATCCACTTTGATTCACCAGTTTTAGTAGATATTTTCCCATCAATAGACATTGCAGCTTTTAATACTACAAATGGCCTTTTAGCTATAATATACTTAAGAAATACTTCATTAAGCTTAATACACTCACTTTCCAAAACTCCAACTTCAACTTCTATCCCTGCATTTTTAAGTTTTTCTATTCCATTGCCTGCAACTAAAGGATTTGGGTCAACCATTCCAATAACTACTTTGCTTATTTTATTTTCAATTATTTTATCTGCACATGGAGGAGTTTTCCCACAATGTGAGCATGGTTCTAAAGTAACATATATCGTAGCTCCAGAAGGATCTTCTTTTAAACTTTTAAAGGCATTTACCTCTGCATGATCTTCTCCATAATTTTCATGATATCCTTCTCCGATTATTTTTCCATTTTTCACTATAATTGAACCAACTAAAGGATTTGGATTTACTTTTCCTACTCCTTTTCTAGCTAGCTCAATGGCTTTTTTCATAAAGTATTCATTCAAATTCATCATCTCACAATCATAATAATTTGAATTTAATAAATCTTTAGCTAAAAATTAAAGGCTCTGAGTTTATAACCTCAGAGCCTTTAATAAAAAATATATTTTTTACCAATACTATTTTATAATTAACTTTAATAAAAAATAGATATATAGATACTTAAATAAGCATAGTAAATAAATATATTACATAGAAATCTAAAAAAACTCTGAAATATAAAATATTCCAGAGCATAGCATACAAACTAAATATAGTACTTTAGATTACTACATTATCACTTTATCTTCTTTCATCCAGACTTTACTGTCGGCCTCGGAATTTCACCGAATCATGCTAAATTAGCTCGCGGGCTTTACCGCCGGTAGGGAATTTCACCCTGCCCAATTTAGAATTAAACAAAGATATTAAAGCAGCAGTTGAAAAAGGGACTTATACAAGTGGATTAGAACATTATCTTAAG
>NZ_JADPEL010000007.1 GCF_015667795.1 Clostridium sp. D53t1_180928_C8
TATGAGTTTAATAAATGGAGTATTTACTAAAGCTTAATAAAAAAATTAACAAAATTTTTAAATAATATTAATAAGTTATTAAATAACTTATTATAGAATAGTGTAAAACTTTAAAAAAAGTATTGAATTCAATTAAATATGCCTTTATAATTAGTATTATGGAGGGATAAAAATGAGATTTCAAAGTAATTTTAAACAATATTTAAAGTGGTTAATAGGGAGTTATTTAGCAATAGGATTATTATTAGCATTTAATAGTAAGCTTATTTTAGATGTTTCACTAAGTGCATTTATTTTAGTGGGACCATTTGTATTATGTACAGTAGCATATGGAGCAATGACACTAAATAAAAAATATATAAGTAGTGGTGTTGCGGTTGGAGTATTATATGTTGTAGCATTAGTAGCATTTAGTCCAATATTTATGCCAAGCACTCATAGAAATTTAATAGGAAATGTAGAAGAAATAGAATTTTCAAGTAAAATTGAACATATGGATTTAAAACAATTACCTATTATTGATAAAGAGTTAGCTTATAAGTTAGCAGATAAAAAGTTAGGGGAAATACCAAGCTTAGGTAGCCAGGTAACAATAGGGGATTTATCACTGCAAAGTGTAGATGGACAACTATATTATGTAGGTCCATTAGAACATTCATCATTTTTTAAATGGTTTACTAATAGTGATGGAACAAAGGGATATATAAAGGTTAGTGCAACCAATCAAAATGATGTACAATTAGTTACAGAATTAAATGGAGAAGAGATACGTTTGAAATATATTCCATCAGCATATCTTTTTAGTGATTTAGATAGACATGCTTACTTTAAAGATATGAAATCAGGACATACTGATTATAATTTTGAACTAGATGATGATGGAAATCCTTATTGGGTTATTACTAGATATGACAATGCTATTGGAATAACAGAACAAAAAGCGATAGGAACTGAAATAATAAATGCACAAACAGGTGAAACTAATATATATGATATAGAAAACACACCAAAGTGGGTTGATAGAATACAACCATCAACATATATCAATAATTACTTAAATAAATGGGGAGAGTTAGTTCATGGTATCTTAAACTTTAGTGATAAAGATAAGTTAAAGCCAACTCAAGGAATGAATATAATTTTCAATGATGATTCATGCTATTATTATACAGGAATAACTTCTGTAGGTAATGATGAAGGTTTAGTTGGATTTATGTTAACCAATACTAGAACTGGCGAAACAACAATGTACAAGACTTCAGGAGCTACTGAAGAGGCAAGTATGAAATCAGCTCAAGGTAAAGTTCAACAATATGGATATACTGCTACATTCCCATATTTAATAAATATACAATCAGAACCAACATACTTTATGACATTAAAGGACTCTAATGGACTTGTTAAGCAATATGCTATGGTTAACGTTAAAAACTATAATACTGTTGCAGTTGGAGATACTCTTCAATCAACATTAAACAGATATTTAGAAGCTTTAACTAACACAAATATTTCATTAGAAGGAAGTAATAGTGAAGAATCATTAGTTGGAGAAGTAGAAAGAATTGGTTTAGTTGTTAAGGAAGGTTCAAGTATTTATGATATTAAGATAAAAGGTGAAGAAAGTTTCTTCTCTGTATCTACAGAAACTTCAAGAGAAGTGGCATTAACTAATGTTGGAGATACTGTTTCACTTAAGTTTATAAAAGTAGGAGATGGAGAATACATTATAACAAATTCTTTTGAAAATTTATCTTTAGAAAATAAATCGACAGATAATGTAAATTCGGGAGAACAAACTGAAACAAAAGAAACTACAGAACCTACAGAAGATGGAACTGCAGATACAAATTAACAATAGTAAAGCTTGAAAAAACTACCACAAATTAATAGTGGTAGTTTTTTTCCTTTAAATAAGATAAAAAGTTAAGGAGAATTTTAGCGGTAATTCCCCAAATAACATAATTGTTATAAATATAAAATGGAACTTCATAAGAACCTGTGGAGAACTTATAAGCGTGTTTTTGAGGAATTAATTCATAAGGAAAGTTATCAGTAGGAGTAATGTTAACTTTATTAATAAAAGTATCTACATTTGTATTTAGTAAATAATCTAGTGGTACAAAAAATACTTCTTGAACTTCATCATAATTAATTTTAAGAGAGTTAATATCATTAATAAAAATCAAATAAGGATGGATAAGAGTATTATATGGGGAAATAAAAATATCTAATGGGGATATAACTGTAACATTATCCTCACATATACCTATTTCTTCACAAGTTTCTCTTATAGCTGTAGTAAGTGGACTTTCATCTTCTTCTATTTTACCTCCTGGAAAACAAACTTCATTTGGTTGATTACGTAATGTTTTAGATCTAACCTCAAAAAGAATGTGCAAAGAGTTATTACAATTAACAAGAGGGATAGTAACAGAAGCTCTTTTAAAGCTTTCCCACCCATTGATATAAGGAGTATAATTTGAAAAAATATTATTTATATTATCAATCATAAAAATCACCTAATTATTTATATTAATAAAAAAAATCCAATATACATAATTTAAAAAACAATTTATAATAAAAACATTGCAATTTATTATTATAATTTAGGAGTAAATTATGTATAAGATTTGGTCTATATCAGATATAAAGATAATTATAAATGAAATATCAGAAAAATGGAATTACCCATGTAATATAAAAATAGAAATATCCAAAAGAGCAAAAAAAAGAATGGGTGCTTTTTTTTATAAAAAGTATAATAATAAAATAGTTCCCTTAAAGTTTGTGTTTGCTGAGAATTTAACTAATGGAAGATATAATGAAAAGGTAGTTAAAGAAGTAATAATCCATGAGTATTTACATTATTATTGCAATACTATAACTAATACTAATAATGGACATAATAAATTTTTTAAAGATTGCTGTATTAAAAGTGGTATATCTAGTAGTACTACATTTAAATACAATAATATAACAGAGATGGATTTATCTAAATATAAGTATAAAATATATTGTAGTAATTGCAAAAAACTTGTATGTATGCATATTAGAAAAGATGCAGCTGAAAGAAAATTAAGATTATATGTATCTAAATGTTGTAATGAAAAGCTGTTTTGTGATAAGCTTTTATAGTAAATTTTTATAATTGTATAACATTAGAAGAAAAGGAGAATAGATTAATGAGTGAAGATATAAAAGACGTTCAAAATGAAGAAACACAAGTAATGACTTTCTTAGATGAAAACGGAAATAAGGTTCAATTTGAAGCTGTTGCTAGAATTTATTTAGAAGAAAAGGAATATTTATTACTAGCACCAATGGAAGATAAAGAGAGCGAAGACATCTATGTATTTAGAATAGATGAAGTAGGAGGAAAGCAAGAGTTAAATCTTGTTGAAGACGATAAAGAATTTATAGCAGTAAAAAAAGAGTATAATAAGTTATTATATTAATTATAAGGAGAAAAAAAGTGCAAGAATCACAAATTATAAAAATATTAAATGAAAATGAATTATCAGATGTAGAAGTATTAAAAAAAGATGATGATTTTGTTTTAATAAACTTTTATTTTGATTTTGACAAAGATGTACTAGATGCAGCAAAAGCATATTCTAATGAGGAGAGCAGTTTAGAAGAGTACAGCAAAGATTGGTATAAAGAATATTACTTCCCTTATCTTTATGATTTTGCAAATGATGAAGTCTTAGAGATAATAGAAGAAATAATAGAAGAATTAGGTATTGAAGGCGAAATGATGGCTATTCAGATGACTGAAAAAACTAGCGATTATGTACAGTTTATGACGCTATTTACCGAAGAAGATAGCAATATATCAATAGAAGAAGTAGTAAAGGATTACATGTCTAAATAATTTTTATAAAATGGTATAGATTACTATTGAACTTTTTATTTAATTTGATATAATAAAAGCATGAAATCCTGAGATGTGCGCTTAGCTTATGATGTTCAACCTACATTATATTTACGGGATTTGCAACAGGTTTGTGGATGTCGGGCTTCATAAGATCAGAAGATGGCAGAAGCAAATTGAGCAGAACCCACCTGCGAGTTGCAGGTGTGAATATTTAAGCGACCGGCATGTTGGGAATTAATTAGGATAAAACACCTCAATTTTGAGGTGTTTTTTTCATGTCATGCAGCTTTAGATTTAGAAATTGAATATTTATTTAAATGTTTTCTCTTATATTTCTTATAAATAAGATGTTGATATCGCCATACATGCTTGTCCAAACTTTGCGATATGTATATTACGAATTTGTTTTGAGGAGATAGAAATTTCAAAAGTAAATTTAAAGTTATCTTTTGTAGAATAATTTTATTTTTAAGACTTTTTTTATTCATAAAGCACCTCCTTTTGATATTAATTAACATTATATGGATTATTATACCATATATGGTAGAAAAGTAAAATAATATAATATTACAAAAAAATACAAAAGGACTCTTGAAGAAACATAAGTATCTTTAAGAGTCCTTTTGTAAATAATATATGATAGAAAGAAATTAAATATAAGGAGGTATTTTGGCGAATTTATCAAAAAAATGAAATATAAAATATTTAAAGTTGATATATAAAAGAAATAAATGTAAAATAAGATTAAGTAGGATTCTAAAGTTTAACTTAAACTAAAATAAAGGCTTAAAATTAAAATCCTTATTAATTCTGTAAGTTAAACTTATATAGTTAAATATTTATATAAAGGAAAGGAAGTAAAAAATGGATTATACAAAAGCAAAAATAGATGATGTTATAAAAAGAATAAATGAGTTATATAAAAAGAGTAAAGAAGAAGGTTTAACAGAACAAGAAAAAGAAGAACAACAAATTCTAAGAAGAAGATATATAGATAGTGTAAAAGCAAACTTTAGAGTACAATTAGAGGGCGTTGAACTTAAGAATAGAAAGTAATAGAGGGTGATGAATATTGTCAGTTACTGTAGAAAAATTAATTACAGATTTTGAGTTAGAAGTTTTAGTTGAAGGTGAAAAGGATGTAAAGATATCTGTTAACGATATAAATAGACCGGGGTTACAGTTAGCTGGTTTTTATAATTATTTTGCGCCTGAAAGAATACAAGTTATCGGTAAAGCTGAATGGAGCTTTTTAGATGATATGGGAATAGAGTTAATGAGAAAAAGAATAAATAAGTATTTTAGCTTTGACTCTAAATGTATAATTATAAGTAGGGGATTAGAACCACATGCTGAATTTCTAAAAGCAGCGAAAAAGTCAAAATCATGGTTATTAAGAACTAATATGGTTACAACTAAGTTTATAAGCAAGTTAACTATGTACTTAGCAGGAAAACTTGCTCCAGAAACAAGATTACATGGAGTTTTAGTAGATGTATATGGTATAGGTATACTTATAACAGGAGAAAGCGGAATAGGAAAAAGTGAAACTGCATTAGAGCTTATAAAAAGGGGACATAGACTAGTATCGGATGATGCAGTTGACATTAAAGAAATAGATGGTAGTTTAATAGGTACATCACCTAAGATAACTATTGGGATGTTAGAAGTTAGAGGTATAGGTATTATTGATATATCTTCATTATATGGATTAAGTTCTATATTACCGTCAAAAGACATAAATTTATTAATGCATTTTGAACATTGGAAAGATGATGGAGATTATGATAGATTAGGTATTGATAAGGAAACACAAGATATACTTGGCGTAAATGTTAGAAGATTAAGAGTACCTGTAAGACCTGGAAGAAATATTGCGGTTATAATTGAAGCTGCTGCAGGGAATTATAGACACTCATTAATGTCTGATGTTACACCAGTAGATATAATAGAACAAAGAATGTGTGAAGTTAGTGAAGAAGAATAAGGAGGGCTATATTATGGGTAAAGATGCTAAAAAAAATGCATGGCTAAAATATGATGAAAATGGAAAACAAGAGGTTTTCAGTTTTTGTGAGGGATACAAGAATTATCTTTCAGTAGGAAAAACAGAAAGAGAATGTATTCATGAGGCTATAAGATTAGCAGAAGAAAAAGGATATAGAGATTTAAATGAGATAATACAAAATAATGAAACCTTAAAAGTTGGGGATAAGGTTTATGCTAATAATAAAGATAAAACTTTAGCCTTATATTTAATAGGAAAAGATTCAATTGAAAATGGAATGAGAATTATTGGTTCTCATGTTGACTCTCCTAGAATAGATATAAAAGCAAATCCATTATATGAAGATGGGGATTTAGCTTTGATGGATACTCATTACTATGGTGGAGTTAAAAAATATCAATGGGTTACACTACCATTAGCTTTACATGGAGTTGTAATTAAAAAAGATGGAACTAAAATTAATGTTGTTGTAGGTGAAGATGATACTGATCCTGTTCTTGGTATTTCAGACCTTTTAATACATCTTTCAGGAGAACAATTACAAAAGAAAGCAGCAGATGTTGTTGCAGGTGAAGATTTAAATGTATTAGTTGGTAATATTCCACTTGAAGGAGAGGAAAAAGAGGCTGTAAAAGCTAATATATTAAAGCTATTAAAAGAAAAATATGACTTTGAAGAAGAAGATTTTATATCAGCAGAACTAGAATTAGTGCCAGCAGGAAAAGCAAGAGACTTAGGGCTTGATAAGAGTATGGTAATGGGATATGGACAGGATGATAGAATCTGTGCATATACTTCGTTAATGGCATTATTAGAGGTTGAATCAGTAGATAAAACATCAGTAATTTTACTTGTTGATAAAGAAGAAGTAGGAAGTATTGGTGCCACAGGAATGCATTCTAAATTCTTTGAAAACACTGTAGCAGAAGTAATGGATAGAAAAGGCGAGTATTCTGAATTGAAATTAAAGAGAGCTCTTCAAAACTCAGCAATGCTATCTGCTGATGTTACTGCAGCATTTGATCCAAATTATCCAGGGGCTTGTGAAAAGAAAAATACAGCTTATTTTGGAAGAGGTTTAGTATTTAGTAAATATACTGGTGCAAGAGGAAAAAGTGGTTGTAATGATGCAAATCCAGAATTTGTTGCTTGGCTTAGAAAAATTATGGAAAAAAATAATGTTGCATATCAAACAGCAGAACTTGGTAAGGTTGATCAAGGAGGCGGTGGTACTATCGCTTATATTTTAGCTCAATATAACATGGAAGTTATAGATTGTGGTGTTGCACTACAAAATATGCATGCTCCATGGGAAGTAGCTAGCAAAGTAGATATATATGAAACTAAAAACGGATATAAAGCTTTCTTAATAGAAGAATAAATATAAAGCTAACTAAATAAATAAGAGTTGCCATAAGGCAACTCTTATTTATTTAGTTTATTTAAAAACTTTTCTAGTCTATGTTCTTCTATAGATTGTGATCCTAAAATTCCATGTTTTGAGTCGTCTTCTTCATGACCATGAGAGTCAGAACCGCACGAAGTTAATATATCCTTTTTATCTACAATCTTTAAGAATTTTTCAGTATCTTCTTGGGTATTTAGCCCATATATACCTTCAATTCCATCAAAATCAAGATGAAGGACATCAAGTACATGTAATTTTTTTAATAAAACTGGATGAGCTAAAATTACAATAGCATTATAATTTTTTAATAATTTAATACCTTCTTCTGCATCTAATTTATTTGCTGGTATATATGCAGGACAATGATCACCAATAAAGTTATCAAAGATATATTCTTTTGAATAATTATAGCCTGCATCTATTATAGCTTTAGCAATATGAGGTCTTGCAATAGTATCTTTACCATTTTTAAGAACTTCATTAACGTCTATTTCAATATCGTTAAATTTCTTTAATCTTCTAACAATTTCATGAGCACGTGCAATTCTTTTTGCTTTTAAATCTTCTAAAAAATGATTTAAATCTGGATTTTTATAATCATCACCTCTGAAATATCCTAAAATGTGGACAGTTTCTCCTTTATAAGTTGTAGATAATTCTACTCCAGGAATAAAATGCATGTCTAATTTTGCAGCTTCAGATTTTGCTTCATCTATACCTGATAAAGTATCATGATCAGTTAATGCTAAATATTTAACTCCTCTATCGTAAGCTCTTTTTACAACATCTTTAGGTGAATATTTACCATCTGATGCAGTAGAATGTGTATGTAAATCGCATATAATCATAATAAATTTAAACTCCCTTCAAGTAAATGTTTTGTAGTATATAAAGCTATGATATAATTTATTCATTAATAATGCAATAATAATAAAATAACTTTAATTATTATTAAAAAGTAATAAGGTATTAGTAATATATTATTAATAATTTGTGCTTAATTAAAAAAAATATAGCTTAAAATTTAATAAATAAAAATATGAATGAGGTTGGAGGGATATAATGCTTTTAATGATTGATAACTATGATTCTTTTGTATATAACTTAGTTAGATACTTTGAAGAATTAGGAGAAGAAATTATTATTTATAGAAATGATAAAATAACTATTGAAGAAATAGAAAAAATGAATATAGATGGGATAATAATTTCACCAGGACCAAAGTCGCCAAATGAGGCAGGATTAAGTTTAGATATTATTGATAAATTTAAAGGTAAGCTTCCAATACTGGGAATTTGTTTAGGACATCAATGTATAGGGCATTACTTCAATGCTATTGTAAAAAAAGGAAGAGAACCTGTTCATGGAAAAATGTTTAATATAACTCATAATAATAAAGGGGTATTTAACAATGTAAAAAATCCTTTAAGAGTTACAAGATATCATTCTTTAATAGTAAGTAAAGAAAATTTTCCAGATATCCTTGAAATAACTAGTGAAACAGATGATAAGATAATAATGGGCATTAGACATAAAGATTATGATATATATGGAGTTCAATTTCATCCAGAAGCGGAAATGACTGAAGAGGGGCATAAAATATTAGAAAATTTTATAAAAATAACAAAAGAATTTAATAAAAAAAGTAATTAATACTAATGAAAGTATTATTAGGAGTGGAGTTAAGTGGGGTTAATTAAAACAGAATTTAGTAGTAAATTAAATGCATTTGAAGTATATAATTTATTCAAAGAAGAAAAAAATACTATATTATTAGATAGTTCAAAAGAAGATGAAAGACTTTCTAAATATTCCTTTATTGGACTAAATCCATTTTTAATATTTGAATTAAAGAATAAAAAGACATATATTGATGGTAATGAGATTAAAGGAGAGCCATTTAAAATATTAGAAAATCTAGTGAATGAGTATAAAAATGATGTTCAAGATGATATTCCATTATTAAGCGGAGCTATGGGATATATTACTTATGATAGTGGAAGAATATTAGAAGAATTACCGGATATATCTGAAGAAGACTTTAATATTCCAGATATGAAGTTTATTTTTTATAAAAATATAATAATATTTGATTTAATAAATGATAAAAAGTACATAACTGACTTAGATGGAAGTACTGAAAAAATACATAAAATTTTAAATAAAATAGATAATGGACATAAAATTAATGATGAAATAGTAGCTGAAAAAAGTAATAATATTTTTCACTCAAATTTTATTAAAGAGGATTATAAAAATGCAGTATCTAAATTAAAGGATTATATAGTGTCAGGTGATGTTTATATTGCAAATATGACTCAAAGATTTTGGTGTAATAATGAAGAGGATTCATTTGATATATATAAGAAATTACGAAGTATAAATAAAGCGCCATTTTCAGCATACTTAAATTTTGGTGATTTTCAAGTAATAAGTTCATCGCCTGAAAGATTTATTCAAGTTGTTGATAATAAGGCACATACAAGACCTATAAAAGGTACAAGGCCTAGAGGAAAAACTTATGAAGAAGATGAGAAAAATAAATTAGAATTGATAAATAGTGAAAAAGATAAAGCAGAATTATTAATGGTTGTAGATTTAGAAAGAAATGACTTTAGTAAGGTTTGTAAGCCTCATTCTGTTAAAGTAAGGGAAAACTTTAAGTTAGAAGAATATGCTACGGTCTTTCATTTAGTTTCTACTGTAGAAGGAGAGCTAAAAGAAGGTGTTTCGTCAGTAAAGTGCATTAAGGAGTGTTTTCCAGGTGGGTCAATTACAGGAACTCCTAAAATAAGAGCTATGGAAATAATTGAAGAATTAGAAGGTTTAAAAAGAAATATTTACACAGGCTCTATAGGATACTTTGATTTTAGAGGTAATTGTGATTTTAATATAGTAATTAGAACTATATTAAAGAAGAATAATAGGGCTTATTTTGGTGTTGGTGGTGGAATTACTTATGATTCAATAGAAGAGGATGAGTATAATGAAACACTAGATAAAGCAAAAGCATTAATGAGAGTATTATAGAAGGTAAATTATGAGAAAAGTTATATATGAAGAAGATAATATACAAATAGATAGTGGTGTGTTTTTTGGCAGAGGTGTTTTTGAAACTATATTAATAAAAGAATTACCTATATTTTTAGAAGCACATATAAAAAGATTAAATAATTCAATTAGGGCAATGAAGCTAGGAGAATTAATAAATATAGATGATGTAAAAAAGTTTATAAAAGAAAATAAAATAAAAAATAAAGCTTTAAAAATTACTATTACTGAGAAAAATCTAATTTATTCTGTAAGAGAAATAAAATATAAAGATGAAGATTATCAAAGGGGCTTTAAGACTAGTATTTCTAAAGTATTAAGGAATTCAACATCTAGAATAATAAATTTTAAAACTTTAAATTACTTAGAAAATATTATAGAATATGAAATATGTCAAAGAAATGGACTTAATGAAGCTATTTTCTTTAATGAGCAAGGATATCTATGTGAAGGGTGTACAACCAATATTTTTATTGTTAAGAATAAAAAAATATATACACCCCAAATTGAATGTGGCTTATTACCTGGAGTAATTCGTCAATGGGTTATAGATAACTTTGATGTTATAGAAACTAAAATAACAAAAGATGAACTATTAAATAGCGATGAAGTTTTCTTGACTAATTCATTAGTTGGGGTAATTAAGGTTTCTAAAATAGAAAACAAGCTATTTGACAGTAAATTAGTTGTAAAAATAAAAGAGCAATATGATAAGGCAATAAATGGAGGCGAAAAGTATGAATAAAGAAAAGATAATGGAAGGTGTAAGGTTAATACTAGAAGGTGTAGGGGAAGAGGTTAATAGGGAAGGATTAATAGAAACACCTGATAGAATAGCAAGAATGTATATGGAGATTTTTGAAGGAATAGGTAAGGATGCTAAGGATATATTATCAAAGACCTTTTCTGTAGAAAATAATGATTTAGTACTAGAAAAGGATATAACATTCTTTTCTATGTGTGAGCATCATTTAGTACCATTCTTCGGAAAAGTACATATAGCATATATACCAAAAGGAAAGGTAGCGGGACTTTCTAAGCTTGCAAGAACAGTGGAAGTATATGCTAAGAAACCTCAATTACAAGAAAGATTAACAACAGAAATTGCAGATGCAATAATGGAATATTTAGATGCAGAAGGCGCTATGGTTGTTATTGAAGCAGAGCATACTTGTATGACTATGAGAGGGGTAAAAAAACCAGGCGCTAAAACTATAACTACTACATATAGAGGAGTTTTTAAAGAGGATATTGAGCTTAGAAGAGAAGTTATGAATTTTATAAGATAGGATTATTTTGCAACTATTAACTAACTTGGAGGTAAAATGAATAATATTGATATAATAATTAACAATAGTATCTACAAGGAGTCTTTAGAAAAGTTAAAAAAGTATGAGCAAAACAGAGAGTTTTGTAATCATACTATAGAGCATTTTATTGATGTAGCAAGAATTGCATATATAATGGTTTTAGAACAAGATTTGAAGGTGTCTAAAGAAGTAATTTATGCGATAGGATTATTACATGATATAGGTAGAGTAAAACAATATGAAGAAGGTATACATCATGATATCGCTAGTGTAGATATGAGTAGAAAAATTTTAAAAGAAACAAGCTTTACAGAAGAGGAACTTAATGTTATTTTAAATGGAATAGCTAATCATAGAAAAGAAAGTGATAATAAGTTAGAAGAGATAATATATAGGGCTGATAAACTATCTAGACAATGTTTTAGTTGCAAAGCAGAAAAGGAGTGTTATTGGAGTAAAGAAAAGAAGAATTTTAAAATAACATATTAAGGAGGAAAAGGCGTTGAAGATAGGAAATAAAGAGTATAAGTTAGGTGAAAGAACTTATATAATGGGAATATTAAATGTAACACCAGATTCGTTTTCAGATGGTGGAAAATATAATGAAGTAGAGGCAGCTGTAGCTCAAGCTAAGAAGTTAGTAGAAGATGGAGCTGATATTATAGATATTGGTGGAGAATCAACAAGACCAGGAGCAGAATATGTAACTGAAGAAGAAGAAATAAAAAGAGTAGTTCCTATAATTAATGCTATAAAGAAAGAGTTAGATGTTACTATATCTATAGACACATATAAGAGCAAAACAGCAGAAGCAGCTGTAAAGGCTGGAGCTGACATTATAAATGATATTTGGGGAGCTAAATATGATAAGGATATAGCTAAGGTAGCAGCAGAGTATAATGTGCCAATAATTTTAATGCATAATAGAGAAGCTAAACCTTATGAAAACTTAATGAAGGATGTAATAAGTGATTTACAGGAAAGTGTTGATATTGCAATTGAAGCGGGAGTGAAAAAAGAAAATATAATTTTAGATCCGGGTATAGGATTTGCTAAAACATATGAAGAAAATTTAATGGTAATGAATAATTGTGAAGTTATAAAAACTATGGGGTATCCTGTGCTTTTAGGAACATCAAGAAAGTCTATGATTGGATTAACTTTAAATTTACCAGTTAATGAGAGAGTAGAAGGAACACTTGCAACTACTGTTATGGGAATAACTAAAGGAATGGAATTTATTCGTGTTCATGATGTATTAGAAAATAAGAGAGTAGCTGTTATGACAGATACTATATTAAAGGCAAAGTAGGGAAGGTTATGGATAAAATATATTTAAAGGATATTGAAATTTTTGCAAACCATGGAGTGTTTCAAGAAGAAAAAATATTAGGTCAAAAATTTATACTATCATTAGAATTATCATTAGATATTAAAGAGGCGGGAACAACTTGCGATTTGACTAAATCTGTTCATTATGGAGAGTTATGCCATAAGGTTATAGACATTTTTCAAGATGAATCTTTAGATTTAATTGAAAGTGTTGTAAATAAGGTTGCATGCTTTGTATTAGATAATTATTCAATGGTTAAGGCTGTTAAAGTGTTATTAAAAAAGCCATGGGCGCCTATTGGAAGACATTTAGATTATGCAGCAGTTGAAATTACTAGAGAAAGACATAATGCTTATATAACTCTTGGAAGCAATATAGGAGATAGGCAAGAAAACTTTAAAAATGCTATATCAAAGATTGAAGAGGTTAATGGCATAAAAATTACTAAAATATCTTCTTTTATAGTAACAGAACCATGGGGAAATGAAGATCAAGAAGAATTTTTAAATGGTGCAATTAAAATAGAGACATATTTAACGCCAAGGGAACTTATGACTGAGCTTCTTAGAATAGAGTTAGAGCTAGGAAGAGTTAGAGAAATAAAGTGGGGACCAAGAATAATAGATTTAGATATTGTATTATATGATGATGTAATAAGCAATGATGAGTTTATTATTTTACCACATCCATTAATGCATTTAAGAGATTTTGTATTAAAGCCGCTAAATGAAATAGCTCCATATGCATTACATCCATTAAAGAATAAAAGAATTTTTGAATTATTAGATTAAAAATAATACACTCAAAATAACTATAATTTTTATAGTATATTTTGAGTGTATTTTTATATGGTATTAAATTAGTTATTAGAGGTGGTTTTATTAATTATATAAATACAAAATGAATAAATATTATTTCTTATAGGGACATCATTCATAGTTATCATATCTTCTTGTAAATTTCCATCCCATGGGAAAAGTGTTATAGAGTTTTTATCATAGACATTTATAACATATTTTGATTTATCATCAAACTCAATTATAAGTTTATATTTAACTTTTTCATCTTCTAAGGTTAGCTCACTTACATAGTTATCATTATTTAAAGATTCTAAAAAGCAAGGAAGAATGTCTTTATCTTCTTCTGAAACATCATGGTATTCATAAAAGTTTACATCGAATACTTTAAGTGAGTAATTCTCACTATTTTTTATTTTTTCGTAGATTTCATCTGAATAATAATAAAGATTAGGTTTACTTCTAAGGTTTATGTATTTAGGATCATTAAAAACACAGCCAGAGAGAAGAGTAACTAATAATAATATACAAATAAACTTTAAGTATTTCATTTTATCCTCCCAAAAATGATTATATAAATAATTATTCTGTAAAAGTATTATTTAGAACAAAGTTAGTAGAGAAATAGATTTTTATTATTTTATAAACAATTTAATTATTATGATGATATATATAAAATATATAATTTAATTAAATATAAAAGTAACAATATGTAATAAAAAGAAAAAAATTATAATAGTATAATTTATAAGTAATATGTAGGTAGGATATTAATGAAAATAATTGCAACTATTGGACCTAACTCATCAAATAGAAGGGTTTTAGAGGAGTTAATTAATAATGGTGTAGATATTTTGAGATTGAATTTTTCTCATTTCTATGAAAGTGAATTTTTAAAAATATTGAATGATTCTAGAAGTATAAAAAAAGATATAACTATTATGGCAGATTTATGTGGAAAAAAAGTTAGAGTATATGAAGGTTTAAAAAGCATTTTTAAAGTTTATCCTAGAGATATAGTATACTTTTGTAGTTATGATGTATATTCACTTATTATTAATAATAATGAAAAAATTAAAATTATTCCACTTAATATAAAATCAGAAGTAATAGAGAAAAATGATATTAAAAAAATATCTATGAAAGATGGGACTATGAATTTTAATATTATTGATAAAGATAAGGTGTTTTTAAAGGCAGAAGCAAATGATATTGGCGTAATTAGAGGGGGAAAGGGATGTAATATTCCAGGGGCTTATTTAGGAGAAAATTTATTGAATAATAAGGATAAAGAAAATTTAAAGTGGGCTATTAATAATAATATAAATATAATTGGACAATCTTATGCAGAAAGTGCTAGTGAAATATTATATTTAAGAGAATACATAAAGAAACATAAAGAAAATTCAGAGGATATTAAAATATTTTCAAAGATAGAAACTATGATGGGATTGAACAATTATAAGGAGATAATGAATTGTAGTGATGGGATTGTTATTGCAAGAGGTGATTTAGTACCAGAGTGTGGAATTGAAATTTCGGTAGAAGAAGAATTTGAATTATTAATGAAATTAAGAAATGATAGGTATGATAAGGAAATAATAATAGCCACTCATATATTAGATAGCATGAAAAATGGATTAAATGGTAGTATAAGTGAAATAGAAAGTATATATACCTTTATAAATAGTGGGGTAACAGGATTTTTATTAGCAGGAGAAACATCTGTTAGTAAATATCCGGTAAAAACAGCTAAATTGTTAAATGATTTAATAAAAAGGTATAAAAAACATAATTATTAAAGTATAGACAAACTATTTCCTCCTATGTATTATAAAAAGGTACATCTATACTAAGGAGGAAATTTAATGAGTGAACAAGAGAAGAATCTGCGTTGGTATAATTTAGCCATGATGGCATTTGTATCAGTGTGGGGATTTGGTAATGTTGTAAATAACTTTGCAAATCAAGGGTTAACAGTAGTTGTGTCATGGGTACTTATAATAGGATTATATTTTGTACCTTATGCATTAATGGTAGGAGAATTAGGATCTGTTTTTAAAGATAGTAAAGGTGGAGTAAGTTCTTGGATAAGGGGAACATTTGGAACTACACTAGCTTACTTTGCAGGATGGACTTATTGGGTTGTTCATATACCGTATTTAGCACAAAAGCCACAAGCTGCTTTAATAGCATTAGGTTGGACTGTAAAGCAAGATGGTAATTTTATAAAAGGAATGGACCCTCTAGTAGCTCAATTATTGACCCTAGCAGTATTTCTATTTTTCTTATGGGTTGCTTCAAGAGGTGTAACATCTCTTAAAATGATAGGAACAATAGCAGGTATGTCTGTATTTGTTATGTCACTGTTATATGTTATATTAATGTTAGCCGCCCCATCAATTAGAGGGATACAACCAGCAACAATAGATTTTAGTTTTAAAAATATGATGCCGAATTTTAATTTTTCATATTTTACAACCTTGTCTATGTTAGTATTTGCGGTTGGAGGAGCAGAAAAAATATCTCCATACGTAAATGATATGAAAAATCCAAGTAAAAACTTCCCAAAGGGAATGATTACATTAGCTATAATGGTCGCAGTATCAGCATTACTTGGTTCAATAGCTATGGCTATGATGTTTGATGCTAATAATATACCAGCAGATTTAAAAATGAATGGTCAATATTATGCATTCCAAATGTTAGGCGAATATTATGGTGTTGGAAAATTATTTATAGTAATTTATGCATTAGCTAATTTATTAGCTCAAATTTCTGCACTAGTATTTTCTATAGATGCTCCATTAAAGGTTCTTTTAGCTGATGGAGATAGAAAATTTATACCTAAGGCATTAACTAAGACTAATAAGCATGGTGCACCTATTAATGGTTATATAATGACAGCTATATTAGTTGGTATATTAATAATAGTACCAGCTCTTGGTATTGGAGATATGAACTCTTTATTTGACTGGTTACTTCAGTTAAATTCTGTGGTTATGCCAATGAGATATCTTTGGGTATTCTTAGCATTTATAGGGCTTAAAAAAGCTTCTGATAGATATAAGTCAGATTATAAGTTTGTAAAAAATGATAAATTCGCTATGGGAATAGGGATTTGGTGTTTTGTATTTACTGCATTTGCTTGTATTATGGGGATGTTCCCAAGTAGCATTGAAGCATTTACTGGTGCTTGGTGGTTCCAAGTATCATTAAATATTATTACTCCATTTGTATTAATTGGATTAGGATTTATATTACCTATGATAGCTAAAAAAACAAATGGTAGCATAAATGAGGAAAATAGTTCAAAAAATATTGCATAAAAATAAGTAAAACTATTAAGGAAATTATATAAAGTATTAATAACCTCTTAAGAAAATATTTAATAACTTATATTGCAAAAAGTAATAATTGATAGTATAATGAGAACATAAGTTAAATATTATAGTGTAAATGAGGTTGAGTTAAATGAATAATTTAAAATCTTTATTGTGGACAATAGTTGGAATAGTAATTTTTATAGCGATAATTAAATTTTTTATATATCTTTTACCTTTTGTATTAGTAATAGGATTAGTTGGTTACTTAGTATTTAAAGGTAAAAAGGCCTTTAAAAAGAAAAAATATGATGATGAAACTTTTAGTACTTATAATCAAAATCAGAATGTTTATGAAGAAAGTAGTATAGATGATGACAGTAATGGTGAAGTAATTGATGTAGATTATAAGGAAGTAGATAAATAACATTTAAAAGTATTGTTTATTTATCTATAATTAATAGAGAAACATAAAAAAAATATTCAATATAAGAATTCAGCAATATTAAATTGCTGAATTTTTTTGTGTAATTTTATAGTTTATTTTATTGATTAAATATTTTTATTGCGGAATTGATAGAAAAAAGTAACATATTGTAAAAATTTAAATAAAATATAGTATACCAATAAATCAAAAGAAAAGAAATAAGGGGAGGAACCAAAGATGCCTATTATTCAAACAAATGTTGTGCTAGGTGAAGCAAGTAAAGTGTTTTTCGAAGAAGTAGAATTTGATTTTACAAAAATTTATCCAAGAGGAATATTTATGGTTGAGAATGTTACAGAAAAAGTTGACGTTAAACCATATGTTGTTGCTGGAAATACAATAATGTTTAATGCTTGGATAACTAAAAATGTAGCATATAAAGTAGCTGAAGCTGCTTATGTAGATGAAAATGGAATTCCAACAGTTGTTGGACCAATAAGACACATGACAAAGGTTATTCAATTTGGAGGATCTATAAATTTAGATTTAGAAGATGGTATAATTTTAAGAAAATCTGATAAAGCTGAAGTTTTATCAGCAGAAGTTATTGGAAGTAATAATGAATTATTATGCCCTGCTGAAATAACTCCAGGATATTTTATGGGACAACAAGTTGAAGAAACACAACAAACTAGAAGAGCACCACAATGTCACCATACAGTATATTCTGATTTAGAAGTTGCACAACAAGGCGTTTTACCAAGTTGTTCAGGACATTTTGAACCAAACTTATACCAATATGGAAAACTACGTGAAAAAATGGCAATAGAAATTCTTGTAAAAGCTGTTAGAGTAGAGCATATTGATGTTGATGCAGTTGATGATGAATTTTTATGCTAGAAAAATTTTGAGGTTTTTTTAAAAGAAATAATTTTTTAGGTAGAAGGGTTTTGCTATATAGCAAGGCCTTTTTAGTTATATAAAAAATATAGATGAAGGTTTAAATGAAATGCAAGAAAAAATATTATTAATTCATAAAAAAGAATAAAGATTTATTAAAATATAAATTATACATATAAAAATGCAAGAATTAAAATAAAATCCATCAAAAAGGTCTTTGAATAAAAGGAGATATATGGTATAATTGCTTTGAGATGTAAATAAATTCAAAACAAGGGGGCATATTTATGGAAAAGATTAAAATGACAACGCCATTAGTTGAAATGGACGGAGATGAAATGACTAGAGTTATTTGGAATATGATAAAAGAGGAATTATTAAATCCTTTTATTGAATTGAAAACTGAATATTATGATTTGGGGATAGAATATAGAAATGAAACTGACGACGAAGTAACAGTAAAAGCTGCAGAAGCTATAAAAAAATATGGAGTGGGAGTTAAATGTGCAACTATTACTCCAAATGCTGATAGAATAAAAGAATATAATTTGAAAGAAATGTGGAAAAGCCCTAATGGGACTATAAGAGCAATATTAGATGGAACAGTTTTTAGAGCACCTATAACTGTTACTTCAATAAAGCCTTTTGTAAGAACATGGGAGGAACCAATCACAATAGCTAGACATGCTTATGGGGATATTTATAAGAATGTTGAAATGAAAATTGAAGGAAAAGGAAAAGCAGAATTAGTTTTTACTGATTCAGAAGGGAAAGTGACTAGAGAAACTATTCATGATTTTAATGATAGTGGAGTAGTAATGGGTATGCATAATACTAACAAATCTATATCTAGTTTTGCAAGAAGTTGTTTCAATTTTGCATTAGATACAAAGCAAGATATTTGGTTTGCGTCAAAAGATACAATATCTAAAAAATATGATCATACTTTTAAGGATATTTTTAATGAAATATTTGAACAAGAATATAAGGAAAAGTTTAAGGACGCTAACATTGAATATTTCTATACATTAATTGATGATGCAGTTGCAAGGGTTATTAAATCTAAGGGAGGCTTTATTTGGGCTTGTAAAAATTATGATGGAGATGTAATGAGTGATATGGTTGCTACAGCATTTGGTTCACTTGCAATGATGACATCAGTTCTAGTTTCTCCAGAAGGATATTATGAGTATGAAGCAGCTCATGGAACTGTTCAAAGACATTACTACAAACATCTAAATGGTGAAGAAACATCAACTAATTCTATGGCAACTATATTTGCGTGGACTGGAGCACTAAGAAAAAGAGGAGAATTAGATGGAAATAATGATTTGATTTCTTTTGCAGATAAGCTAGAAAAAGCTTCTATCCAAACTATAGAAGATGGAGTAATGACTAAAGATTTAGCAATGCTTACTGAATTAAAGGAAGTTAAAACTGTTAACACATATGAATTTATAAAAGAAATAAGAAATAGATTATAAAAAAATCTACCCCTGAGGTGAATCTATATTTTGGGTTCTCATCAGGGGTAGAACCATATATTGTAAAGTATAATTTGTTTTGTTAGACATAAAATAAAGATAAATGTAATAAAGGAGGTAAAAGTAATGTCACATAAGAATAATAAAAACTCTAAAGATAATAAAAAGTCAGGTCAAAAGACTAAGGCTGAATTGCAAAAAATGAGAGTAGAAACTGCAAATGAAGTTGGATATTCTAAAGAATCAAGAAAGCTTGGAAAAGACCAGCCAAGACCAGATAGTGCTCAAAAGATAGGACAATAGTACATAATTAAATTTTGGAATGATAATATTAAGCCTAAAAAAATATATAATGAATAGTAAAAAAGGAGCGCTAAGCAAGAAACGCTCCTTTTAAGTATAAATATTTAGGTATTAAAATGTCCAGTTACCATTAGAGAATATTTGTACAGTTTCTCCGTTTTTATTAATACCAGTGATTTCAAGATCACTAGTTCCAATCATAAAGTCAACATGAATAACTGAATTATTAACTCCAATTTTTTCAAGTTCTTCTTCTGAGTATTTATCAGCATCTTTTACACAAGATTCATAAGCCCTACCAAAAGCTAAATGACAAGCAGCATTTTCATCAAATAATGTATTAAAGAATATTAGCTTTGAATTAGAAATTGGTGAATCATAAGGAACAAAAGCAACTTCCCCTAAATATTTAGCACCTTCATCACTATCAAGCATTTGTTTTAGAACGTCATATCCAGTTTCAGCAGTAAAATCTACAGCCTTACCATCTTTAAATGTAATTGAAAAATTATCAATTAAGTTACCACCATAACTTAATGGTTTTGAAGAGTATACTATACCATTAACTCCTGTTTTTTTAGGTAAAGTAAATACTTCTTCTGTTGGCATATTTGCATTAAAGAATATACCATTAACATCATCATCAGATCCACCTGCCCAAAGGTGACCTTCAGGAAGTTCTATGTTTAAATCAGTTCCATTACTGCTTTTTAAATGAACACTTTTAAAGTTGTTGTCATTCATGAATTTAACTTTTTCATCTAAGTAAGCATTATGTTTTTCCCAAGCAGTTACTGGATTTTCAGTATCAACTCTTACTGTTTTAAAGATAACATTCCATAAGCTTTCCATAGCTTCTTCATCACTTACATTAGGGAACACCTTTTTAGCCCATGAAAGTGTAGGTACTGATAATACGCACCAACGACATTTATTAGACATTGAGTTATCATAATACTCTTTTAAAGCTGATGTTCTAGCTTTTTGAGATGCACCTATTTTATCAACAGAGACTCCTTTTAATCCATCAGGATCATTTGCAGATATTGAAATAAAGCAAGCACCTTGTCTAGCATAAGAATTATAGCTTTCTGCCATCCAAGTGGGATAGTCAGCAATAGTTTCTAATGAACTATTTTCTAATTTTATTTTAGTAAGTTTTTGATCACTATAATGTACAATTACATCTTTAGCTCCAGATTTGTAAGCTTCTTCTGCAATAAGTCTAGCAAATTCAGCAGTTTCTATTGGTGATGTAATAACTAATATGTTATCTTTTTGAATGTTAACCCCTGTATTTACAGCAAGGGAAGCATATTTTTTTAATAAATTTTTATCCATTGTATAGCCCTCCTAAATATTAGTAAAATAATTATATCATAGTTTATAGTTAAAATATAATTCAAAACTAAATGATGGAAATAAAAAAATAATATGATAAGCTTATTATGTTAAATTAATATAAAAATAATTCAGAGATATGGTAGTTAATACCTTGTAAGAAAACGATAATATAACTATAATTATTACTACAATAATAAAATGAAACTCATTCTATTAAAGAAAAGGAAGAAGAACAAATGAAAAATTTATTAATTAACTTAGTAGAAAAAAATAAAAAATATACAGATGAGGGAAAAATCGCTTCATATATACCAGCATTACTAAAAGCTAATAAAGAAGATTTAGGACTTTGTATATATGATATAAAAAATAATGAAGAATATTGGGCTGGAGAAAGTGATATTAAATTTACAATTCAAAGTATTTCAAAAGTAGTAAGTTTAATAATTGCACTAAATGATAATGGAAGAGAAAATGTATTTAAAAAAGTAAATGTTGAGCCTACTGGAATGGGATTTAATAGTATAGTAAACCTAGAGATTAGAAATCAAGACAGACCGTATAATCCTATGATAAATGCAGGTGCAATAGTAACAACTTCTCTTATATTTGGAGAAAATGAAGAACATAAGCTGCAAAGAATATTAAATTTCTTAAGAAGAGCAACTAATAATCCAACTATAGATATAAATAGAGAAATATACGAAAGTGAAAAAGCTACAGGAGATAGAAATAGATCGTTAGCTTACTTTATGAAAAGTTCAAATATATTAGAAGGAAATGTAGAAGATATATTAGATCTTTATTTTAAACAATGTTCTATAGAAGCAAGTGCTAAAGATTTAGCAAGATTTTCAGCTGTTATTGCAAATGATGGTATAGCACCATGGAATGATGAAGTTTTAATTTCAAGAGAAGTATGCAGAATAGTTAAAACTATAATGGTTACTTGTGGAATGTATGATGCATCAGGGGAATTTGCAGTTCATGTTGGTGTACCAGCTAAATCAGGAGTAGGTGGTGGAATAATAGCAACGGTTCCAAGAAGATTTGGAATAGGAATTTATGGGCCAGCACTAGATGAAAAGGGAAATAGTATAGGTGGAGTGCATATACTAAAAGATTTATCAGAAGAATTAGAACTTAGTATATTTTAATATAAATATGATATAATTACTAAATAATAGTTTAAAAATATAACACTGGAGGAAAGAATGGAAAGATTACTGATTTTAGATTCAAACAGTTTATTAAATAGGGCATTTTATGCAATACCACCATTAACAAATAGTGAAGGAATTCATACTAATGCTGTTTACGGATTTACAAATATGTTATTCAAAATGAAGGAAGAAATAAAGCCAGATTACATAGTTGCAGCTTTTGACAGAAAGGCACCAACATTCAGACATAAAGAGTATGAAGATTATAAAGCTGGTAGAAAAAAAATGCCTCCAGAATTAGCAGAGCAATTCCCGCTTATTAAAGAAGTGCTTAATTTATTAGCAATTAACATATATGAGATAGATGGATTTGAGGCAGATGATATAATAGGAACATTAGCTAAATTTGCAGAAAGTAACGGAATTGAAGTTTTCGTAGTAACTGGAGATAGAGATGCTCTTCAACTTGCTAGTGATAATATTAAAGTAGTTATTACTAAAAAAGGTGTTACAGAAACTGCAGTATATAATAGAGAAGCTTTTGAAGCAGAGTTTGGTGTTACTCCAACTCAATATATTGATGTAAAAGGTCTAATGGGAGATAAGTCAGATAATATTCCAGGGGTACCAGGTGTAGGAGAAAAGACAGCATTTAAGCTTATTTCTACTTATGGTTCTATGGAGGGGGTACTTTCACATATTGATGAAATAAGTGGTAAGAAGCTTAAAGAAAACTTAGAAACTTATAGTGAACAAGCAATTTTTAGTAAGAAGCTTGCTACAATTATGACAGAAGTGCCTATAGAGTTTGACTTAGAGGATATTAAGAGTCAGGAAAATTATAATAGAGAAGAACTTAAAAAACTATTCTTTAAACTTCAAATGAAATCTTTACTTGCAAAATTACCAGGGGAAGATACTGAGGAAGAAAAGGAACAGGCAAAGGTAGAAATAAATGAAGTAAATACAATAGAAGCTTTTAGAGAAGCACTTAGCCAAAAAGAAGATATAGCCTTTATTTCATATACTACTTCAAATGCGAATCTTTATTCTAAAATAGAATTAGATAAATTATATATAAGCTATGGAGAAAAAGTAAGCTTAGTAGATTTTAAATTAATAAGCATGGGAAAGACTGTTGAAGCAATTAATATTCTTAAAACTTTTATGGAAGATAAAAATATTGAGAAAGTAATTCAGGATGGAAAAAACTTAATTACAATATTAACAAAGCATGATATCCAAGTAGAAGGATTTATATTTGATACAGTAGTAGCAGCTTATCTTATAGATTCAGCCAAATCTAATTATCCTTTAGAGGTATTAATTAACGAATATTTAATGAAGGAAGTAAAAGGTGAAGGTGATGAATTAATTTGCAATGCTATGGCAAGTATGAAAGAACTTTATGAATATTTAAAAGAAAGAATTAATAAAGAAGGAATGGATGAACTTTATTACGAAGTTGAACATCCGCTTATAGCTATTTTATCAAGTATGGAGGCTATAGGATTTAATGTAAATAGAGAAAAGCTTGATGAACTTGCTATTAAATTTAAAGAAGAGATTTCTAGAACAGAAAAAGAGATATTTGAACTTTGTGAAGAAGAATTTAATATAAGTTCACCAAAGCAGTTAGGTAAAATTCTTTTTGAAAAATTAGATTTACCAGTAGTTAAAAAAACAAAAACAGGATATTCAACAAATGCAGAAGTACTAGAAAAATTAATGGATAAACATCCTGTTATAGAAAAGATTATTTACTATAGACAAATAACAAAGCTTAATTCTACATATGTTGAAGGGCTTAAAAATGTTATAGATGAAGATGGTGCAATTCACTCAAGCTTTAATCAAACTGTTACTACAACAGGTAGATTATCAAGCACAGAACCAAATCTTCAAAATATACCTGTTAAATATGAAATGGGTAGAGAAATAAGAAAGGTATTTATACCAAAAGAGTCTACTGATGTATTATTATCTTGTGACTACTCTCAAATAGAGCTTAGGGTTCTTGCTCATATGGCAGATGATAAAAATATGATAGATGCATTTAATCATCATAGTGATATTCATACTAAAACTGCATCAGAAGTATTTAAGGTGCCAGTAGAAGAGGTTACATCTTTAATGAGAAGTAGAGCAAAGGCTGTTAACTTTGGTATAGTTTATGGAATAAGTGACTTTAGTCTTTCTCAAGACTTAAAGATAACTAGAAAAGAAGCTTCTGAATATATGGAAATATATTTTGATAGATATCCCAAAATTAAAGGATATTTAGAAAGTATTAAGGAAGAGGCTAAGGAAAATGGGTATGTCTTAACTGTTTTAAATAGAAGAAGATTTATACCGGAAATAAAGTCTTCAAATAAAATTGTTAAAGCTCTTGGAGAAAGATTAGCAATGAATGCACCAATTCAAGGAAGTGCAGCTGATATTATAAAGCTTGCTATGGTTAAAGTTTATAATAGACTAAAGAAAGAAAATTTAAATAGCGAAATGATTCTTCAAGTACACGATGAACTTATTTTAAATGTTAAAGAAAATGAATTAGAAATTGTTAAAGCTTTAGTAAAAGAAGAGATGGAAAATGTACTAAAGATGTCAGTAAAATTAGAGATAGATGAAAATATAGGTAATACATGGTATGAAGCAAAGTAGGGGGTAAATATGATTAAAATAGGATTAACAGGAGGAATAGGGTCAGGAAAAAGTACAGTTTCATTTATGCTAAAAGAAGCAGGATTTAATATAATAGATGCAGATTTAATAGCTAGAGATGTACTTGCAAAGTACCCAGAAATATTAGAAAGAGTTAAAATAGAATTTGGAGCAGGTTTTTTTGACTGGAGAGGGGAATTCCGTAGAAAAGAATTTGGAAATCATATATTTAGGTTTCCTAAACAGAGAAAAAAATATGAGGAAATAATATTACCATATATAAAAAGAGAGATATATGAAAATATAGATAAATTAGAAAAGAAAAAAGCAGATTTTGTTATTGTAGATGCACCTACATTAATAGAGAATGATTTGCATAAAGATATGGATTATGTTATCTTAGTTTGGGTAGATAATAATACACAAATTCAAAGAGTAAGATCAAGGGATACGTTGTCAAGAGATGAAGCTATAAATAGAATAAATTCTCAAATGCCTTTAGATAGAAAGAGAGATTTCGCTAATATAATTATTGAGAATAATGATACATTAGCTAAAACTAAAGACCAAGTTGACTTACTAATAGAGTTTTTAAAATCTATTTAAGCTATTTTAAAGTAGGGAGAGGGAATGAAGTTTAAGAAGATTATAATATGGCTTATAGTTGCCATTGTGATTTTAGTTTGTGGAAAGTATTGTATTAAAAAATATCTATATCCATATAAATATAGTGAGATAGTAGATAAATATAGCTATGAATATAATTTAGATCCATATTTAGTTTTAGCAGTGATAAAAACAGAAAGTAATTTTAATTCAAATGCTGAATCTAATAAAGGGGCTAAAGGATTAATGCAGATTATGGATTCTACAGGTGAATGGATTGCAAGTAAGTTAGAAGTTGATAATTTTAATACTAATATGCTTTATGACCCTGAAGTTAATATTGAGTTTGGATGCTGGTATTTAAATAACTTGTTAAAAGAATTTGATGATTTAAGCTTAGCATTAGCAGCTTATAATGGAGGCAGTGGTAATGTAACAAAATGGCTTAATGATCCAGAATATTCAAATGACGGACAAAACTTAACATATATTCCGTTTAAGGAAACAAAGAAGTATGTTGATAAGGTTAGTACTAGATATAATGTTTATAAATTTCTTTATGAGTAAAAGGAAGCCATAAGGCTTCTTTTTTTTGTGGAAAGTTTAAAGTTAAAAAATAAATTTAGCTTGCTACTTGTCAATGTATAAATTGCTTCGCAATTTATACATAATTATGTTATAATCGTTAAGATAATTTTGAAAAGGTGTGAAATGTTATGAAAAAAATGGAGTTTAAAGGTAGCGTAGTTTTAAACTCTATATAATTTATTTTGATAACATCTAGAAATAAAGATGGGAAAAATAAAGTTTTTCCTGTGGTATGTATTTGAACTTCACGCCATATATAAATACAATATTTTTAGAGAGGATGTAGTATATGAATAAAGTTAATTTTAAGGGAAGCGTTATGTTAAATCCTACTCCTGTAGTATTAGTAACAAGCGTTAATAAAGAGGGAAAAACTAATGTATTTACTATAGGGTGGGTAAGTACTGTGTGCACTAAACCGCCTGTAGTAGCTGTAGGGATAAGACCCGAAAGATTATCTTATGAGTACATAAAAGAAAGTGAAGAATGTGTAATTAATCTTACAACTAGGGATATGGTTAAGATAACGGATTATTGTGGTGTTGTAAGTGGTAAAAGAGAGGATAAGATATCTAAATTAGGATTAAAATTAAATTCTGGAGTTGCTATAAATACACCATCATTAGAGATTTCACCAGTAGCATTAGAATGTAAATTAAAATCTATAACTCCTCTAGGAACTCATGATATGTTTTTACTAGATGTAATAAATGTGAAGGTTAATGAAAATTTATTGGATGAGAAAGGGAAAATACATTTTGAAAAAGCTAATTTAATTGCATATTCTCACGGAGAGTACTTTGGGATTGATTCAAAGCCGCTTGGATCATTTGGGTATTCGATACGTAAAAAAACAGATAGCAAAAAAAGAAAAAGAATGCTGAAAAAGTAATAAAAAATAGAGATATAGGAATATTAGTATAATTGGTACTTTATCCTATATCTTTTTTTTATTTAGAATTAATTTATTTAATAATAGACACTTGAATTCTATTTTATATTTTGGAAAGAAGGATATTAAAGAAAGGTTTTATAGTAGAGACAAAAGGGCACTGTTAGGTGAAGAGGAGATGACTGAAGTAGCTTTTTTAGATACATATTAATTCTTATCTAAAAAAGTGAGGTAAGAATTAAATGAGAAATAATTGATTTTTAAAAATTGAATAACACGGTATGTAAATTTTAAATGTAGTAAATAATAATTATGAGGTGAATATTATGAGAAAAAAGTTAACCTATATAGCAATATTAACAATAACAGTTTTAATTTTTGCTACAAATAATGTATATGCAAATACTCCTATTTCTCCTATTGATACTGTTTATAAAGAAGGAATTTACAAACTTGATAAAAGTGATAAAGGAACATATAATTTGCAATACCGATTTCTTAATAGTGATAGTGATTCAGCAATTATTGTACTGGATAATAATGCCGGTATACTTTATAAAAATATAAACTGTAATAGAAAGTGTAATGCTGGTACAATAACAAATAAAGACACTATAATATTAATAACAGAAGGAGAAGTAGCATTATATTTTACTAAAGTAAATTAGAAAGTAAATCACAAAAATACCGTATTATTCAAAATGAATATGCGGTATTTTCTATTATTAATTCAATAAATTATTAGGAATTTGGAAGTAGTGTGAACTAAGTGATTTTTGAAAATTGAATAGTGCGGTATGTAAATTTTAAATATAGTAAATAATAATTATGAGGTGAATATTATGAGAAAGAAGTTAATCTATATAGCAATATTAATAATAGTAATTCAAATTTTTGCTACAAGTAGTGTATATGCAAATACCCCTATTACTCCTATTGATAGTGTTTATAGAGAAGGAATTTACAAGCTTGATAAAAGTGATAAAGGGACTTATAATTTGCAATACCGATTTCTTAATAGTAATAGTGATTCAGCAATTATTGTACTAGATAATAATGCTGATGTGCTTTATAAAAATATAAATTGCAATAGAAAGTGTAATGCTGGTACAATAACCAATAATGATATTATAATATTAATAACAGATGGAGAAGTAGCGTTATACTTTACTAAAGTAAGTTAGTGAGTAAATCATAAAAAATACCGTATTATTTAAATTGTGCGGTATTTTTAGTTTACAATTTAAATATATTGCTAACTGATTAGGGAAGTTTGTGCTTTGGAAATTGAATAGTATGATATTTACAAAATATGCTATAATTAATTTGTAATTATATTAAACTATGATGAAAGAAATTGGAGGATATTATGGTAGGAAAATATAAGGTAATAACTTTGTGTGGGAGTACTAGATTTAAAGATGAGTTCTTAAAAGTACAAAAACAATTAACTCTAGAAGGCAATATTGTTATTTCAGTAGGATTGTTTGGACATGCTGATGGTGAGTTTGGAAATGTAATTACTCCTGAAATTAAAGTAATGCTTGACGATATACATAAAAGAAAAATTGATATGTCTGATGAAATATATGTAATTAATAAAAATGGATATATAGGTGAAAGTACAAAAAGTGAAATACAATATGCTATAAAAACGGGAAAAAGGATCAATTATTTAGAATGTTATAATGCTTAATTTAAGATATTACGAAGATAAAATTAAATTTATTAAAAATACTATATTATTTTAATGATAACATGTTTGGTTTTAGGCTGGAAACTTTAAAATCACAGCGAAATTCGAACTAAAATTCACATTGCTATAAAATTAGTATTTAACTAGAGTTATAGCTGATTAAATTTTAAATATAATTTAAATCTAAAATTAACATATTGAGGTTATTATTGGATTTAATCTATTTTAATGAGGTGAAATTTTGATTATAGGTGCGGAAATTATTGGTCAGCCTTATTCTGGTGAATATAAAGAAGTTATATATGATATTCCATGTATACATTGGAAATCGGAATACTGGGGATGGGTGAGATTCACAAACCAAGATTATAGTGAATGGTGCGGGGATTTTAGAGGGAAAATATTGGGCGTAGAAATGTCTAAAAGATTTAATTCTATTCTAATACTCACCACAGACTGTTTGTTTGTATTAGATAAAACAACTGGAGAGTTAATAGATAATAATGTGAGGCCAGAATATGAACAATTAACTTTATCGCCATTAGAAGAATATATATTAGTCAGTTATGGTGAAATTTTAATCATTAAAGACTCTACTAACGATCTAGTTAAAGTAAATATCCCAAGTAATGTTTATTCAGTTAAATTTTTAGAGTGGCAGGGACATAATCTTATATTAAAATTTGAAGATTGTAATGGAATTGATATGTATTCAAATGTAAGTTTAGATTCAAAAACATATGAAATTGTATTAAATAATACATAATAAAATCTATTTAAAATGATAAAATATCATTATATAGAGATAAAAATATTACTATAGTATGAGTTTTCAATAAGATATATTTTTCAAGAATATAAAAATTATAATATAAATTTTTAATTTTGTTATAATTAATAATAATCTGAATGAAGAAATACGTGAGTAAAGTGAAGGTTGATATAAAATATAGAAAATTTATAATAAAGATATAAAAGAAGGAAATACAAAATAGTAAGTTGATAAAAATACTTCTATATATGATATTTATCTGATATAATTTTAGAGTTACCAAAACTAATAATATATTTTAATATTATTGTATTTATATGTGGCATGGAATAGTTTATACTGAAATATCTATGTCATCAATATCTATAAGAGATGAGACACTGTCTTATGAATATATAAAAGAAACTACGGAATTTATTGTTAACTTACCAAGTATAAATATGACAAAAGCTGTTGATTACTTTTTATATAGATAAAGATTTGATTTTAAAAAAAGCTTTAAAAATACAAGCAAAAGATAAAATAAAAGTGCTAAATAAAGAAAGGTTGGTTTTATGTTTATAATATCTTATAAATTACCATATGAAAAATTAGATTCTACAATTGAAATTTTAGCTATAAATGATATATATAATGTTTTTTATGAAAATCCATTAGAAATAACTACTGATAATTATGGGTATGGATATTTAGAAAAACAAGATGAAGAGATAATTTTAAAAGTTGCTTTTGAAGGTGAAAAAGAAGAATTAGAAGAGTTTAAAAATACTTTAAAAGAAGTTTTAAAAATGGATTACATAAATGTAGAAGAAAATAATCATGAGTATAATACATATGATTTTCCAGCAATACATTTAGATGACAAATATGTTATAGCAAGTCCAGAAGAAGAGTTTGAAGGAAAAACAAAGATTAACTTTATTTCACAAGGAGCTTTTGGTACTGGATTACATGAAACGACTCAAGATATATTAAGATTAATTTTAAATAAGTTAGATATAAAGGGAAAATCAGTTTTAGATATTGGAACTGGATCAGGAATACTTTCCATTGCATCTGCCATGTCAGGAGCTTCAGAAGTAGTAGCAGTTGATATAAGAGATGTTGAAGATGAGGTTATGTTAAATGCTTCATTAAATAATTTAAGCAATATAGAAGTTATAGTTGGAAATATATTAGATGATGAAGCTTTAGTTAAGAAAAATTTCGATTGGATTTTTATTAATATAGGTGGAGAAGAAACTAAGATGTTTATGAAATACATAAAGGAACACTTAAATAATAATGGAAATATATTAGTTTCAGGTCTTGTTGAATGGAGTTTTGATGAAGTAAAGAAAGATGTAGAAAACTACGGATTTAAGCTTATAAGCAGACATCAAACTAATGAATGGGTTACTGCAGTTTTTAAATAATATTTTAACATAAAAAAATGCTATGCAAATATTAAGTTTGCATAGCATTTTTTTTAATATCTAGAGAATCTACCTCTTCTATTTTTTCTACGTCTTCTTGAGTTAATCATTAATTTAATTACAACTAATATTAATACAATTATTAAAACTGTTATTAATAAACCAAGGATGTAAACTCCAAAATTAGCTTTTAATATTTGGCCTACAGTTAAATTAATAGAGCCTTTAACTGTTTGAGTATAGTTTCCTGCATTGAAAACTAAATTAACATTATTATTTGAAGCAACCTTCCAAGCATTTAATTCATTAGCTGGAACTTCAATTTTGGCATGTGAATCATTAAAGTCATTTTTGTAATATTCAATATTTTCATCTACTATAACTGGAACAGTTATAGTTTTTGTAGGACCAAAAAATCTGAATAATTTATAGTTTAAATCTACAGTTGCAACTTCATCACCAGTTGATTTATAAGCTGTTTTTTCAGCAGCATAACTATAATCTGCAATAGCTTGAGTATCCTTAAATACGTTCATTCCATCAGAGCCATATTCAGAACCAAGTACTACAGTTATTAAGTTTCTACCATTTTTGTTGTAAAAACCTACAAAACAATGTCCAGCCTTAGTTTCACGGCCTGTTTTACCACCCATATTTCCATCTACACCAATAGTTAGGTCTCTTGAATCTATATATACCTTTTTACCATCTAAAGTAACAGATGTCTTAGGTAATTCACAAGTTTCTCTTACCCAGTCATTTTCATAAGCTGCTTTACCAATAAGAGCTAAATCATAAGCAGTAGTAACATTGTGATTATTAGGATCAGTTTCTAATCCATTTGGACTAACAAAGTTAGAGTTAACAGCACCAATTTCTTTTGCTTTCTCATTCATAAGTGAAGTAAATTTTTCAACAGAACCGGCAACAGAATCAGCCATCATTACAGCAGTATCATTTGCAGAATAAACAAGAACTGCTTTCATTACATCATCAGCAGTCATTGTAGTACCTACTGGTATATTGTTTCCAAAGAAGTTTTGTAATGCAGTTTCTTTAACAGCAGCTGCATCTTCTGTATAAGGAATTGAATCATCTTTGCTTTTAGATTCAGCAAAAAGTAAAGATGTTAATAGCTTTGTTGTACTAGCAGGCGAACGTTGAACATCTGCATTTTTAGAATATATTATTTCACCAGTCTCTAAATCCATTGTTATAGCAGAGGCTCCAATTATTTGAGGCTCTGTAGCAGCAAATGCTTTAGTAGTGTTTAAGAATGGCACTACTAAAGTTAAGCAAATAACTAAAGTTAATGCTCTAAAAAACTTTTTTGTCATAAAACTCCCCGTCCTTTTTATCTAAGTAAATAATTTTTTTATATTTAGAAGAAACCATTTCTTCTATTGGTTAAATTTATTTGTTATTTAATCTAGTAATCATAACTTCTTTAGCTTTTAATTCCAAGCTATCATCCAATTTTTCTAAGGCAACTTCTGAATATTTAATTTCTAGTGCCATTTTAATAAATCTATCAGCAAGCTCAGGATTTTTTGCTAAAAGTGAGCCATGGAAATAAGTGCAGTAAGTATTTTTATATACACAACCTTCATATCCATCAGAACCATTATTTCCATATCCGTGAATACACTTTCCTAATGGTTTAAGTCCATTAAGATAAGTTCTGCCAGAGTGATTTTCAAAACCAACATAAGTTTCATTGAAATCTTCGTTATATATTACAGTATCTCCAATAAATCTAGTATCACCAGCTTCTGTGTATATATCTAATATACCTAAGCCTTCAATTTTTTCACCGTTTGGAGCTGTATAATGTTTACCAAGTAATTGATAACCACCACAAATAGCTAGTAGAACTTTGCCATTATTAATATATCTAGATAATTCTTCCTTTTTATTATTCATTAAGTCATCAGAAACTATTGATTGCTCATAGTCTTGACCACCTCCAAAGAATACAATATCATGTTCATCGGCATTAAATTCATCATTTAAAGACACATTTATAATATTAACTTTAATTCCACGTTCTTCAGCTCTGTGTTTTAAAATTAATATATTACCTACATCACCATAAACATTTAAAAGGTCTGGATAAAGGTGACAAATATTTAATTCCATAAAATCCTCCTATATTACCAAAGGTTTTTAATATATCCTTTAGAATGTAAATACTTTCTATAGTTTATCATTGCAGTATAAGTTGCAAGAATATATAATTTATTGTTTTTACCATCTTTAATTTTAGATGTTAGATTTTCATAATCTTCCTCGATAATAAGTTTTGAAGGCGAAATACCAGCAGTTTTTAGTCTTACTGCCATATCAAATGCTCTAAGTCCTGATACATATACCTCATCTAGATTAATATCTTTTAAATTTTCAAAATTAACATCCCAAATCCAAGATACATCTCTACCATCTGCATAATTGTCATTAAGCAAGAATGCGCAAGAGAATGGGTCTTTGTTAAGACATAAAGTATCTAATGCTTGATTATATCCAGCAGGATTTTTAACAAGTATAATTTTAACTTCTTTATCGTCAATATTTATTATTTCTTGCCTTCCGAAACTAGAGCTTTGACTTTCTAAAGACTTTTTAATTGTACTATCATCAACATTAAGTTCTTTTGTAATGGCATAAGCACAAAGAGCGTTATAAATATTATAGACACCTGATTGACCTAAGAAGATTTCTGTATCTCCAAATTTTACAGTAGAACTTTCAGAAGTTAAATCTAATACTTCATCAACACCATATTTTATTGCTGGATGAGTATACCCACAGCCTGTACAGTAGTAATCACCTAAATGATTATATGTAACAAAGTTATAGCTATATGGAGTTTTACAGAACTTACAGAATTTTGAGTCTGCATTTACATCTATAGTTTTATTTTCATTAATTGGTGTTTTAAAACCATAAAATACAAGTTCATTTTTTACATCTAACTTTCCTAGAAGAGATTCATCTCCGTTAAGTATAAGTTTACTTTCAGGAACAAGAGTTATACCTTCTAAAATTTTAGTAAGAGTAGTATATACTTCCCCGTACCTATCAAGTTGATCTCTAAAAAGGTTAGTTACTGTTATTATTTCAGGAGTAATATATTTTGTAATATATTTTAAATTCGCTTCATCTACTTCAATAATTGCATATTTATTTTCATCTTTGTTGAAAAATTTATAGTTTTCTACAAATGTAGTAACTATACCTGGGAAAAGATTTGCACCAGTATTGTTAGTTATAACAGAATATCCTTTTTCTTTAATGATGTTATAAATCATGCTTGTAGTAGTAGTTTTACCATTAGTTCCTGTAACTAAAACTACTTTATATCCCTTAGAAACTGTGGCTAATATATTACTATCTAGTTTTAAAGCCACCCTTCCTGGAAACGTAGTTCCACCTTTTAAAATGGTTTTAGTAAGAAATAATGTGAATTTTGTTGCTAATATACTTAGAATTGACTTAATACTAATTTCCTTCACCACCTACAATAATTTATTTACATTATTAACACTAATATTAAAATATAAACATTTCAAATAAATATAAGAAAATTATAATGATTTCCAATATTCATCTTAAATTCACATATATCTATCTTAAATGCCATATCAATACTAAAATAGTATAACACAAAGTTACGCTTTAACAAATCTATCTTTAAGCTAAATTATAATATTTTAATTTTAATAAGGGAAATTGTAAAAAAATAATTAAAAATATTTATTTCTAATTGACACTATAATAACTAAGGAGAATAATATAAATAAAAACTGAAAAGGGGAAAATAGTTTTGGAGAATTTTAGCTTTGTAGATAGATATGGAAAAGAGATTAAGTATTATAAATGGAGTGAAGTACAAAATCCTAAAGGAATAGTGCAAATTGTTCATGGTATGACCGAATATGCATTAAGATATGATTATTTTGCAAAGAAGCTTTGTGAAAATGGATATATTGTTTATGCACATGATCAAAGGGGACATGGAGAAACTTCACCTAAAGATGAAGAAAGAGGTTATATTGCAGATAATGAAGGATTTGATATTTTAGTTGAAAATGTAAAAGAACTAACAGATATTGCAAAAAAGGAAAATTCAAATTTACCTATAATATTATTTGGTCACAGTATGGGATCATTTGTTTCTCAAAGGTATATAGAACTTTATGGTAATGAAATTAATGGAGTTATTTTATCAGGAACTAATGGTAAGCCTGATAGTATTACTAAATTGGGAGCTTTAATTTCAAAAATAGAAATTATGTTTAAAGGAAGAGAAGCTAAGAGTAAATTAATGGATAAGTTATCTTTTGGAGATTTTAATTCTAATTTTAAACCTACTAGAACAGGTTATGATTGGTTATGTTCAGTAGATGAAGAAGTAGATAAATATATAGAAAGTCCTATGTGTGGATTTATTTGCAGTACATCATTTTATTATGATTTAATTAGAGGTTTGTGGAAAATTAATAAAAAAGAAAATTTGAATAATATACCTAAGAATTTACCAATATATATTTTTGCAGGAGATAAAGATCCGGTGGGTAATTTTGGAAAAGGTATAGTTAATTTGTATGATACTTATAAATCTATAGGAATATATGATTTGAATTACAAGTTATATAGTAATGGAAGACATGAGATGTTAAATGAAAATAATAAAGATCAGGTTATAAAGGATTTATTAGAATGGATTAATAATAAAACTACTGTTTAACAATTTATAATTGAATAAAACAGGGGAGGTAAACATTATTTCTTATTATGAAACATATATTTTAGTAGTAATAATAAGAGGTGATGGAGATGAAGAGGAAAAAGAAAGGTGAATTAAATAAGAAGCCTAAAAAGAGGAGACAAAATGTTATTAAAGAATTGTTTTGTGTAAATAATAAGTTTGAATTTCTTGGGTTATTAAAAAATATTGCAATGTCAGTTGGTGGAGGAATATTAGTTGCTTTATTAACTAAAAATTCTATGAGTATTTATAGTCAGTTAAAAAAGAGTATATTAACACCACCAGATATAGTCTTTCCAATAGTATGGACAGTATTATATATTTTAATGGGACTTGCTGCTTATAGAATATATATGAATAATAAAGAAGGAGAAAGTGATCATGATGGATACTTTTATTATTTAATTCAATTACTAATTAACTTTTTATGGGCAATTATTTTCTTTAATTTAAGATTATATGGTATTTCATTTATATTGATATTAATTTTATTAGTATTGGTTATAATTACGACTATAAAGTTCTTTAAAACAGATAAAATTGCTGGAGTATTAATGATTCCATATATTATTTGGCTAATATTTGCTAGTTATTTATCAGCATATGTTTGGATATTTAATGAGATGTAATTAAATAAATTTGAATTATAAAAATAAATATTATAAAATATAGACTTGGAAATGGAATATAGATACTGATTTAAGGAGAAAAATATTTTGAAAAAAGTAATTATAGCAGAAAAACCATCAGTAGCTAAGAATATAGCAGATGCATTTAAAATAAAGACAAGAAGAGATGGTTATTATGAAGGCGAAGATTATTTAGTTACTTGGGCTTTTGGGCATTTACTTCAACTATACGATGCTAAAGACTATGATGAAAATATGAAAGGATGGAGGATGGAAAAGTTTCCATTTATTCCTGAGGACTTTAGGTATAAGATAAAATGTGATAGTAGCAATAGGGAAGTTGTAGATAAAGGTGCTGAAAAGCAGATTAATACAATAAAAGGATTAATTGATAGGGAAGATGTTGATGGAGTAATTTCTGCCACTGACTATGATAGAGAAGGGCAAGTAATATCAGATGAATTATTTATTCATTACGATATTAAAAAGCCTATATATAGACTTCTACTTAATGAGTGGACGGAAGATGAAGTTAAAAAGGGAATGGCTAATTTAAAGTTAAATAGTGAAATGAAGCCACTTCAAGATGCAGGTATTGGAAGACAATTAGCAGATTGGACAATAGGAATTAATTTAACTTCAGTTGCTACTCTTCGTTATGGAGCAAGTGAAAAAAAGACTATTAACATTGGAAGAGTTTTACTTCCAACGTTGAAAATTATTTATGATAGAGACAAGGAAATTGAAAATTTTAAAGAATCTTCTTATTATAAATTATTAGTTAGTTTAAAATCTAAAGATAATGTAGAATTTGAAAGTCTTTATTATGAAAATTCTTCTGAAAAATTTGAAAAGAAGGATTATCTAGATAATTTATGCAAGGTATTAAAAGAAAAGCAAGCTGTAGTTGTTGAAAAGGAAATAGAAAAGAAGAGGGAGTATCCTCAAAGTCTTTTTAATCTTTCTAACTTACAAGGTTATATTACTAGTAAATATAAAGGTTGGACTTCAGATAAGGTTCTTAAAGTTGCTCAAGGATTATATGAAAAGAAACTTATTACTTATCCAAGAACAGCTAGTAGTGTATTAGAAGAGAGTCTAGTTGATAAGGCTAAAAAAGTTTTAGAAACTCATAAAAAGGGTCTTCCTTATGAAAGCGAAATTAAGTTTGTTCAATCAAAAAGAGTATTTGATAATTCTAAGGTAGAAAGCCATAGTGCTATTACTCCGACATATATTATTCCAAAAGGGTTAAGCACTGAAGAACAATACGTTTATACAGCAATAAAAAATAGATTTATAATGCAGTTTATGCCAGTTGCAGAGTTTGAAGAAACCAAGATTACTTTAAAGGTTAATGATGAAGCATTAAAGGGTGAATTTATTTCAAAAGGTAAAGTTGAAATAGTTAAGGGTTGGAGAGTAGTTGAAAAAATAGAAACAAAAGATACTATACTTCCTTTAGTTGAAAAAGGTGAAAGCTTAGATATTGTAGATAGCAAAGTTAATAAAGTAACTAAGAAACCACCTAAGCTTCATACAGAAAAAACACTTTTAAGAGTAATGGAGACTTGTGGTAAAGGCTTTAAGGAAGAAAAAGAAGAAAAAGATGATAGTGTAGATGATGAAAGTAATTCAGAGGAAATGATGCAGGCTATCTTAAGCGGATTTAGTATAGGTACTCCTGCCACAAGGGCTGAAACAATTAAAAAGCTTAAGGATATAGGGTACATAAGAACGAAAGGAAAAAGTCTTACTACTACAGAACTTGGAAGAACTATAGTAGAAATTTTCCCGGCAAAAGAGCTTTTAGACTTAGAATATACAGGGAGATTAGAAAAAACATTATCAGATATAGAAAAGGGTAAATTTAAAAAAGAAGATTTCTTAAAATTAATTTTTGATTTTACTACAAATTCTGTTGAAAAAATAAAGAATGATACATCTATGTTGCATAAGTTTAAAGTTGAGAAGCCAGAAGGTGCAGAAGAGGTAGGAAAATGTCCTGTTTGTGGTAATGCTATAATTGAAGGCGAAAAGGGCTTTGGATGTACTAACTGGAAAAATGGATGTAAGTTTACTATTTGGAAAAATGATAAGTTTATAGAGTCTATGGGAAAAAAGGTAACTAAGGAAATGGTTGAACTTTTACTTAAGAATGGAAAAGTAGGTTTTAGAAATTTAAAAAGTAAAAAAGGAACTTTATTCTCAGCTTATTTAAGATATGAAAAGGATGAAAAAACAGGCTATTATAGTTGGAAGTTTGAATTTATAAATTAATAATTCATAAGTGTAATAGATAGTGAAGCCTTGAAGAGGTGGTAGCTATCTATTTTTTTATAATAAAAAATGGATAGTGTATAAATAAGATTAATTTAAATTTTTAATATTTATTAGAAGTACAAAAATAGTAATTATTAAATAAAAAAATAAATATAGTAGCAAAAATAAAAAAATGGTAGTATAATATAGTTAGTGAGAATAATTATCAATTAAGAAAGAGGTGATAATATGAATACTTTAATTGGTATATTAATACCATTGTTAGGAACAACACTTGGTGCAGCATGTGTTTTTTTTATAAAAAAGGAGTTAAATCAATTAGTTAGCAAGTGTCTGCTAGGGTTTGCATCAGGTGTAATGATTGCAGCTTCTGTATGGTCTTTAATTATACCAGCAATAGATATGAGCTCTAATATGAATAAACTAGCATTTCTTCCAGCTGCAATAGGTGTTTTAGTAGGGATAATATTTATGCTTATACTAGACAAGCTAATACCCCATATTCATTTAGATAATGATAAACCGGAAGGGATGAAAAGTGAAAGGCTTAGGAAAACAACAATGTTAGTTTTAGCTGTTGTACTACATAACATACCAGAAGGGATGGCTGTAGGAATTGTTTTTGCTGGTGCAATGAATACAGGTGAAGCTATAACAATAGCGGGAGCTTTTGCACTATCGATTGGAATTGCAATTCAAAACTTTCCTGAAGGTGCTATTATATCACTTCCTTTGAAGAGTGAAGGAGTAAGTAAAGGAAAATCATTTCTTTATGGATTTGCATCTGGAATTGTTGAACCTATAGGCGCACTTTTGACAATTATATTTTCTAAGGCACTTACACCTATGATGCCATATTTTTTATCATTTGCAGCAGGGGCTATGATTTATGTTGTTGTTGAAGAATTAATTCCAGAAGCATCTAAGGGTGAACATTCTAATATAAGTACTATTGGATTTGCTATAGGATTCGTAGTAATGATGATTTTAGATGTAGCACTAGGTTAACTGAAGGAATTTAATTTATGAGGATATAAGAAATGAAAGCTTAAATAAAAATACCGTTGGAAAAAGTATTAATACTACTTTTCCAGCGGTGTTTATTTTTATATGAAAATAGATATTAGTGAGTAACAAATAGGTGCTAGAAATACAGTTATTATTCCAGCAACTCCAATAGATAAGGAGCTCATTGCACCTTCAGTTTCACCTATTTCTAAGGCTTTACTTGTTCCAACAGCATGGGAAGCTGTTCCAAGTGAAATTCCCTTAGCAATTGGATGCTTAATTTTTAAAATTTTAAATACTGTAGGTCCAACTACAGCTCCTATTATTCCAGAAACAATAATAGCAAGAACTGTTATTGATGAAATCCCACCTAGACTATTAGTAATTTCAATACCTATAGGAGTAGTAACACTTTTTGATAATAATGAAACAGTTAAACTATTATCTAATCCTAAGAAAGTAGATATAGAAATAACTGATAAGACACTAACTAAACTTCCTATAAAGATACCTGTAAAAATAGGAAGAAAGTTCTTTTTAAGTAAATGTAAGTTCTTATACAATGGTACAGCTAGTACAATTGTAGCCGGGCCTAAGAATACATTGATAAATTGTCCACCTTTGTTATAAGTATCGAAGTCGATATTAAAGATTTTTAAAAATGCAATGACAATTATAGTAGCTATTAAAAGTGGATTAAAAAGTGGAAATTTTGTTTTTCTATAAATAAATAGACCTATTTCAAAAGCTATTAAAGAAATAAAAATTCCAAAAAACATATTGTTAGTAAATAAATCCATTTAATTAAGCCTCCTTTTTATTTAGTTTATTTTTATCTTTTTCTTTAATAGATGTTTTATTACATATAAATTGAACTGTAACGCCAGTAACGGCTATAACAATTATAGTTGTTAATATGCATAAAAGTATTATTTTGAAAATACTACCTTTAAGAGAAACAAAGGATGTCATAAGTCCTACTGAAGCTGGAATAAAGAAAAATGCTAAGTGATCTAAAAAGAAGTTAGCTAAATTTTCAACTTTTTCAACTTTTATAATATTGGATGTTAATAAAACAAATAATAAAATCATTCCTATTATATTTCCAGGTACAGGTAAATTAAGAAGTCTTGAAATTATTTCCCCTGCAAAATATATAGAAAGAAGTAAAATAGATTCTCTAAAGAATTTCATTATAGAACCTCCTTTTTTTTAATACAGAAATACTTTAACACTAAAAAAATAAATAGTAAACTCCCATATAATCCGGAATAATTGAAACTACATTAATTAACAAAATATAACTATAAATCATAATATGAATCATAGTAATATAAATTAATTTAGTTAAAAAGGAGTAAGTATGAGTAAATTCCTAAAAAAATTGGCTGTTATTGTAGGGGTAGTAGCTATTGTTGGTGCTACTTTTGCAGGCTGTCAAAAGACAACCAGCAATGATGAGAAGACTACTAAAGAAAATATTAATAGTGAGGAATTGCAAACTGTACGATTAAATGAAGTGGTTAGATCCGTTTTTTATGCACCAATGTACGTAGCCATTAGTGAAGGTTTTTTTGAAGAAGAAGGTCTAAAAATTGATTTATCTACAGGTCAAGGTGCAGATACAACATATTTTAAATAACAACATATATCAATAATATATAAAAGGCTATAGAAATAACTATAGCCTTATTTTATAACCAACTTCATTAGTATCACTATCATAAGTAAAATATTCAATAAAGTTTGTTATTAAATTTCTTTTTGTTTCAATATCATCAATTAAATCAATTGAACTTTTGAAGCGTCTATAGTTTTCTAAAAGGGTTTGTTTATTATTATAATCATCTTCTAAATCAAACATAGATAAAGTTATTTCATTAATTTTTTTAGATATATTATCATTTTCTGATTTAATTTTTTTTATTTCAACTTGAATAATAGATAATATATCAATATCATTTATTAAGGCTAATTTTTTTATGAGGCCTTGTAGTAATTTATCATTTTCATTAAGATTTTTATTTAATGTTTTTAACTCATTTTTTAATTTAGAATTATTTGTTTCGGGTTTTGGGAAGTCTATAATTTTTTCTATATCAATGTTTTTGCATAAATTAATAATGAATTCTTCAATATCATCGGCATTAATCATTTTAGAATTACATCTATTAGATGCTCTATTTTTTAATTCACATCTATAACTTCTGTAGTATATTTCATGATTAGTTCTACTCCAAGAGCACATACTAGAACCGCATTTAGCACATTTTAATATTCCAGATAATAAAAATTTGTTGCCAGTTGATTTTCTTGGGGAAGATTTACTTTTAATTTCTTTTAAGATATTTTGACACTTCACCCATTCGGATCCTGAAATAATTCCTGGATGTTTACCAGTAGCAATTATCCATTCATCAATAGGATTTTCCCTTTTACCACCTTTTCTTTTGTTATATACCATCAGGCCATTATTGGGTGAGAGTTTTGTGTTTAGAAAGGAACGATTATTTTCAAAGTACTTTATGGCTTTAGAATCTGAACAGCAATATACAGGGTTCTTTAAAATTTGAAGGACTGTATTTCGACTAAAATCGCCTCCGTTTTTGCCTTTTATATAATTAGAGATTAAATGTCTTGCTATAGGAACAGTACTCTTATATTGAGGATATAGCCTATATATAAGTCTTACTATTTCCATTTCTTCTTCAATAACCTCTAACTTGTACATTTTTTTATTATTTTCTATGATTTGAACTGATTTAAAGCCTAAAGGTGGGGTTCCACCTAGCCAACGTCCAGTACGAGAAAGTTCAAGCATATTATCTTTTACTCTTTCAGCTATAGTTTCTCTTTCAATTTGAGCAAATGTAGCTGCAATATTAATCATTCCACGTCCCATAATACTATTTGTATCAAATTGCTCTGTAATGCTTATAAAAGCAATATTATTTTCCTCTAATATTTTATAAGTAGAAGAGAAGTCAGCTACATTACGAGCTATTCTATCTAACCTATAGCATATAAGAACGGTAAATCTTTTTAATTTTGCATCATTAATCATTTTAGTGAATTGAGGTCTATTAATATTTCCACCAGACCATCCTTCATCTTCATAAATTAAGAAATCTACTTCTTCATTTGTTGTATTATTAAAGTATTTTTTACAAAGTTCTATTTGATTAGAAATGGATTCACCTTTTTTAGTGGCTTTTGATTTTCTAGCATAAATAGCAACATTCATTTTATTCACCTTCGAGATATAATTTATTGTTTAGTATTAGATATTTCTTTAAGAGCCGTAATATTACCTATACTTTTAAGTAATCACCAATTTCTTCGGAAAGCATTAAATATTTAGGAGTTTACTAGAGTTTTTGTTTATGAAAATTACCTTATTATAATAATAACCACAGTCACCAACTAAGTTTAATTCAAATATTTAAATAGTGTAACTAGATGATTTTTCTAAAAGTTGAATAAATTGAAGTGAGTAAAAATTAATAAATACATTTTAACAATTAATACATTAAATGAATAGAATACTATAGAGAAAATAGAGAGGTGAAACAAATGGGGTTAGGGACAGAAGTATTTACAATACCGGGAAGTAAATTTAGAGCTGTTTGTATAAATCCAGTTGAAGATCCAGAAAAAATAAGAGAAATTAGTGAAAGATATTTCAAGGGATTAATGAATGCGTTAGAAAATCAGTTTGGAGAGTGTTGGGCAACTGTAATTATTAATAATGATGAGTATTTGAAAAAGTTAGGGTATGAGGGAGAAGAATTAGAAAAAATAATTTCTAAGAGAAAAGATAGGTGAAAAAGCATTGTATAACATATATTAAAAAAATGGACAGGCTGAAAAGCCTTGAAGATTAATAAAAATAACAAAACTTATACAAAGAGAGGATATTAGGAAAGTGGCAATAGAATTATTAAGAAAAGCTTTAGAAGATTCAATTGATTGTAATGGAATAAATAATCCAATAACTATTGAATTAAGAAATAGGCTCGAAAAAGAGATAAACAAAGAGCAAAAAGCTATTTATGAAAAATATAGAGATAAGAATATTTTATAGAGAGCAAGTTAACTTGCGAGCAAAATATTAATTAATGTTAGATAAATCAATAAAATATTATGGAATAAATGACATAGCAACAATTATATTAAGTAAAAGAAAAAGGATAAAAGAACTAGAATAAGCATTTATCTTCTAGGGATTTAAGTAGAATAAAATTAAGGGAGAGTTATTATGACAGAAATAAAATTTAAGATTTATGACAAGAATAAAAAGAGGCTTATAAGTGGAACCAGGTATAGTATAACAGGAGATGGAGAAATACAGTCATTTAATAGATATGAAATAACGGAAGGTACGATTAATAATAGGCATTTGAAACCTATTTTATATTCAGGAAAGAAAGATATTACAGGTAGAGATATTTACGAAGGTTTTATAGTAAAAAGAACAGCAGCAAAGTTAGGAGATGAAGAGATAACGGGAGTAGTTATTTTAGATGAGTACCAATGGTGGATTCAAAATCATAAAGAGAAAAGAGCTGTACCATTATTCTCGGAAGCTGCAGTAGATAGAATTATAGGAAATATATATAAATACTACGAGGAGATTAATATATGAAAAGTCTAAAAAAATTAACAAGAGAACAAAAAACATTTTTGCAAAGAAGAGAATTAAATTCAGACAATTATTTATTAGAAAGAGCAACAACAAAAGAGTATGTATTTTTTAATAATTATACAAAGGAATTAGAAGTTTATGAAAGGTAGTTAAAAGTTAATCGAAAAATTAATAATATTTTATTGGGAAAATATGTTATAATGAGCTTGCTATTGTAAATATCTTATTATTTAGGGGTGGGGCTTATGTTTAACTTGAATTTAAAAGATGAAGATATCTTAATGAAAATCACTGCAAAAAAAATAGTAACTAAAAAGGATGTTGTTGCTAATTTCGTAGGTAATCTTTTAACTGCTGCGGGTGGAGATGTTGCAGATAAAGTATGTTTAATATTAACTAAAGATATTCTTTATTTAGAATATAAAGGACATACAAGTATTGGATATGTTGAAGAAACAAGAAACGTTGAGAAGATATTATTAAGTGATTTGAAAGAATTCTTAGTAACATATAATAAAAATGAAGAATTAATAGAAGTAAAGACTGATAAAGAAAGCTTTTTATTTATTAAGGATAATACCAATGAAAAGTGTTTAGCTTTGGCTATGTCTAAATTAATAAATGATATTAATTATCAAGAATGTTAAAGTCTTTTTTTATAAATGTTAAAAAATTATATTGATTATTAATAATACCGTATTATTCAAAAAAGTGAATATGTACGGTATTTTTAATTTTGCAATTTAAATATATTGTTTGTTAAGTTAATGAGAAGTTTGTGATTATTGATTAATATTATTTATGGGGGAGGCAATAGCTATGATGGGAAGGTTAGATTTAAAAATAAAAGAAAAATAAATCTATAAAGAGAATAAGTTATTAACTAGAACCATGTATCAGGAGGTAACTTATTCTCTTCTCAGAGAAATATATTTCACATAAATAGGTTATGGAAATAAACTTATTATATTCATGGGAAAAGTTGGATGGTAATAAGGTTATTTTTTTATGAAAATTTTAATACTTTTAAGTATAGAATAAATTTATGGGAAATGAAATTTTAAAACTATAGTAATAACGAACAAGGAGCGGTGCTATTAGACTGGTTATTATTTTATACAAGAAAAGAAATTAAAGTTAGATAAGAAAAACTACGGCAAAAAATTAATAAAAATCAAGGAGATAATTTTAGTGTTAGAAGAAAAGTTTAATTTAGTTGAAAACATCCAATAAGATGTTGCAGAAATAAAAATTAAATTAGATAAGGTGGGGTAGTATATGAGTAAATTTACGGATAAGTTAATAAACTTATTTGAGGTAAAAAAGATTATAGCATTAATGATAATCACCGTATTTTGTATACTAAGCTTAAAAGGGGATATTGAAAAAGAGCAATTTACAACTGTAGCAATAATGATAGTGTCATTTTATTTTGGACAATCTACTGTAAAAGGAACAATTAAGCAAGCTACAGGAAATGATACAGATGAATCATCAAAAGTAAGTAATACAAGTGAACAAGATAAATAAAAAGATTGAAGAAGAGAATTATTTAGTCTATTGTTTTATTTGTATAAAAAATACTACTTTATATTGAGATATGTGCAGATTATCTTAAGTGATTTTAATTTTTTATTAAAAAATACGCATATTCATTTTGAATACTGCGGTATTTGAGTAATGTTAATACTTTTTATAAAGTGATAAATTAAATTTAATTTTAAGCTATTTCTTTACAAGATAAAACCCAGCAATTAATAATTTTAACACGCTGCAATTTTTTTGTAATTTCATATTTATGTCCATCTATTATAGATATAATTGGAGATGTTCTTTTTATAAACTCAAAAGATAAATTATTCCTTCCGCAATATTTTGCAATTGACATACAGATATCCTCATCGTTTTTTGGAATATCATCTAACTCAATTAAAAAACCCTTTTTTACCATTAGTTTCACTCTCCTAATAAATTTATTTGATTTATAATAATTTAAGTATATACGTCTTTTGGTTTTATTAATTCAATTACATCGGGGGGATATTTAATAGTCGAAATGATTACTAAATCTAAGGATATAGCTACCTTTTGAGAGATCCCCTTTTGTTTTTAATGGAAATACTTTACTTAAACCAACTTCTTTGGTTGGGTCTTTATAATACACAGTATCTCCAATAACAATTGCTACCCAAGCATGATTAAAAGGAGTACCACCATTAGATACTGTTCCAAGGCAAACATAAGATTCTATACCAACTTTACGACATAATTCAGATAGAATCATAGAAAGGCCTGAACAAACAGCAGATTTATTAGTTATAGAAGAAATTGATGAACTAAATTGAACTTCTTCATTTACTATATCGCCATAATTAGTTCCATATGTAAAAGAATCTGTATATTTCATATTATTAATAATCCAATTGCTAAAGTAATCAACAGCTTCTACCTGTGTTAGATCTCTAGGCATATTTAAAATTATATTTTCCAATATTGCATCAGTTTCAGTCTTAATTGAATCATATTTATTTATAAGTTCATTAGTAATACTTTCAAAAATGTTTTTTTTGTCATCATAGTTTGCAACAAACAAGTCATCAGAAATATCAAAATTATTTAATCTAGTATCATCTTTTCCTATATATATTTCTAACAATATTTTACTTATTTTATTTTCTTCAAGCTCATTATTATTTTGATTTGCTCCCCAATTAACAAGGTGGTTATCAGATGTAAATGGTAATGTAAATAATGAATAAAAATAGTTATTGTTATTATTAAATCTTATTGCATCAGCAATTCTAGATAAGTTATTAACTGATATATTTTCATCTAGAATAATTTCTCCACCTTCATAACTATTAAGTTTTTTAATTATCTTATTATAAACATTTTGTTCGATAGGTGTTAGTTGATCATAATAAAAATTTGTAGTTACATATTCATAGGTTAATGGTAATTCCTCAATATCATTTACAGATACATATTTAGATTTATTTTCATTAACTAGAGTAATTATAATTAGTAAAGTTATTATTATTATTATTAAAGAAATTACCATATGTTTTTGTTTGATTTTCATAACATTCCTCCTAAAATACAAATAATTTTTGTTAATAATAATATGTATAAAAATAGAACTTGTTAGAGATTTTCTTTTCTGTATTATATAAGCTTGTCACACAATAGTTACATAGTGCATGGTGAGATAATTTAATTTAATTAAGAATAAGTAGGTATTTGTTAAATTTTTATAAACATAATCCTTCTTAAATGATAACATATAATCCTTTACTTTCAAATAATAACTATTATTAACAGTAAAATAATGTTAAGTTTAATCTTATTCTTCAGATTTTAATTAGGTATAAATAATCTTCAAATAGATATTTCATAATTCGTAATTTAATATAGTTGCTCATGAATATTCAAATTATTTCCTTTGTTGTTATTTAGAATAAGTAGCAGATAAGACAATGCAACAATTATTAAGTGGTAATGTTGATATTGGTTTTTCAGGTCCAGAACAAGCGGTTTATATATATAATCAAGGTAGAGAAGATTATCCAGTAGTATTTGGACAACTTACTCAAAGAGACGGTTCATTTTTAGTTGGGAGAGAAGCAGAAGAAAATTTTGATTGGGCATCACTGAAAGGTAAAGAAATAATAGGCGGAAGACCAGGTGGAATTCCAGAGATGGCTCTAGAATATGTATTAAAAGAAAATGGGTTAGATCCTGCTACTGATGTTAATATGGTAACTAATGTTGATTTTACGGCTACTTCAGGAGCATTTAAATCAGGTACTGGTGACTATGTAGCATTATTTGAGCCTACAGCAACAATGCTTGAAAATGATGGTGGAGCAAGTATAGTAGCATCAGTTGGAGAATCAGCTGGTAATATAGCATATACATGCTTTTATACAACAAAATCATATATGGACGAAAATCCAGAAATATTACAGAAGTTTACTAATGCTATATATAAGGGACAACAATGGGTTAAGGAACATACAAGTGAAGAAATTGCAAAATCAATAGTTTCATATTTCCCTGGAACTGATGAAAAAGTAATAACACAAGTTATTGAAAATTATAAGGGAATTGATGCTTATTCAGAAAATCCTGTTGTTAGTGAAGATGGCTTAAATAAGCTTATGGATATAATACAAGGTTACGATTCAAGCTTAATAGAAAAAAGGCCTGATTTTAATACAATTGTAAATAATGATTTTGCAAATGAGGCTATTGGAAAATAGTTAGTTGTTTTAAGTTAGTAGTTAAGGTTAAAATTGTTACCTAATTTATTTCATTAACTACTAACTAATAACTAAGCCAAGGGGGGATAAAGGTGAGTCTCTTAGAGATAAAAAATGTAAATATGAATTATCATAAGAAAGATGGAGCAACAAAGGCTTTAAAGGATATAAATTTTACTGTTGATAGAGGAGAGTTTATAAGCATTATTGGACCATCTGGATGTGGAAAATCTACCTTATTAAATATAATTAGTGGGCTTTTACAGCCTTCTTCAGGTGAGATTAAATATAATGATCCAGAAGTTAAAAATAACTTAGATAAAATGGGTTATATGTTTCAAAAGGATTTTTTATTTCCATGGTTAACAGTGAGAGAGAATATAATGTTAGGCTTAAAGATAAAGAAGATATATACAAAGGAAAACATAGAATTTGCATCTGAATTATTAAAAAATTATGGGTTAGAAAAGTTTGAAAATCATAAACCAACAGAACTATCAGGAGGAATGAGACAAAGAGTAGCACTTATAAGAACACTAGCATTAAAGCCAGAAATATTATTGCTAGATGAACCATTTTCAGCTCTAGATTATCAAAGTAGACTAGCAGTTACAGATGATGTATATGAGATAATAAAAAAGGAAGGAAAAACTGCAATAATGGTTACTCATGATTTAGGTGAAGCTATAACAATGTCTAAAAGAGTAATAGTTTTGAGCTCTAGGCCAGCAACCATAAAAGACGATGTAAGAATTTCGTTTGAAAGAGATTATTTAACTCCATTTGATAAAAGAAAAGAAAAAGAATACAATGAGTACTTTAAGAAATTATGGGGGGAACTAGAGAATGCAAATGAATGAGGAGCATGAGTTATATTTAAAGAATATTAAAAGAAAGAAAGTTAAAATTACTGTTCTTAGGATAGCTATTTTAGTTGTATTCATTGCATTATGGGAGATTGCAGCTCAGCTTAAATGGATAGATCCATTTCTAACATCAAGTCCTAGTAGAATTTTTAATTCTTTAGTTAAATTTATAAATGAAGGAACATTATTAAGGCATATTTGGGTAACATGCTATGAAACTATATTAGGCTTTATTTTAGGAACTGTTCTTGGTGTTATAATTGCAATTTTATTGTGGTCATCAGAAACAGCGTCTAAGGTATTAGATCCATATTTAGTAGTTTTAAATGCACTTCCTAAAGTGGCATTAGCTCCTATAATTATATTTTGGGTTGGAAATGGAACATCGGCTATTATAACTATTGCTTTGTTAATTTCTATAGTTACAACTATAATAAGTGTTTTAACTGGATTTAAAGAAGTTGATAAGGGAAAGATACTGTTAATGAAGACATTTAGAGCAAGTAAATGGCAAATATTAAAATATTTAATTTTTCCTGCATGTATTCCAGTTATAATATCAGCTCTAAAAATTAATGTAGGTTTATCTTGGGTTGGAGTAATTATGGGAGAATTTTTAGTTGCTAGAGAAGGACTTGGCTTCTTAATTATATATGGTGGTCAAATAGCACAACTTGATATGGTAATGATGAGTATAGTTATCTTATCACTTATTGCTTTTGTAATGTATGAAATAGTGGCAGTTATTGAAAATAAACTTTGCAAAAAAGATGATTCATATAATTAAATGATGAGATAATTTAATTAGGAGTTAAAGTCTATTTTGTAGAATTTAACTCCTGATTTATTGAAAATTACAAATAATATTCTACAAATTTTTTTGTTTTTTTAATAAATAATTGAAAAATGCTGATGATTTTGATAATATTATAATACATAATAAAAAATATTAAACCAATATGGAGGTTTTATGGAAAGAAAGAAAAACGACTCCTTAAAGGAAAATAAAAAGGTAAATAAAGAAAATAGATATATAGGATCGATAGTAACATTAGTTCTTTCATTAGTTTTTGCATTTGTAGTATTAGTATCAATACAGACTATTATGGGAGAGAAAACAGTATCAATAACAGATAATAAGGCTGAACAGTATTATTACGATGGAAAATTGGATGAGGCTATTAATGAGTATACGACAATGCAAAATGATGATAGTTGGCCAATTTGGATAGTTAAAGCAGCTGAAGTTTACTCTGTACAGGGTGATGTAACTAAATCAGACAACTTATTAAGAGAAGCAATGGTAAAAAGAGATAAAGTAATGTTAGAAGATGGAGATAAATACATAGAGCAAGATAAGGAATTAATTAATAAAGTTGTATTTACTTTCTATATAAATAATGAGTTAGATCAAGCAGAAAGTTTAGGAGAATATTATTTAAGTACATATAGTACATATAAACCATTATTAAAAACTATGTTTGGAATATACTTAGCTAAACAAGACACTAAGTCAGCAGAAGGAATAGTTAAGTCATATCCAGTTAATGAAGAAGATGCTTATGATTTAGCAGTTTTAGCTAAAATGGAAATGATGTTAGGAAATTATGATGATGGATTATCTAATTTAAAAAAATCTTATAATTTAGATAAAAATGAAATTAAGTCTTTTGATGTTATAATGGAAACTAGCGAATTTGATAAAGATAAATTATTAAATAAGCTTGAAGAATTATCAAAAGAAGAACCGGAAGAAGAAGTATATAAAGTTTGGATAAATGAGATTAATATGTTAGATAGCTCAAATATGAATTTAGATGAAGCTATAACTAATGAAATTAATAACAACATTAATATTGAAGCTTTAGATAAAGATTCATATGTTTATAATTATGCGGAGGCATGGAATTATTATAATAAAGGTCAGTATGATAAAGCATTAGAATATTGTAATGCTGCAATTATAGCTAATCCTGAATATGAAAATACTTTTGGTATTTTAATGCCTAAAATATTAATTGCAAATGGTAATTCTGATAAAGTTGAAGGGTATTTTAGAACAGCTATATATAATGAACCATTTAATTATAATTTAATTACAAGTATAGCAAAAGTATATGAAAAAGATATGAAAAACTATAATAAAGCTAAGGCATGCTTAAACTTTGCTTTATTATTAAATAAAGCTAAAGATGCTTTATATTATGATTTAGCTTTTATTGACATGGATATGGAAAATACTAATGAGGCTATTAATGCTTTAAATGAAGCAATATCACTAAATAAAGATTATTATAAATATTATAGAACTTTAGGAACTGTATATTTTAATGATAAAAATTATGAGAAGGCAATTGAAAATATAAGAAAAGCTTATTCATTAAATGAAAAAGATGTTTTATCACTTAATAATGCTGCTTGTTATTATATTATGGTAGATAAAGATATATGGAGAGGATATTCTAATATAGAATCTGCATATAACGACATGCCAAGTGATTTAGATCAAGCTTCAAAAGACTTGATTACAAAAAACTATGAAAAAATTAAAAAAGTGTATGATAAGTATGTAAATGATGAAAGTACAGTTATTGAAATTAATGATTTAAAATTATCATATTAGTTATATTAAATAAAAAATAAGATATAAAAGGTGAATTCTACGGAATTCACCTTTTATATTTTATTTATAGAAAAAGTTAACAAAAAAATGCTTTCCAGATATTTGAATTTGTGATATTATAATAGAAGAATAAATATTCTGAATTTTATGAATAAGAATGTAATAATAAGAAATTTAACGGGGAAAAATGCAGAGAAGTTTATTAGGTAATCGGGTAGGGAGGTATTTTCAAATGGAACAAAGAATTAAAAAAATAGCTTTATTAACAGGTGGTGGAGATTGTCCAGGATTAAATGCAGTAATAAGGGCAGTAACAAGAACAGCAATATTAAATTATGGTATTGAAGTAATTGGATATAAATTTGGATATAGAGGATTATATAATAATGATTTTATTCCATTAACATTAGATACAGTATCAGGAATCTTACATAGAGGAGGTACTATTCTTTATAGTTCAAATAAAGATAACTTATTTGATTATCTTGTTGAAGAAAATGGAGAAATGGTTAAAAGAGATGTTTCTGATGTAGCTGTAGAAAATTTAAAAAAAGAAGGAATTGACGTATTAGTTGTTATAGGGGGAGATGGTACTCTAACATCTGCAAGAGATTTTGCAAGAAAAGGTGTTAATGTAATTGGAGTTCCTAAAACAATTGATAATGATTTAGCATCAACAGATGTAACTTTTGGATTTAATACTGCAATTGATGTTGTTACAGAGGCTTTAGATAGACTTCACACAACAGCAGAATCACATCATAGAATAATGTTATGCGAAGTAATGGGAAGAAATGCAGGGTGGATAGCATTAGAAGCCGGTATAGCTGGTTCAGCAGATATTATTCTATTGCCAGAGATTCCATATGATATTAATAAAATTGCTGAAAAGGTAAAAGAAAGAGAAGCTCAAGGAAGAAACTTTACTATTATAGTTGTTTCGGAAGGGGCCAAGCCTAAAGATGGAGAAGTTGTAGTAGCTAAAATTGTAGCAGATAGCCCAGACCCTATAAGGTTAGGTGGAATAGGAAATAAGCTTGCGGGAGATTTAGAAAAATTAATTAAAGATCATGAAGTTAGATGTACAGTATTAGGACATGTTCAAAGAGGCGGAAATACATCAACATATGATAGAATATTATCTACAAGATATGGAGTGGCAGCTGTTGAGCTTATGATAGAGGGTAAGTTTGGGGAAATGGTTTGTTTAAAGGGTGATACAATAAGTAGTGATTCTTTAGAAAATGTAATTGGGCAAAAAACTAAGCATGTCAATATTGACGGAGAATTAGTACAAGTTGCGAAAAAAATAGGAATTACTTTTGCTGAATAAAGAATAATATAATAATATTTTAAATATTATTAGTGGTAAGTGGAAATAATATAGGGGTAAGTTTTTTAGACTAAACTATATATTTTAAACTTACCACTATTTTTAATATAGAGAATAATGGAAATTTTTTAGCAGGAATACTTCAAAATATTCTGACAATATGTTATACTTATATTAAAGTAAAAGAAATATTTGAATTAGTGGATTTAGGAGGGTATTATGAAAGAAATAAAGAAATATTTAGAATCAAGAATTGGGAAATATAGCTTCTTTTTTGAAGATTTAAAAAGTGGATATGTGTATGGATACAATGAAAACGTTTCTATGACAGCTGCAGGATGTATGAAGCTTCCAATTGCTGTTTCATTAATAAAAGCCGTTGAAGGTAAAAAAGTTGATTTTATGGATAAGATAAAAATACAAACTTCAGATAAGGTATATGGAACTGGAATAATACATGAGTTTAATGAAAGAGAATATACAGTATTTGAACTTATGGTTATTATGTTGATTCAAAGTGATAATACAGCTGCTAATAAAATTATCGATATAGTTGGTATGGAACAAATAAATGAAGATATCATAGCTATGGGATTAAAAAATACTAGATTGAATAGAAAGACAAATGATGAAAGAGTATCTATAGAGGATATCGAAAACATAACAACAGCTTATGACTTGTCTAGAATATGGAAGCATTTAGCTAATGGAACTTTCTTAAGCAAAGATAACGGACAAATGCTCATAGATATTTTAAGAAGGCAGCAGATAAAAAATAAATTAGCCCTATATATTCCAGATGATTTAAAGATAGAAATATCCAGTAAAACTGGTGATAAAAAAGGTGTTGAAAATGATACAGCATATTTAGAATTGCCAAAAGGAAAATTTGTATTCACTGTTTTATCACAAGAAATACCTAATAGTGTATATGGAACAATATCTTTAGCTAAATGTGGTAAAATGATGTGGGATGGAGTTATGAATAACTGGAATTAAAAATATATTGACAAATTTTTAATGAAATGATATTCTAACACAAAGAACCTTTAAAGGAATCCGAGAGATTCATAAGGAAGTTGTAATAATACCCATATTGTAAGATTACTATACCTTCCTTATATTATAAGGAAGGTTTTTTGTATTCTTTAAATTTAACACTGTGATGTTAAAAAGGAGTGACAATAAATGAAAAATAAACATTTAATAAGTCCAATGGACTTTTCTAAAGAAGAACTTAATGAAATTTTTGAATTAGCAGAAAAAATAATTTCAAATCCAAAAGAATTTTCACATATCTGTGATGGCCAAATATTAGCTACACTTTTTTATGAGCCAAGCACACGTACAAGATTTAGTTTTGAAGCTGCAATGATGAGATTAGGTGGGAAAATACTAGGTTTTTCAGAACCAAACTCAACCTCAAGTGCAAAAGGGGAAACATTAGCAGATACTATAAGAATGGTTTCTATATACTCTGATATAATTGCAATGAGACATCCTAAAGAAGGGTCAGCTAAAGTTGCAAGTATCTATTCAGCAGTACCAGTTATTAATGCAGGAGATGGTGGACATCAACATCCAACTCAAACATTAACAGATCTATTAACTATAAAATCACAAAAAGGAACTTTAGAAGGACACAAAATAGGACTTTGTGGAGATTTAAAAAATGGACGTACAGTACAGTCATTAATTGCAGCTATGTCTAGATATGAGGGAACAGAGTTTATTCTTATATCTCCAAAGGAGCTTGTAATACCAGAATATATTAGAGAGGAAATATTAAAGAGAAATAATATTTCTTTTAGAGAAGTAGAAAATATAGAAGATGTTATAGATGAATTAGATATTTTATATATGACAAGAATTCAAAAAGAAAGATTCTTTAATGAAGAAGAGTATTTAAGATTAAAAGATTCTTATATATTAGATAATGAAAAAATGGCAAAAGCAAAGGATGACATGATTGTAATGCATCCACTTCCGAGAGTAAATGAAATCGCAACTGAAGTAGATGATGATAAAAGAGCAGTTTACTTCAAACAAGCAGAATATGGAATGTATGTAAGAATGGCTTTAATTGTTAAGTTACTGGGGGTAATGTAAATGCTACAAATAACTAGTATTAAAAATGGATTCATGTTAGATCATATAAAAGCTGGGATGGGAGTTAAAATATTTAGATATTTACATCTAGATAAGCTAGGACATCAAGTTGCATTAATAATAAATGCAGATAGTAAAAAAATGGGAAAGAAAGATATAATAAAAATTGAAAATATAGAAGAGATAAATTATACGGTACTTGGATTATTATCACCTGGTATTACTATTAACGAAGTTAGAAATGAAGTAATAATTAATAAGATAAAGCCTGAATTGCCAGAGAGTATTCAGGATATATTAATATGTGAGAATCCAAATTGTATAACTTCTCAAGAAAATTATATACCTCATAAATTTACATTAGTTGATAGAGAAAAAGGAAGCTATAAATGTGAATATTGTGAACAGATAATAAATCCTAGCGAGGTGTAAAGAAATGAACTTATTAATAAAAAATGCTAATATCATAGATGCCTACGAAAGTTTTAGTGGTGATGTATTAATTATAGATGGAATAATATCAGAGATAGGAAAAGAAATAAATAGAGATGGAATAGAGGTAATAGATGCTAAAAGATTAACTTTAATGCCATCATTTATAGATACACATGCGCATTTCAGAGATCCAGGTTTAACTCATAAAGAGGATATGGAAAGTGGATCAAAAGCAGCAGCAAAAGGTGGATACACAGGGGTTTGCCTTATGGGGAATACAAATCCTATATGTTCAAGTAAAGAAGTTGTTGAATATGTAAGAAATAAAGCTAAGGAAGTTGGTTTAATAGATGTACATCAATGTGTTTCAATAACAGAAAACTTTGGTGGAAAATCAATAGAGCATTTAAATGCGTTTGATGATGATAAAGAATTAGTAGCAATAACTGATGATGGTGTTGGAGTAATGGATTCTAGCATTATGATGAAAGCTATGGAGAAGGCGAAGGAAAATGATTGGATAGTTATGTCTCATGCTGAAGATAAAACTTTCTCTAAAATAGATATGAGAATAGCTGAAGATTTAATGACAATAAGGGACTTATACTTAGCTAAAGTTACTGGTGCTAGATTACATATGGCACATGTTAGTACAGTAGAATCTATTGATGCAATAAGAAGAACTAAAAGTGAAGGTGCAAATGTTACTTGTGAAGTAACACCACATCATATAGGATTAACAACAGAAATAAGTAATTATAGAGTAAATCCTCCTATAAGAGAACAAGAAGATGTTAATGCCATAGTAGCAGGAATTAAAGATGGAACTATTGATTGTATAGGAACAGATCATGCCCCTCATACTGAAGAAGATAAGCAAAAGGGTGCACCAGGGATGGTAGGACTTGAGACTGCATTTAGTATTTGCTATACAGAACTTGTAAAAAAACACGGTATTTCTATAAATAAATTAAGTGAATTAATGTCAAAAAATCCAGCCAATATTCTTGGAATGAATAAAGGAACAATAACGGTAGGAAAAGATGGAGATTTAGTGTTAGTTGATTTAAATAAAGAAATAGTTGTAGATAAAGAAAATTTCCTATCTAAAGGGAAAAATACTCCATTCCAAGGAAGAGAGTATTATGGGGAAGTTGTAACGACTATAAAAGCAGGAAAAGTAATATATAGTAAGAATGTTTAAGTTCAGTATAGTTTAAGAAGTGAAAGGGAGTAAGTTTTATGAAAAGTTTAATAATGGATAAATTATATAAAAGAGTTGAAGAAAGAGGCGTTGTTTGTTTAGGATTAGATACAGCAATTGAATACATACCAACTCATGTTTTAGAAGGAAAATCTATTGAAGAAGCAATATTTGAATATAATAAAGCAATTATAGATGAAACTTTAGATGTTGTAGCTTGTTATAAAGTACAAATTGCATATTATGAAGCTTTAGGATTAGCAGGGCTTATGGCATATAAGAAAACTTTAGATTATTTAAGAGAAAATGATGCTATTATTGTTGCAGATATAAAAAGAGGAGATATAATGGCAACTGCTACTCAATATGCTAAAGGTCACTTTAGTGGAGATTTTGAAGCAGATTTCATAACTTTAAGTCCTTATATGGGTATGGATAGCATAGAACCATACATGCCTTATATGGAAAGTGGAAATAAAGGTGTCTTTGTACTTGTTAGAACTTCAAATCCTGGAGCAGAAGATATAGAAAATATAAATACTAAAGATGGAAGCAAGGTTTATAAGGTTGTTGGAGATAAGCTTACTAAAATGGGTGAAACTGTTAAAGGTGAATGTGGGTATTCTGCAATAGGTGGAGTTATAGGATGCACTCATGTAGAAGAAGGTAAAGAAATAAGAAACAGATATAAAGATATGTTCTTCTTAATTCCTGGATATGGAGCACAAGGTGGAAAAGCAGAGGATGTAGCTTTATACTTAAGAGATGGAAATGGTGGAGTTGTAAATTCATCAAGAGCAATTCTTTTAGCATATAAGAAGGAAAATAAACCGGAAGAGTTTGCAGCATGTGCAAGAAGAGAAGCTATAAGAATGAGAGATGAAATAAGAAACGCAGTTAATAACCTATAGGAGGAAAAGAGTTTATGAAGTACACACAAGGTAAAATATTATTAAATGAAGAAATCCAAAATGGAATATATAAAATGGTTGTTGAAGATAAAAATGAAGCTAAAGCAGGTCAGTTTTATATGTTAAAGCATAATGGAGCAACATTACTTCCAAGACCTATAAGTGTTTGTGAAACAAATGGAGATACTTTAACTTTTGTATATGCAGTAGTTGGAGCTGGAACAAAGGAATATGCTGATTTAAGAGTTGGTGATTCAATAAGCTTAAATGGTCCATTAGGAAATGGATTTAATGTAGAAGAAGACTTAGGTAGAGTTGCATTAGTAAGCGGAGGAATTGGAACAGCTCCAATGCTTGAGGTTTCTAAAAAGTTAAGACAAAATAACCCTAATATAAAGATGGATCTTTATGCAGGGTTTAGAGATGATATATACTTAATAGATGAAATAAAAGAATATGTAGATGAGGCTTTTGTTTCAACTAATACTGGTAAGCATGGACATAAAGGATTTGTAACTGAAATTTTAGATTTAGATAAGTATGATACAGTTCTTTGCTGCGGACCAGAAGTAATGATGAAAAGAGTAGTAGAAATGTGTAAAGAAAAGCAAGTTAAAGTATATGTTTCAATGGAAAAGCATATGGCTTGTGGAGTAGGTGCATGTCTTGTGTGTACTTGTAAGACTAAAGACGGTAATAAAAGAACTTGTAAAGATGGTCCAGTATTTGATGGATATTATGTAGAATTATAATAAACCAAAGGAGAAGATAAAATGTTAAAAGTTAATATAAATGGATTAGATTTTAAAAACCCAGTAATAGCAGCATCAGGAACTTTTGGTTTTGGAGCAGAATATAATAATTTTTATAATGTAGGAATTTTAGGTGGTATATCATCAAAGGGATTAACATTAAATGAAAAAGCAGGAAATGATGGTATAAGAGTATTTGAAACTCCATCAGGAATGATGAATTCAGTTGGACTTCAAAATCCAGGAATAGATAGATTTATAGCAGAAGAGCTTCCTAAGATGAAGGAATTAGGTACTAACATTATTGCAAATGTTGGTGGTGGATGCATGGAAGATTATGAAATTGCATTAGAAAAGCTAAGAGGAACTGATATAGATATGGTAGAGCTTAATATATCATGTCCTAACGTAAAGAGTGGTGGAATGGCTTTTGGAATTAAATCTGAAGTAGCTTATGATGTTGTTAAAAAGGCAAAGGCTATAGTTGATAAACCTCTTATGGTTAAATTATCACCAAATGCTGAAGATATAGTAGATATGGCTATAAAATGTCAAGAAGCAGGGGCAGATTCATTATCTCTTATTAATACATTAAAAGGATTAGCAATAGATCCATATAAGAGAAAAGCTGTATTCAATAATGTATATGCAGGAGTATCGGGGCCAGCAGTTAAACCAGTAGCTTTAAGAATGGTTCACGAAGTAGCTAAAGCTGTAGAAATACCTGTTATAGGTCTTGGTGGTATAACTACAGGAATGGATGCTATAGAGTTTATGATGGCAGGTGCATCAGCAATTCAAATAGGAACAGTTAATTTCTTTAATCCAATGGCAGGAAAAGAAATAATTGAAGAAATGGAAGCGTTCTGTAGACAACAAGGAATTAGAGATATTAACGAAATAGTTGGAATAATATAACATAAAAAATCACTATAAATAATAAATATTTATAGTGATTTTTTATGGGTTAATAGGGGGAGTAATAAATGAAAAAGTATATATTGTTTGATTTAGATGGGACTCTTACGGATCCTAAAGTAGGAATAACAAAGTCTGTAGATTATGCATTAAATAAGTTTAATATTAAAGTAGATAATTTAGATGAGCTTTGTAAGTTTATAGGTCCGCCATTAAAGGATGCATTTATGGAGTATTATAATTTTACGGAAGTGCAATCAGAAGAGGCTATTAAGTATTATAGAGATTATTTTTCAGAAAGAGGAATTTATGAAAATTTTGTATATGAGGGTTTAGAAAATATGCTTAAGTTATTAAATGATAATAATAAAATTTGTATAGTAGCAACTTCTAAGCCAACAGTTTTTGCAGTAAAAATACTTGAGCATTTTAATTTAAATAAATATTTTTCTTTTATATGTGGAAGTAATATTGATGGGACAAGAAGTAAAAAGAAGGAAGTTATTCAACATGTAATTGAAAGAAATAAGATAAAAGATTTATCACAGGTTATAATGGTAGGAGATAGGAAACATGATGTTTATGGAGCTAAAGAGATAGGTTTACAATCTGTAGGAGTTTTATACGGATATGGTGATTATGATGAGTTACGTAATAGCGGTGCTGACTATATAGTTAATAACATTAAAGAGCTAAGTAATTTACTTATACAGATGTAAATAGATAATTAAGAGTTTTCTATATTAATTTTAAAATAAGTTGGAGATTTATTTATTCTCTTATTAGGATACTTTTAATGGGAAGAAAAAATATGAATCAAAACTAAAAGTTTTGATTCATATTTTTTATTTTTAGGCAATAGCCTCATTTTCATTATCTCTCCATTCTTCAACTTCATCACCAAGTTCAGGAATTGAAGAAGCATAGAATACTGGATCTTTTCCAGCCTTCTTTTGAGTTGAATAGTCTTGGAATGCTTTTATAGCAATTTTACTTAATAGAACAATTGCGATTAAGTTTAGAATTGCCATTAGCCCCATAAATACATCGGCAATGTTCCAAACTAAATCCATAGATGCTACAGAACCAAATAAAACCATAGCAGCTACTAAAATTCTATATCCATATAAGAATAATTTGTTGTTAGATATAAATTGTATATTTGTTTCACCATAGTAGTAGTTACCTATAATTGAACTAAAGGCGAATAGTAGAATACAAATTGATATAAATGTTCCTCCCCAAGGACCAACTTGAGAAACTAAAGCCATTTGTGTTAGTTCTATACCCTTTACTGATCCATCTAATGGTGCTCCAGATAAAAGAATTATAAATGCTGTAGAAGTACAGATGATTAATGTATCTGTAAATACACCTAATGTTTGAATTAAACCTTGCTTTACAGGGTGAGAAACTGTTGCAGTAGCAGCTGCGTTTGGAGCAGATCCCATACCAGCTTCATTAGAGAATAGACCTCTCTTTATACCTTGTAATAAAGCAGCACCTATACCACCACCAACTACTTGCTTAATACCAAAAGCACTTTCAAATATAGTTTGGAATAAAGATGGTATTTCTTTGAAATTCATAATTATTATAAATAAGGCAATTACTATGTAGGCTACAGCCATAATAGGAACAAGTATACTAGAAATTTTAGCAATTCTATTTACTCCACCAAAAATTATTATTAATGTTAAAACTGTTAGTATAATTCCAATTATAAGTTTATTTGCATTAAAAGTAGAGTTGAAAGCTGTAGCAATTGTGTTAGATTGTACAGAGTTAAATGCAAATCCGAAACACATTATTATAAGAACAGAGAATGTAACTCCCATCCATTTTTTCTTTAGTCCCTTTTCCATGTAGTAAGCAGGACCACCTCTAAAGCTATCACCATCTTTAACTTTATAAATTTGAGCTAAAGTAGATTCGATAAAAGCAGAAGCTGAACCTATTAAGGCAATAAGCCACATCCAAAATACAGCACCAGGTCCTCCTATTGCAATGGCAGAAGCAACTCCAGCTAAGTTACCAGTACCAACTCTTGATGCAGTACCTATACAAAATGCTTGGAAAGACGAGACTTCTCCTTTTGATTTATCTTTTGAAGATGAGCCTTCTCCAAGTAGTTTAAACATTTCTTTAATATTAGTAAATTGAACGAACTTAGTTTTAAAAGTAAAGAAGAATCCTATAGCAATTAGCATAGCGATAAGAATATAAGTCCATATGAAGTCATTAACTAATAACACTTTTTCATTTAAAAATTCCATGATAAAGTATCCCCCTTTTTATTTTTTCATTTGATTTATTTAATATGTACTTTATTAAAGTATACAATGAAAAAATAAATAATGCAAGAGGGTTAATTGATTAATTCATAAAATGAAATCAAGTCAATCAAAATACAATAAAAAGAGAAAAAAATGAAGTGTGTCCTGCAAGATTATTCAATTATTTAAAAAATGAATATAAAAAAGGGCAGTCATTTAAAATGACTGCCTAAAAATTAGTTAAATAAATTATTTAACATACCAGCTAAAGGATTTCTTTGGTCGTTATTATTTTCATTATTATCTGGATTTTCTCCAGGATTAGGTACTGTTCCAATATCCTCATCTGGTGTATTAGTAGTTGCTTTTATAGTTAACACTACAGTTTCACCAGTATTTATTTCAGATGTAAATGAAGTTAAAGTATATTGACCTGGATTAATAGAACCAGAAACTGATAAACCATTAAATGAGTATTTAATTCCTCTGTTATTTAGTATAACAATTGCATCATATAGGTCCATATTTGATCTTAATCCTATTTGAGATAAACTAATTTTCTCTTCAGGTTTAGTATCATCTTGCTCTGTAGGCACTACAAATGGATAATCATCAGCATTAGGATTCGCATTTGATTTTTTGATAAATACTTTATTAGCAAGAAGTCTTGCAGGAGTGTTATCAGTTGCTAACTTATTGTTAGAACTGTTAACAGCAACTAGTACATGAACATCACAAACTGATTTAGGTTCTGTTCCTTCAATAAAGTATTCTGTTTTAACTCTATTTCCTCTTTGATCTTGATAACACAAGTCAGTAGGGGATTTACCAGAGTCCTTACAAACTTTTGCTTGAACAAGTCCAGATGGAGCTTCTATATCTGCGTAGCCTAAACCGGAGTGTACAACATTCATTACTTTACCAAATAATGATGCAGCACTACCACTGCTACCACTCATTTTTTGAGGAATATCATATCCAATCCAAATTGATCCTGAATAATAAGGCGTTATTCCTGCAAACCAGAAGTTATCTGAATTATCAGTTGTACCAGTTTTTCCAGCTACAGGTATATCGTTAAATTGAGCCTTACTTGATGAACCTTTTAAGATATCATAAAGTATAAATGATGTTTGTGGAGAGAATAGAGTAGTAGCCTTTGGCTCTTTTTCTAACAAAATATTACCACTAGCATCTTCAACTTTTGTGTAAAGAGAAGGTTCATATATAACACCGTTATTACCTAAAGCACCATATGCAGAAGCTAATATAGTTGTGTTTCCACCATCACGATTACCTTTAGGTTGCTCAAATTGACCAAGTGCTAATGCTGACATTGTATGGGATTCAGGAGCGTATTTTAATCCGGCTCTTTCACCATACTCAATTGCTGTATCTAAACCTAACATATCAACTGTTTTGATAGAAGTTAAGTTCTTAGAGTAAGTCAATGCTTCTCTTGCAGTAACAAACCCTGCCATTGAACCATTAGCATTTCTAGGGTTAACATCTCCAAAGTTATATTTTTTTATAATTTCAGATGAAACAGAAGTATCATCTAAAGGAGTACCAGCTGTTATAAGCTTAGTATCTATTGCTGGCCCATAAATAGTTAAAGGCTTAGTTGTAGAACCAATTGATTTTAAATCAAAATAAGCTCTATTAATTGAAGTAGGCGGTTGATTCCCACGTCCACCAATAAGTACTTTCACTTGACCAGTTTTATAATCTATTACTGTAGCAGATGCTTGTAGTTTAGGTACACCATCATTATCTGTAGGATCAGAAGATGTATCATCAACTTGTAAATTAGTTCTTTCATCTAAAATACTTTGAACAGAATTTTGCATTTCAGTATTTAAAGTAGTATAGATTTTTAATCCACCATTTACAAGTAGTTTATTTACTTCATCATCTGTATACTTGTACTTTTCTTTTAAGTCACTCTTTACCTGCTCTAAAGCTGGATAAACAAACCATTCTTGATTTACACCATAATCAGTATCTAATTTAGAAAAATTAAATTCATTTGCTTCAGCTTGAGCATAAGCTGTATCGAAATCTTCTTTTGAAATATATCCTAGTTCTAACATTTTACTTAATACAGTTTGAGTTCTTCTAATATATCCATTTGGATAATTTGTAGCACCTGTATTATAAGCACTATAAGTTGTAGGAGCTTGAGTAATTCCTGCAATATAAGCACATTCAAGTAAAGTAAGGTTCTCAGCATTTTTTGCAAAGAAGTATCTTGAAGCAGCTTCAACACCGTAAATATGCCCGCTAAGAGGGATAGTATTTAAATAAGAACGAATAATTTCTTCTTTACTTAATTTTTTATCTAGCTGAACAGCTAAGAATATTTCTTTAATCTTTCTATTAACTCTATCTAGTGGTGTTGACTCAGCAGAAGCCTCTGTTGCTAGAACAGTATTTTTTATTAACTGTTGAGTTATAGTAGAGGCACCATGAATACCATTTTGTTTACCTAATATAACCATAACATCTCTTGCGGCAGCGCCTAAAATTCTTTTAACGTCAATACCTCCATGATTCATAAAACGTTCATCTTCAATAGATATATAAGCATTAATTAAGTTTTGAGGCATTTTCTCATAAGGGATAATATATCGTATTTCGGTAGATGGTAAGTCATCTATAAATTCGCCTTGGTCATCAAATAACATTGAAGGCTGATTTAAATTATAAATAGCATTCACATCTAATGGTGGGGTTGTTTTAATAACTGCAACAACATAACCAACGCCCACAACACCGACCAATAATCCTACTATTAAGATTGTAAGGAAAAAGTATTTAAAAAATCTTTTAATTTTTGATGGCTTTTTCTTAGGTTTTTTATTAGCACTTTTAGATTTTGCTACTTTTTCGGTTGGACCTTTTGATTTGTTAGAATCTTTAGCCATTTGTTCCTCCTTTTATTTATATTTAATATAATATTCTATTTAATTATAGCATATTAATTATAATAGTAAAATAATAAGTACTCAGGTGATAGTTTGAGATATTATACAAAGAGGCCCAAAACTCATGGTAATATGAATTTTAAGCAATGTAAAATACCGTCTAAATTAATAATGATTATTATTGTGATAGTTTGCTTTAATTCTATGATATACATTTTTGGAAAAAGAATACTTCCAACTGTACTTAATATTGGAGAAATTAAAATTAAATCTGAAGCCGTTAAAATTATTAACGAAGAAAGTGTTAATGTTTATTCAGAGAATTTTAAATATGACGATATAATTGATATAGAGAAAGATGCAGAGGGCAATATAACAATGATACGAGCAGATACTGTAAAGCAAAACTATTTAGCATCTCAAGTTGTTTTAAAATGTGATGAGAAGCTTTCAGAGATGGGAGATTTAGGTGTTAAAGTTCCATTGGGATATTTAACTAATAATGTGATGTTTTATAATATGGGACCAAAGATAACAGTTAAAATGCAACAAGTTGGAAATATTACTACATCTTATGAGTCAGCATTTGAGAGTGCAGGAATAAATCAAACTAGACATAAGATATATTTAAATCTAAATGCTACAATGAGAGTAATAGTACCTTTTAATAGCAAGGAGATTGAGGTAAGCTGTCAAATACCGGTTTCAGATACTGTTATAGTTGGCAAAATTCCAGAGACAGCAATAAATATGAATGGAGCTAATTAAATAAAAAGGTCTATTAAATAAATTAGTTTAATAGATCTTTTTTTGTTTATTTTTAAGGGATATTCTAGAAAATAATAGAAGTAAATAAGTAATGAAGCACATACAAATTTAAAATTAATATATTAATAAGGAATTAATAATATATGAGGGAAAGAAAATGGCTATAGGAAAATTAGAGTTTAGTTTATTTATTGGAGAGGAAGCTATACCAGTAACAGAAGCAGAGATTATAATATTAAATACAGATACGTCTCAAATAGTAAATAATAAAGTTTTAAAAGTTGATAAAAATGGTAAAAGTAAAAGGATAAATTTATATACTTATGATAAATATCTTTCAGAAGAACCAGATGCTGAAATTAAGCCATATAAAACGTATGATGCTATAGTAGTAAGTAATAATTTTCAAAATAAATATATAAAGGGAATTCCAATTTTTGCTGGAGTCACAGCTATACAAAAAGTTCAAATGAGACCAAAGGTAAGAGGAATAAATGGAATAGATTTTATTGATATTCCTCCAAATGCTTTACTTGATGAAAGAAATCAAATAGAGGAAAAAACAGAGGAGAATGATACTAAATTTATACCGTCATCTAAAATACTAAAAGAAGTTGTTATACCAGAATATATTACAGTCCATTTAGGATCACCATCATCTTATGCACAAAATGTTACAGTTCCTTTTACTGATTATATTAAAAATGTAGCATCAAGTGAGATTTATCCAACATGGCCTAGAGAAGCTTTAGCTAGTAATATCTATGCTGAAATATCTTTTACTTTAAATAGAATATATACTGAGTGGTATAGAAGTAGAGGATATGATTTTGATATTACAAATTCTACTGCATATGATCATTATTTTGTTAATGGAAGAAATATATACGATACAATAAGCAATGTTGTTGATGATATATTTAATGAATATATAAGTAGAAAGGGGTTTAAAGAGCCACTACTAGCACAATATTGTAATGGTACAACCGTAACTTGTGATGGTTTATCTCAATGGGGAACGGTATCATATGCAAATAATGGGGACAATGCTTTTCAAATATTAACTAAGTACTATGGAAATGATATTGAAACAAGAAAGGCTGATTACGTTCAAGGAGCTATAGAGTCTTATCCAGGAAAAGCTTTAAGGGTAGGGGATAAGGGTGAATCAGTTAAGGTTATACAAAGACAATTAAATAGAATAAGAAAGAATTATCCTGCTATACCCCAAATAAATGATGTAAATGGAGAGTTTAATGAAGCCACAAGGAATTCAGTAAGAGAATTTCAGAAGATTTTTAATTTAACTGCAGATGGAATTGTTGGTAAGCAAACATGGTATAAAATATCTCAAATATATGTTGGTGTTAAAAAGTTAGCAGAACTACAATCAGAAGGAGAAGCAATAACTATACCACAAGAAATACCTACAGAAATATTAAAGTTAGGATCAACAGGAGAGAATGTAAAGATACTACAATATTTACTAATATGTATAGGTGCATTTTATGATAGTATTCTGCCTGTAACTATAAATGGTAATTTTGATACAAAAACACAAGAGTCAGTAAAGTCATTCCAAAAGGCCTTTGACCTTATTCCTGATGGAATAGTTGGACCTCTTACATGGAACAAGCTTCTTGAAGTATATAAAAGTATTGAACCTTATATCTTGACTTCTTCAGGACAGTTTGTTAGATATCCAGGCTATTTAATTAAGAAGGGTAAACGAGGGGAAGAAGTTAGATTAATTCAAGTATGGTTAGATGCTGTAAGTAATGTATATTCTGCTATACCAAGTGTTTCTGTTGATGGTATATTTGGAGAAAAAACTAAGGAATCTGTTATGAAATTTCAAAGATGGGCAGGTTTAGTTGAAGATGGAATTGTAGGTAAAATAACATGGGATAAATTATATGAAGCATATAGGAAAGTAATTTAAAATTAATGGAAGAAGTTAGTTAATACTAAATAACTTCTTCTTTTTTCATTAAAATAAATATTCTTAGAATTTATTATATAATATTTTTATTGAAGATTAGTTAATTGAGTGTATATTAAAATATTTCTACATATATCTAGTGAGATTTTTATTAAATAGTGGGTGTTTTAAATTTATAGTATATATATTATAAATAAATGTAGTATATTAAAAGTAATATAAAAATTACAGTTAGGAGAGAGAAAATGATTAAAATAGGGATAATTGGTGAAGTTAAGGATATTGTTAATGAAAATAATATTGCAAAAACTTTAAGAAGCGGTGAACTAAGAGTATATGCAACTCCTGCCATGGTTGCACTTATGGAAGAGGCAGCTTATAAAAGTATTCAAAGTGAATTAGAAGATGGAAAAGGTACCGTTGGAACAGTTATGAATATAAAACATATAGATAGTACTCCAATTGGAATGGAAGTAACTGCAAAGAGTGAATTAATTGAAGTTGATAGAAGAAGATTGGTATTTAAGGTTGAAGCTTTTGATGAGCGTGGAAAAATTGGTGAAGGTATTCATGAACGCTTTATAATTGATAATGAAAAATTTCAAATAAAAACTGATAATAAGTAATTTTGTATAGTAAAGATTATTAGTAGAGTGGGGGGATATAGTATGAAGATTATAGACACTATATATGGTGAATTTAATATTGAATCTATTTTTGAAGAATTAATTAGTACAAAAGAAGTACAAAGGTTAAAAAATATTCACCAAGGAGGAGCTAGTTATTTAGTAAATCCTAAGTGGAATGTTACAAGATATGAGCATTCAATAGGAACAATGATATTTATAAGAAGTATGGGTGGCTCCATAGAAGAACAGATAGCAGGCTTATTACATGATATTTCACATACTGCATTTTCTCATGTTGTAGATTTTGCCTTAAAAAATAATGATGAAGACTATCATGAAAAAATATATGATACTATTATAAATCGATCTGAAATTCCAAAAATATTAAAGAAAAATGGTTATGATTATAAGGATATACTTTTCAATGAAGAAAAATGGACTATTCTTGAAAAATCAGCACCTAAATTATGTGCAGATAGAATAGATTATACATTGAGAGATATGTATCATTACGGATATATAACAAAAGAAGAAATAGATAAATTTTTAAAATCTTTAGAAGTAATAGATGGAGAAATAGTTATAAATTCTATTGAAGCTGCAGAGTGGTTTGTAAAAACTTATTATAAGGAAGTAATAGGATTTTTTATGAATCCATTAAATGTATATGCTTATGATAAATTATCAAAAGCAATAAAACTATCATTAGATTTAAATGAAATAATATTAGATGATTTAATGAAGGAAGATAAGTATGTTTATAAATTATTAGAACAATCAAAATCTGAAGAAGTACATAAGTTAGTATCATCATTAAATTATGATGTAAAATTAGTAGAAAGTAAATTAGACTATGACATATATCAAAAACAAAAGTTAAGAATTATTGATCCTACTATAAAAATAGGTGATTCACTTTGTAAAATTTCAGATAGGTCTAATGTAGCAAAAAGCTTAACAGCAGAAGCTTTACAGAAGGCTAATGAAGGAATATTTATAAAAATTGTTACATAAATTAAGTACAAAAAATGATGCTCTAAAAAAAGAGCATCATTTTTTATTATTAATATTATATAGGGTTTCATAATATATCATGAAGTAGATGGTAATTTAAATAAATTCTTATTTTTCATTAAGGAAAATCTTTTGATAATCCTAATTAAGAAGATAACACCTTAGTAATTAATCATATTAGTTGACAATAACGATACTCGATATTACAATAAAGGTATAATAGCGATACTCGATATTGGAGGTGAGATTAAGTGGCTAGAGAGCAATTTCAAAACTTAACAGAGCCTATGTATTATATATTAATGTCACTTTTAGAAGAAAGATGTGGAGTAGACATTATGGCTGCTGTAGATGAAATTTCAAAGGGAAGAGTAAAGGTAGGTCCGGGAACATTATATGCATTACTTGGAAAATTTGAAAAGGAAGATATGATAAAAGAAACAGAAGTAGTAGGAAGAAAGAGAAGTTATATAATTACAGCTAAAGGTTTAGAAATATTAAAAGAGGAATATGAAAGATTAATAACTTTAATTAAAGATGGAGAAAGATTTTTGGGGGAAAGATAAGATGAGATTGGGAAAAACTAAATGGGTATTATTTAAATTTTTGCCATATGAATATAGAACTTTAGAAAAGTACTTAGAAAAGATGGCACTTGAAGGTTGGAAGTTAGAAAATATGAGAGGATACTTTTTAAAGTTCAAGAAGATAGAGGGTATAAGGTTAAAGTACTCTGTTGATGTAATGGATAAGGTATCATTCTTCGATGGAAAAGATTGTTCGACTGCTTTGGAGTTTAGGGAGTATTGCAAGGAAGCTGGCTGGGATTTTATATGTGAAAGTGATAAAATACAGATTTATTGCAGTAAAAGTGAAGAAGATAATATACCTATTCATACTGATGAAAAGGAAAAGTATGATAGTGTTTTTAAAGCATCTTTAAAGTATGTTCTTTTAAATATATTTATTATATCTTTATTTTTATTTACTCAATATACAGCAACAATAGGAAGTTATAGTGCAGATTTTTTAGCTGATGATTTTAGAATGAGTACAGTTTTAATTATATGTATATGGGCAATAGAAGAGTTTATAGGACTTATTAATTTTATAGTTTGGGCAGTTAAAGGTAAGATAAATTTAAAAAAAGGGGAGCATGTACAATATAAATGTAATATAGTAAGCAATATTAATTTAGCTATTGATATGCTAATGGTAAGTGCAATTTTATTATATACACTATATTTTATGGGAGGTGAGAAAAACTTAGTAGGGAAATTATTAGTACTAATTTTACCATTAATAATAGTAATTTTTACGATTATGGATTTTATAAGTCATAGTAAATATACAGATAAGAAAAAGAGAGCAATTAATATAATAAGTTTCGTAGTTATAACATTTCTTACAATATTAATAGTTACAAGAATGGTTTTAGGATCTGCATTTTATAGTAATGAAACAAATGAAAAGGAATATCTTTTAACTTTAGAAGATTTTAATGATGAAAGTAAAGATGACAAAGAAAGATTTATAATTGAAGATGAAGGAATATTAGCATCAACATTGCTGTATGTTAATGATGGTAAAAATGGGGATTTTAACTATCAACTATTTCAAAGTGAATATAATTGGGCAGTAGATTATTGTTTCAATAAGAATATAGAAAATGTTGGTGAAGGTAGAGAGTACTTAGAGATGGATACAGATTTACCATCAGAAGTTAAGGTATATAAGATTCAAGAGATAGATAGATTTATGATAGTTTCTAGTGATAAGATAATTGAATTTGCATATGATAATAAGAATTTTACTGAAGCAGAATTATTAAATAAGGTTTATGAAGAGGTATTTGTTGATAAAAGCTTTAATAATTAATGAAAAAACGCAAATAACTTTAAAATATATAATATAATGAATAAGAAGAATATATAACAAATGAAGAAAGATAGAGTGAAAAAATGAAGATAGCAGTAACAACTACAAGAGAAGCAGATGAAAGTTTGAATTTCAAAGCAAAGGGAATATCTAAAGATTTAAATATATCATATATAAAAAGAGAAAATTTTAGTATTAAAAAAACTATTCTAAAGGAGCAAGTAGATTATTTATTAGTAGTTGAAAAAGATAAGCTTGTCATAAAAGGATTAGATAGTACACTGTTTTGGCATCCTAATATGTCCGAGCTAAAAATAAAATCAATAAAACAAGGTAATAAAGAAGCTATAATAGAGGCAATTCAATTAGAAGAAGGAAATAGTATATTAGATTGTACATTAGGTCTTGCAGGGGATTCACTTATATTTTCAACTATAGTTGGAAAGAATGGAGTAGTTATAGGTACAGAAGTTAATAAGTATATAGCTTATTTAAGCAAGAGTGGTTTAGAAAACTATAGTGAAGACAGCGTTGAAAAAAATGTAAAGAATATAACAGTTATTAATGAATCATATGAAAATTATCTTTTAAAACAGTCTGATAATACCTTTGATGTAGTGTATTTTGATCCTATGTTTAAAGAACCCAATAAAAAATCAACAACTATAAATTCATTTAGAGATTTTGCAGATCATAGAGGGTTAACAAAGGAAATTTTAAATGAAGCACTTAGAGTATGTAAAAAAAGAGTTGTTATTAAGGAAAGACGAGGAGCTAATGATTTTGAAAAGCTAGGGATAGAAAAGTGCTATGGAGGTAAAAAAGATGGTTCAATTATTTATGGAGTAATTGAAAAGAATATATTAGAAATGTAATTGAAATAATATGATTTCTATATCCAACTAGCAAGATAATTAACAGAGGAAGCTTTGAAAAAAGCTAGTGAATGCATTGCAATCACTAGCTTTAATTATGTTTATATATTATTTACTTTCCCAATTAAATACATAAGGAACATTTCTGTAGAAACCTTCATAATCTAATCCGTAGCCTACTACGAATAAATCATCAATTTCGAAACAGCAGTAATCAGGTTTTAAATCAACTTTTCTTCTAGATGGTTTATCTAATAATACACAAGTTTTTACTGATCTTGCTCCTAATTTTTTAACATGGTTTATTACAAATTCCATTGTATAACCAGTATCTATTATATCATCAACTATTATGACATCTAATCCTTCTATATTATCTGGTATATCATTTACTACATTAACAGTACCAGAGCTAACTTCACTATGACCATAGCTTGAAGTTGTCATAAATCCTACTTTAGCCTTTAAATCTAATGCTTTGAAAATATCAGCTCCAAAAACAAAGCTTCCTCTTAATAATGGTAAAACATATACTTCTTTACCTTCATAATCTTTAGTTATTTCTTTTCCTAATTCTAAAACTCTTTCCTTAATTTGCTCTTCAGAAAAAAGAATATTACGTTTTTTATCTTCCATGTATAACGCCTCCGCTACAATATTTATATTATTATATGAAAAAAAGCTTTTAAATAGTCAATTTTATAAAGTCAACTAAAAATATTAGCTTGACGAAAAATACTATAATAATATAAATTTTAACAATGTTTTTGATTTTTTGCAACTTAAAATTGAGTAAGGATATGATTAAAGAGTAAATATAATAAATGGTAAAGAAAAATGCGCAACATAGTAATTAAATTTATATAAATTTTAATAATTTAAATAGCTTTAAGAGATAAAACTACAATGTGTAGATTAGTTAGATTAAATAAACTTAAAACTACAAATTTAATATATGTAGAACAAATTTTAATAATAAAATAATTTAAAGGTGATGTAGTAAACCCCTTTAAATGTAAAGTGAGTTTACATTTACATTAGAATAAGATACAATATAGTGAAATATTGAGTAATTATAGTATATGTAGGAAGATATTAAATAGAAAATAGGAAATTAATTTTACATCTTTGGTATATACTAAATAAGAATGCTTTAGTTGAGGTGATAATATGATATATGGAAATATAGAAGGTGTAAAAAAGTCAGCTATTGAAGAATTAGAGAGACTTTATAAAGCTAAATGTCCAAAGGATGAAGTTTGTTCAATTGAAATAATTGAAGTTATTTCAAGGGTTTCATCATTCATAGAAAGAGAAATAAGTGTTGCAATAGATAGAAGAGGTAATATTAGAACTATAGCCATTGGAGATTCTACTTCAGTAGAAATAGAAACTTTAGATATAAGAGAAAAAAAATTAGCTGGAGTTAGGATAATTCATACTCATCCAAATGGCATGAGTAATTTATCAGCATTAGATATTAGTGCATTATTAAAATTAAAACTAGATGCTATTGTAGCGATTGGTATTTATGATGATAAAATACTAGATTGTTCATTAGGTATGTTAACTGTATCAAATGATACTTTAGATTATGAAGAAACAGCACATATTCCATTAGAAGAAATTACAAAGATACACATACTAAATAAAATAAGCTATATTGATTCTTTAGTTAAGGAAAAAGATATAGTGGAAGATAATGAAGAAAAAGCAATTTTAGTTGGTTCTGATACGAGAGAAAGCTTAGAGGAACTTAAAGAATTAACAAAGGCTTGTGATATTCCAGTTCTTGAAAGTGTGTATCAAAGCAGAAGCAAAATTGATGCTGCATTTTACATAGGGAGAGGTAAGGTTCTAGAAATTGCCCAGTTAAGACAAAAGTTAAGAGCTAATGTAGTTGTATTTGATGATGAGCTTTCAGGATCTCAAGTAAGAAATTTAGAAGCTGCTATAGGTGCTAAAGTTATAGATAGAACTACTCTTATTCTTGAAATATTTGCTAGAAGAGCTAAGAGTAGAGAAGCAAAAATTCAAGTTGAGCTAGCACAGCTTAAATATAGAATGAGTAGACTTCAAGGGCTAGGAACAATTATGTCAAGAACTGGTGGAGGAATTGGGACTAAGGGACCTGGAGAAAAGAAACTTGAAACTGATAGAAGACATATAAAAGAGCAAATTTATGATTTAAATGATGAATTAAAGAAAATTAAGAAAATAAGGGAAACCCAAAGAGAGAAAAGAAATAAAGAAAGCATTCCAAAGGTGTCTTTAGTAGGATATACAAATGCAGGTAAATCTACTTTAAGAAATGCTCTTTGTGATGTAGCAGCTCAAAAAGAAGTTATAGGAAAAGAAAAGGTTTTTGAAGCTGATATGCTATTTGCAACATTAGATATAACTACAAGAGCAATAGTACTTAAAAATAAAGGTGTAATTACTTTAACAGATACTGTTGGATTTGTAAGAAAGCTTCCCCATGATTTAGTAGAAGCTTTTAAATCAACTTTAGAAGAGGTAATTTACTCAGATCTTTTATGTCATGTAGTTGATACATCAAGTGATACTGCTTTAGAACAAATTAAAGCCGTTGAAGAAGTATTAGAAGAATTAGGTGCAAAGGATAAAAAAACATTACTTGTTTTAAATAAAATAGATAAAGCTACAGAAGAACAAGTTAAAGCTGTGAAAGAAGCTACAGCTGAATATGAGACAATAGAAATTTCAGCAAGAGAAGGAATAAATTTAGAAGAGTTATTAAATCAAATAGAAGAAAATCTTCCTTATAAGATGAAAAAATGTGAATATTTAATACCATATGAGAGAAGTGACATGAACTCATTCCTACATAGAAATGGTAGAGTATTAGAAGAAGAATATAGAGAAGATGGAACTTTTATGATTGTTGAAGTTGATGACGAAAGTTATAATAAAACAAAAGATTACATCATAAATATATTAATGTAATAGTTAATAAGAACTACTTAAGATTAAGAGATTTTAACATTCTATAGAAATAATATTCTAAGTTAAGGTTAAAATAAGTTATCTATGCTAACAGAGGCAGATAAGGTCTTGTTTTAAGTATGTTCTTTTTAACATAGGTTCTGATATTGTTAACGAAAAAATATAAATGTTTTAAGGTGCTACTTATAGAATATTCATAGGTGCCAACGAAATGATTTGTATTTAGCAATATCGGAACCATTTTTATTTTAAATAATTTTATTATAAGAAGGTCTATTTAAACCTTTAATAACTCGGGATTGAAGTGGGGGAGAGTGAATGGTTAATGGAACAATAATGGAATACTTTCAATGGTATTTGTTACCTAAATGTAAGTTGTGGAATGAAATAATTAAGGATGCAACTAATTTGCAACATCTAGGTATAACAGCGGTGTGGATGCCACCAGCATATAAGGGAATTGGTGGTGTATATGATGTTGGATATGGTGCATATGATTTATATGATTTAGGAGAATTTAATCAAAAGGGAACTATTGAAACTAAATATGGGAGTAAGGATGAATATTTATCTGCAATAAAAGCCCTAAAAGAAAAGGGTATACAAGCATATGCAGATATAGTTTTAAATCATAAAATGGGTGCAGATGAAGTTGAAGAAGTGATGGCAAGTGAAGAGGAGTTCTTTAATAGAAATATTCCTATAAGTGGGAATAGAATAATAAGAGCGTGGACTAAATTCACTTTTCCAGGAAGAAATAATAAATATTCTTCTTTTAAATGGAATTGGAATGACTTTGATGGAATAGATTATGATGATAAAACAAAGAGAAGTAGTATTTATAAGTTTTTAACTAAGGAGTGGAATAGTGGAGTAGATAGTGAAAATGGAAATTATGACTATCTTATGGGAGCAGATTTAGATTTTTCTAATAGAGAAGTTGTAGAAGAATTAAAAAAGTGGGGAAAATGGTATGTAGATTTTACTAAGATTGATGGGTTTAGACTTGATGCTGTTAAGCATATTAGTTATGGCTTTTTTGTAGAATGGTTAGAACTTTTAAGGAAAGAAACAGGTGAAGAATTGTTTGCAGTAGGAGAATATTGGCATCCTAATGTAGATGTTCTATTAAATTATTTAAAAAACACTAAATATGTTATGTCTTTATTTGATGTACCATTACATTTTAATTTATATGAGGCTTCACGTAGTAATGGAGACTTTGATATGAGAAATATATTTAATGGGACCTTAGTAGATAGATATTCAACTAAGGCTGTAACTTTTGTAGATAATCATGATACTCAATTAGGAAGTTCATTACAATCTTGGGTAGAACCATGGTTTAAAGTGATAGCCTACTCTTTAATATTGCTAAGAATAGGAGGATATCCATGTGTTTTTTATGGGGATTACTATGGAATACCTAGTCATGGATATTATGGAATAGGTGGTTATTTAGATTTATTATTAAAAGCGCGGAAAAATTTTTCTTATGGTGAACAACATGATTATTTTGATGATAGAAATATAATTGGATGGACAAGAGAAGGAATTAGTGAATATAAAAATTCAGGACTGGCAGTTTTGTTAACTAATAAGCTTGGTGGTGAAAAGAAAATGTATGTTGGAAAGCATTTCTCGGGAAATAAGTTTAAAGATTTACTTTTAAATTTTAACGAAAGAGTAATCATAGATGAAGATGGTATTGGTAATTTTAAAGTTAAAAACGGTAGTGTATCTGTTTGGGTATTAGATAAGTAATAGTTATATTTTTGGAAGAGACCTTAATGAATATATTAAATGGAAATCCATTAAGGTCTATATTTATGGAGATTTGACTATATTTACTATATTTTCTATAATTAAATGTATTAATACAATTCATAAATAATAATTGTGAGGGGAATATGGAGAAATATAGTATTGAATTTAATGATTATGAACCGAAATATACTCAAATTGCAGATAATATAAAAAGATTAATAAATTCAAATGTGATAAAGGATGGAGATAAATTACCACCAATAAGAGGATTAGCTAAGGAGTTAAAAGTAAACAATGTTACAATAGTAAGTTGCTATGATAAGCTTGTAAGTGAAGGCTATGCTTATCAAAAGATGGGATCAGGAACATATGCAAAGAAGAGAGAAATTACTGATCATTTTAGAAAAGAGTACTCTAAGGAAGTTAAGCTAATAAAAAATAATTATGATGAAAATATAATTGATTTTACAGGTGAAAGTTCTAGAAAAGTTAATTTTCCTATAAATGAATTTAAAAAGGTAATAAATGAAGTTTTAGATAGAGATGGTGCAGATGCATTAATTAAGGAAGAGCCTTTTGGATATACAAAGCTTAGAGAAACTATAAATGAAGTCTTTTGGAGAAGTTCATTAAATATAGAGAACTTATTAATAGTATCAGGAGCGCAACAAGGTATAGATATTGCATCTAAAGCAATATTAAATATTAATGATAATGTTATTGTTGAAAAACCAACTTATGCAGGTGCATTATCTGTATTTAAGTTTAGAAGAGCTAATGTATTTGAAATGCCTGTAGAAGAGGATGGCATAAATATAAAAAAACTTGAAGATATATTAAAGAAAAATAAAATAAAGTGTTTTTATACTATGAGTTATTTTCAAAATCCAACAGGAATTAGTTATAGCTTAGAGAAGAAACTTAAAATATTAGAACTGGCTGAAAAATATGATTTTTATATAATAGAGGATGATTATTTGTCAGAGTTAATATTTGATGATAATATAAAACACGAGCCTTTTAAGGTTTTAGATAAAAATGATAGAGTAATTTATATAAAGAGTTTTTCAAAAATATTCTTACCAGGTATAAGACTTGGGTATATTATATGTCCTGAAAATTTTAGAGAAAGTATTCAAAACTCAAAAATTAATACAGATATTGCAACATCAACATTAATGCAAAGAGCTTTAGAGATGTATATTAAAGAGGGCTATTGGATTGAATATATAGAAAATCTTAGAAATGAATATATAAAGAGATATGAGTTAATGAAAAAGCTAATTAATGAAAAGCTTAAAAAATATATAGTATTTTTTGATCCAAAAGGTGGGTTAAGCTTTTATTTAAATATTAAAGATAAAGAAATAAAATCAAAGGAATTGTTTTATAAGCTTAAATGTAAAAATGTTTATATTACTCCAGGGACGTTGTTTTATAAGGGGTCAAATGTTGGAGAGCAATATTTTAAGATTAGTTTTTCTCAAGTTAATGAAGAAGAAATAATAAGTGGAATTGATATAATTAAGGAGGAACTAGAGAAATGGCATATATAACGATAAGAGAATATGGAGAAGATAGCTTTATTGAAAAGAAATCAGAGTTTATTGGATATGCAAAAAGAGTTGAAAATGAAGAAGAGGCCAAAGCATTTGTAGCTGAAATAAAATCAAAGCATAAGCAAGCAAGACATAATTGCTGGGGATATGTTATTGGTGAAAATATGGGTATTCAAAGATATAGTGATGATGGAGAGCCACAAGGGACAGCGGGGATTCCAATTTTAGAAGTAATGAAAAAATCAAATATAACAGATTGTGCAGTTGTTGTAACAAGATATTTTGGTGGGATATTATTAGGGGCTGGAGGATTAACAAGAGCTTATACTAAAGGTGCTTCTATTGCATTAAAAGCAGGAGGAGTAGTAGAAAAGGTTCAAGGTGTTAAGGTATCACTTACTTTAGAGTATGATATGATAGGAAAAGTTCAATATTTTTGCGGACAAAATAATTGGCATATTGAGGATACTGAATATACAGATAAAGTTATAATACATATACTTGCGGAAGTGTCTGTAGCAGAAGAAATAGAAAAAGAAGCTATAGAAGCAAGTAATGGAAAGATAATAGTTGAAAAAAGTGAGCCAGAGTTATATTTTAAAGAAGAAAATAGATTATATAGTATAATATAATTTATTATAAGGAAAATTATTTATTTCGAGTGGTAGATATAAGTTTGATTCATAAAATTAAATTTTAAATCTCATTTAAGACAAAATTGTTAAATAATTTTCATTATGGTATAATATAAAAGATTTTTATTAATAGATTTGAAAGATTTAGGAGGATGAAATAATGTCAGGACATTCAAAATGGCATAATATACAAAACAAAAAAGGTAAAGCTGATGCAAAAAGAGGGAAAATCTTTACTAAAATTGGTAGAGAATTAATGATAGCTGTTAAAAATGGAGGTCCGGATCCTGATAGCAACCCTAAATTAAGAGATGCAATAGCAAAGGCAAAGGCATCAAACATGCCAAATGATACAGTACAAAGATCAATAAAGAAAGCTTCAGGAGAATTAGGAGCAGTAGATTATGAAAGAATAGTTTATGAAGGATATGGACCATCAGGTGTTGCTGTTATAGTTGATACTTTAACTGATAATAAAAATAGATCTGCAGGTAATGTAAGAAGTGCTTTCACTAAAGGTGGCGGAAATATGGGAACTACAGGTTGTGTAGGATTCATGTTCCAAGAAAAAGGTGAAATTGTTATAGAAAAGGGAGACCTTGATGAAGAAGAATTAATGATGATGGCTTTAGATGCTGGAGCTGAAGACTTCAACAGTGATGAGGAAGAAGTATTCATAATTACAACTGAACCAGAAGATTTTGGTACAGTAAGAGAAGCTTTAGAAGTCGAAGGATTAGAATTCTTAGAAGCAGCAGTTAAAATGATTCCAGATACATACACTGAAATCGATGAAGATGCAGCTAAGAAGTTCCAAAAAATGTTAGACTTACTTGAAGATGATGATGATGTTCAAGAAGTTTACCACAATGCTGAATTCCCAGAAGGATGGGATGAATAAGCCGTTTAGAGGTACTCAGAACTTAAAAAAATCATTTGATAATGGTATTTACACTTTCAATATTGATATACATAGTGTATCAATATTGAAAGTGTTTTTTTGTTTTTAGAAGGTTTATTAAAAGAGTATAAATATGATATGCAAGTGAGGAATTACAGTAAAAGAACAATAAAAACTTGCTATAATTCAACTCTTAAATTTATTACATATTGTAAAACAGAATTTGATGTTGAAGAGATAGAAGAGTTGATTCCTTTTTGATAAAACAAATTATTTGGCAGAAGCTTTTAATGAAAATTTAGATAGACAGGCACAACAGATACTGATGAATAACATAGTTGATAAGGCAAAAGAATTAGACTGCTCGCATCAATTGATATCCAAAAGAGCAATTAATCTAGAGAGTAAGGGATTATTAGAAAAACAGCAATTATATATTGATGGGGATACTAGAAAAGTTTATAAGATTACGGATAAAGCAAAAACTATATATTTTAGTTCCAATAAGTCTTAAAGAATGCGGTGTTATAACTTAACAGAATTGAAAATGAGAAGGAGATTAATATAGGTTCACCACCATGAAAAAATATAAACAATTAATGTTCGTGTTTTATAGCCATAAAACTTTTAATGAAATATTTCAAGATAAGTTTAGTAGAAATACGAATAAAAGTATAATTGATAGCAATAATGTACAAGCTATCTATAAGCCTATATAATAAGAGTAATATAATACCAAATCTATATAAGTAAGGCTAAAAATAAGAAAAAATATAAAAGAATTAAACTGGAAAAAAAGTTCGATAGAATCAATTTCTAAAATAATACATATTTTCGGATTGATGAAAAATTTTAGAGATAAAGCTGAGCTTAAAAGATATTATGAATATATGGTAAATCATTGCTAACATCTTTTTTACTTTATTTTTTCTAGGAGTTCTTTTATGTGTTGAACCAATTTCTTAAGCAGTAGTATTTAATTTTTTAAGTCAGTAATACTATTGACTAGCACTAACATTATTATCTTTACGATAACTTTTGAAATTAATACTGCTTGCTTCACAAGTGGTTATACGTTCGGCCAATATTTGAGCTAAGTTACTTTTTATTGACATAAAAAATAATATTCACTATAAATTAATTTCTATATTTATAGTGAGTGATGTAGTTAAAAACAATTATAGATGTCATATTTTGAATCACTTACATTCTTGATATGACTATAAATATTAAATTGCGAGTGGAGTATAAAAAAGTTTTGCAATTTGTAGGGAATACGACCGAGAGAATAATTACAAGGGTTGGAGTTGCTTATTGCTTGGAAGATGATAAAGATTATCTTATTGGTGAAATATTTGATGTTTAAGGAATGGCAAATGATTATATTTCAGAGAGTTTGGTTGGTGGTTATCCAGTTAAGTTAGGGATTAAAAGTGGTGATGATTAATATATGGAAACTCAACTTGCACTTTGGAATAGTTATAAAAGATAGAGTGTTTATGATTTTCAAAGTGATAATAAGGATATTTTAAAAGCTATAAGAAGTATTTATGAAAGGTCTAAGTTAGTTGACTTAAGAAAGGTTGAAAGTTTGTTTATAGAATATTATTTAAAATGGTAAAAAACAGAGTTGCAAAGTTGAAGAAATTTAATATTTATATAATTATAAAATTATTATAGAAGAATGTTGTTGGTTATAATATGTGAAGCATTAAAAAATCAAAATTAAATTTATAAAAAAAGTTGCGGTGTATGGGTAATTATGGTAAGCTTAAGGAGAATTGAATAGGCAAACCTAAAGAAATTTAGGGACGCAAAGCTATAGGGACTAAGGTTTAATAACTATGTCAGCCAGTTGCCAAAGAGTGCATTATACTTTTTGTTAGTTAAATTTAAATTTCCATAAGATATATCTATTTGGTTGTATTTTTATTTAACAAAATACTTTGTGTATTTATTTAAGCTACTCTTTTAGGGTAGCTTTTTTAATGTACTTTTCTTGGGAAAACTTTAATGGGGGGAAAGCATATGTTAAAAAGAAAATTAGCAACACTTATCTTAGCAGCTACTATAACTAATTTAGTTGCTACACCAGCTAATGTTTTTGCACAAGACTTAAGAAATGGAGAGGTTGTAAAAACAGTAGAAGATCAAAGTTCTCAAAAAGGAATTGATGCAATTGTATCAAATTTTGGAGTTAGTGATGAAAACCTACAGAAATATAATGAAGCGTTTAAAATTGATAACTCTAAAATAATAAGAGCATCAAATACAGGAGGTACATCAAATAAAACAAATATAAATAATGTATTAGATGGAAGAGTAGATACATTTTGGGAATCAGGAAGCGTAAATACTAGTACATATAATAATGAAGTAGAATTTGAATTTGATGAAACAGTTACAATAAATAGAGTAGTTTATTCAGCAAAAAGAGGAACAAATAGAGGATTTATTCAAGAATTTGAAATTTATGCTTCATCAATAAGTGAAGGTGAATTTGAATTAATATCAAAAGGACAAGCTACACCAACACAAGAAGCAGTAGAATTTAAGTTTAACCCAACTACAGTAAAGAAAATAAAAATTGTATATAAAAAGGGTGTTGAAGGATGGGCAGCAGCATCTGAGTTTGGATTCTATAAAGAAGATTCAGTAAAAAATAAGGTTCAAAGATTATTTACTGATAACACATATTCTGTAGTAAATGAAGAGTTTAATACAATAGATAAGATTGAAGCTTTAGAGCAAGAAGTAAAATCACATGTGTTATACAGTGATTTTAAAGAAGATATTGATAATGCTAAGCTTTTAATACAAAGGGGAGAAGTTGTGGCAACTGAAGCTAAGGTGTCAAAGTTTAAAGCAAGTGGAGATAACTTAGAAAGTTACAATAAGCAATTTAAGGTAAGTAGAGAAAGCATAATAAAGGCAAGTAATACAGGTGGAACATCAAATCAAACAAGAATTGAAAACGTATTAGATGGAAATTTAGATACATTTTGGGAATCAGGAAGAGTAAATACTAGTTCATATAACAATGAAGTAGAGTTTGAGTTTGATGAAGTTAAAAGAATAAATAGAATTGTTTATTCTACAAGAAGAAATATGAATAGAGGATTTGCTCAAGAGTTTGAGATTTATGCTTCACCAACAACTAAAGGAGATACTTTTAAATTAATATCTAATGGTAAAGCTAATGTAACTCAAGATACTTTAGAATTTGAGTTTGATCCTACAGATGTAAAGAGAATAAAATTTGTATATAAAAAGAGTGTAGAAAATTGGGCAGCAGCATCAGAATTTGGATTCTATAAAGAAGATGTTATACAAGATAAAGTAGAAAGATTATTTACAGATGAAACATTAAGTAAAGTATCTGATGAATTTAATACGATTGAAAAAATTAATGCTTTAGAAGAGGAAGTAAAATTACATCCGCTATATGAAGTATTTAAGGAAGATATAGAAAATGCAAAAATACTTTTAGAGCAACAAAAAAATGATGCTACAAAAGCAGATATAAGTAGATTTGATATTTTTTATGGTAATAGCTTAGATAACTATAATAGTAAGTTTAAAATGGACAATGCTAATATATCTAATATATATACTAATGGTGGAAATTTTGGAAGATATGCTGCCGATAGAATGTTAGATGGAGACATAAATACATTTTGGGAAACTGGTAAGCATAACTCAGATAGCTTTAAAAATGAAATAATATTTACATTAAAAGAAGCTACAATTTTAGATAGAATGGTTTATAGATCAGCAGGGAATATAGTTGGTTTTGCAGAAGATTTTGAAATATGGGCATCTACTACAACTAAAGGAGATACATTCCAGTTAGTGACTACAGGACAAGTAAATAGAACTAGCGATATGATGGAATTTAAATTTAATCCTACTAAATTTAAAAGAATTAAGTTTGTATATAATAAATCATATGGTAATAATGCAACAGCATCAGAAGTAATGTTTTATAAAGAAGATATAGTATCTAAAAAGATAAGCAGTATATTTACTGATGGAACAATGAGTAAATTAAAACCTGAATATAATAATATGGAATCTATTATACAATTAGAAGCAGAGGTTAATAACCATCCATTAAGAGAAATCTATATGAAGATAATAGAATTAGCTAAAGAGATATTAGAAGGAAATGTTAATTACTCTGAAAATACATTTACATTAAAACAGCTTGGTGATACTCATTCAAAAGCAACTAGACAATTATCTATGTCAAGCTTAGGGAATGATTTTCAGTCAACAGGTATAGTTGCAAAGCCTGGAGAGGTGTTTAATATTTATGTTGAAATTGATGATGGAGCTCCAACACCAGAAATAGTATTTACTCAACAAGAAGGTCATTATGGAAATTGGAGAAGAAATTATAAATTAAAAAAGGGGTTAAATACAATAGTAGTTCCAAAGATATATGATGAAAGATGGAGTCAAAAGAGTACTCCAGGTGGAGCAGTATATCTAGTAAATAAATATACACCAGATAATCAAGGAAAGGCTCCAGTAGTTAGAATTGAAGGGGGAGAAAAATTCCCGCTATTTAACGATGGTGATAATGTAGAGAAATTCTTAGAAGAGCTAAAGGTATATACAGAAAAATTAAATCAAAATCCAGATACTATGGTAGATATATTTGAATATAACTCAAAAAGAGTTATGTTTACTGGTACAGCAAAAGCTGCATATCAAGTTTATATAAACGAAGGTGTAGATGTTAATGAAAGTATTAATGTATGGAATGATAATCTTGAACAAGGTTTTAAATTTGCAGGATTAAAGGATGATCCAAGTGATCCAGCTAATGATTCTACAAATATTAGAGCTACAATGAGATTAATGCAACCTTTTGGGTCAGCTTATGCTGCAGGTGATCATATGGGATATCAAAGACATGTAATGCCTGTATTCTTAAGAACTGATATATCAAGTATAAAGAGTATAGTATGGGGAACAATGCATGAGACAGGTCACCAAATGGATATACCTGCAAGAACTTGGGGAGAAATAACTAATAATATGTGGGCAAACCAAGCTGCTATAAGAACTGGAAGAGGAGACTCTGTAGATTATAATTCTATTTATAAAAATTTGGCTCCGGAAGAAAGCTTAAAAGGATTTGAAGAGTTTGGTTACTTTGAAAAGCTAGGAGTGTTCTGGCAGTTACAAATAATGAAGGATACTTATTGGGCAGAACTTGAAAGTATGTATAGAGAAAGAAAGCCTAGTGTAAAAGATTATCAAGAAAAGAAAGATATATTAGCTAAGTACTCATCAGAAATAATGGGAGTAAATTTAACTAAATACTATGAAAAGTATAAATTCACTTTATCAGAAGAATGTAAGGCAGAATTAGCTAAATTACCTGATTTGGATGTTAAACCATGGTATTTACACACTACTGCTATGAATTATGCGGGTAATGGATTTAATAATGATATTAATATTTCAGTAAAATCTACTTTAGATGAAGCTAATAAAACTGCTACTTTAAAATTTAATATAGATGAATCAAATAAAAATGATTTATTAGGATATGAAATTAAAAAGGATGGCAAGGTTATAGGATTTACTGTAGGAAATAGTTTTATTGTAAAAGATGTAGATGTAAATCAAAATGCTAGCTATGAAGTAATTGCTTATGCAAAAGATTTATCAACAACTAAGGGAATAGTAGTAAATACATTCACACCTTCATTAATAGTTAAACAAGATACTATTTCAGTTGCCGTAAATGAGCAGATTAATTATAAAGAATATGTTAAGGCATTAAATTATTTAGGTAAAGATATAAGTAGTAATATACAGTTTGAAAGTGATGTTAATTTAAATAAAGTAGGAATTTATAATGTTACTTGTACTGTTACAGATAGAGATATTACTGTAAGTGATAATATTAAAGTAGAAGTGGTAAGTGGATATGACTATCTATCAGATTATGAGTGGAAAAGTGCAACTACAGGATATAGTCCTAGTCCTGCAAGAAGAAATAAAAATATAAAAGTTAGACAATTGGGTGAAATAAAAACTTTTGAAAAAGGTTTTGGAGTTCATGCAAATGGAAAGATAGTATATGATTTATCAGATAAAAATTATGAAAGATTTGAAGCAATACTTGGAGTAGACATGGGAATAGTAGCTCAAAATAATACAAGTATAGAGTTTAAAATTATTGCAGATGGACAAGTTCTAGCTTCTACTGGTATTATAAAGCATGCTAATGATGCAGTTTACGTAAATGTTCCTATAGAAGGTGTACAGGAGTTAGTATTAGAAGTTAGTGGTGGGAAAGATGGAATATCTTGTGACCATGCAGTAATAGCTAATCCAAAACTTATTAAGCATAATGTCGAAGAACAAATTAATAGAGAAGAATTAGATTCATTAATTACAACTATTAATGGATTAAATGGTGAAGATTATACGGTAGATAGCTTTAATAATTTACAAGTTGTTTTAGCAAATTTAAATGAAGCGTTACTTGATGGTTATAATCAAGAAGAAGTAAATTTACTAACTTTAGATTTAAGGAAAGCTTATGATGCTTTAGAAGAAAATGTTGATTTATCTAAGGTAATAAATATTCCAGATTCTAATTTAAAGAATATTATAAAAGAAGAACTGGGATTAACAGGGAATGATATAACTATTAGAGATATGCATGAATTAATTACATTAACATGTGGATTTAAAAGAGATAGCATCAGAAGCCTAGAAGGATTACAATATGCTAAAAACTTAGAAGTATTAAATATTTCAGATAATGAAGTAAGAGATTTATCACCACTTAAAAATTTGAAAAAATTAACTATGTTAAACATAGAGCCACAGTTTATAGTTAATGGAATGTTATATGAAGATAATAAAAATATTACATTTAAAGATGGTGTGATAAATAGAAAGGGAGAAAAAGTTCTACCTAAAGAAATAGCAATATCTAATAATGTTACTAATGAAGAAACAACATTTAATATACAAGATGTAATAAAAGAAGATGGAAGCATATCATTTACTACAGAAAAGTTAACTGTTGGTTATTATAGTTTAGTTTTAGTATATGAAAATAAGGAAGATAATCATAGTGTATACTCTTATTATATGTTCCAAGTAAATTAAATTTTAATAAAAAATATAACTGAAAAATTACTTTTCAGTTATATTTTTTTTGATTTATTAAGGAAGCACCACTTTACAAGTAATTAAAAAATAAATTCTAGAAAATATAATGAGCTAAACATTCAATCCCTGGACAAACTAATCATAAGCCCAAAATACAACTAAGAACAGGAGTGTATTTGGCTTTATGATTAGTATTAATAATAAATCAAAACTAATATTCAAAAGTGGGGTAAACAAATGAGTAAAGTTGTAGGATATTGCAGAGTTTCTACAAAAGGTAAGCTTGAATGGAATTCTATTGAAGAACAAAAGAGAAGTATTAAAGAAAGATATTCAAATGCAGAAATAGTTGAAGAAAGTTATAGTGGAGTAAAAGAAAGACATTTAATGATGTACTATCATCACTTCAAGAAGGAGATACATTGGTAGTTACTAAACTAGATAGGTTCTGCAGGACTACAAAAGAAGGATTGGAGTATATAGACAAACTTATGAGTAAGGGTGTTAATATACATATTCTTAATATGGGCCTAATAGAAGATACTCTATTCTATGAGATATACACATTAAAGAGTAGGGGGATATGATGTTATAGCAAGAATTTCAGATATAGAAGTGTTAAAAGAAAAATTAGTAATTGGTTATATTGAGTGTAAAGAATTATAGAAGTTAGATAAACAAGAAAAGTTGAAGGGGAATCCATTAAAGGTATTTGAGACTTGTTTTAAGAGAGTTTGCAAATTTGATAAACATAAGATTGGGAGAAAGGGCTATTATAACATAGAAGAAGTATTTATAATTTTATAAAAAATAGTATTATTAAAATATATAAATGTGGTAATTATTAAAAAAAAGGTATACGAATATTATAAAAAGTATTGTAAAAAATATTCGTATATTGTAAAATTCTTAATATACAAAAAGACATAGGGCTATTTGTCTTGAATATTTTAAGGGGGACAAAAATGTTAAAAAATAAAGGTAAATTAATTGCGCTTATAACTACACTTACTATTAGTGCTGGATTAATAACACCAGTAAAAGTGGTTAAAGCAGATGAAATTAATGTTGAAGTAGTTCAAAATATTGAAAATGAAATTTTAAGTGAAGAGGAAAATAGCGATAGTAAATCTTCAAATAAAGTTGTAGAAATCTTAAGCTTTAATGATTTTCATGGAAATGTATTAGAAAGTGGAAAAAATATTGGAGCTGCAAAGTTAACAGGGATTATAAAAGAATATCAAAAAAGAGATGAAACAAGTGATACATATGGGGTAGCCACAGTTTCAGGTGGTGATATATATCAAGGAACAGCAATTTCGAACATATTATCAGGAGAACCTGTTAGTAAAATGCTTAAAGAAATTGGAATAGTAGCATCTGCTATAGGTAATCATGAGTATGATTGGGGTTCAGATAAAATAAAACCATGGGCAGAGGAAGCAGGCTTTAAGTTTGTAGCTGCAAATTTAATTGATGAAACTACTGGAGTAGCACCAGAATATGCAGAGCCTTATGTAATGACTAATGTTGATGGAATTAACATTGCTTTTATAGGTATTGCAACACCAGAAACATTAACAAGTACAAAAGCAGAAAATGTTGTAGGATTAAAATTCTTAGATATAGTTGAAACAATTGATAAGTATTCAGAAATTGTTAGAGCTGAAGGTGCAGATATAGTAGTTGCATTAACTCACTCACCAGCTTTAGAAAATAGTGATGGAAGTATAACTGGTGAAGCAGCAGAAATAGCGAAAAACGCTGCTGATATTGATGCAGTAGTTGCTGCACATAATCATAAGTTTGTTGATGGATTTGTAAATAATAATAATACTGGAAAAGATGTACCAGTTGTTCAAGCAGGATATAATGGTAGAGGATTATCAGTAATTACATTTACCTTTGATGAGAATGAGGAAATATTAGGTGTAGAGGCTAATACTAGACAGTTTTATGCTGAAAGTACTACAAATGAATTTCCTATAGATAAAAATGTTGAACAAACTATAGCTAAATATAATGAACAATTAGCACCAACATTATTAACAGAAGTAACAGAATTAAACTTTGATTTAGATCACGATAGATATGCAGGGGTTACACCTCTTGGGGTAACGGTTGCAGAGGCAATGAGACAAGCGGGTGGAACACAAGTAGCAATTGCTAATGGTGGAGGAATTAGAGCACCTTTAACAAAAGGAACATTAACTCTTGGAGATATGTATACAATATTACCATTTGATAATAATGTAGTTACAATGAAAGTAACAGGAGCTAAATTAAAAGAGTTAATTCAACATGGAATTAATCCAGATGGATTTGGATGGGGACAATATTCAGGTTTAACGGTATGGTATGATTCAGAAACTGATGAAATAACTTCAATGAGATTATCAGATGGAACTAAAGTTGAAGAAGATAAGTATTATACTTTAACAAGTATTGACTTCTTAATGACTGGTGGAGATAGTTATAACTTTGATGGTCATATTGATCCTGTTATTATTGGAGAAATGAGAGATATTGTTATTAATCAATGGGAAAATGGTATTGATAAGTTGAATTATAATTTATTAATTGATGGTAAAGATACAGCAGTTATTCCAGAAGCTATGTCAGGTATTATAGATACAACTATAGTTACATTAATAAATGGTGACGGAAGTTATGAAAGTCCATTGGAAATGAAAATTAATGATGTTGAAATTAATAAGATAAAATCTTTCTTAAATAACTTAAAGCAATTAGGTAATATAGAAATTGAAACAGAAGAAAATGGTGAATACACAGTATTCAAAATAAAGATTTCATTAGCTGATAAATCATTAGAAAATCTTTATATTACATTTAATGTAGATAATACATCAGTAGAAATCATAGAAGCAGTAAATGAATTAAAAGAAAATAACTCAGTTGATCCTAATCCAGAAGAAACTCCAGAAATAAAGCCAGAAGTAGTTCCTGGTGGAAATGGAAATAATACAGGAAGTAATAATACTGAAGGTGTTAATAAACTACCTCAAACTGGAGCGCCAATATCTTCTATTCAAGTTATACTTATAGCATTAGTTATAACAAGCGTTGGGTTTGTATTTTTAAAGAAAAAAGAGAATATTGCATAAAATATTTTATATATTAAGAAAAGGAACATATCAACTTTGATATGTTCCTTTTTATGTATAATTTTTAAAGGTTAATTTTTATTAAATAAGCGAATTATTTTAAAATAATCTATAAAAAAGTTCGAATAGATGGAGAAAAATGTTGAAATTGAGAATTATATAATATATAATGCTGAAAGGAGTTCGGATGGAACTTTAAAATAAAAAAGACTCATATAAGTCCCTAATAAGGTGGGATGTTTCTACAGGAAGCCTTAAATTTCCGGCTATGAGTGGACTTGATATGTATGAAGCTATAAACTTACTTAAGTTTAAGACATATTAATTTCACTTAAAGTTAATGTAATTTTTATGGTTTTCATTATTTGAAGTCAATATTCAATATAGGAGGAAATAATAATGAAAAAAAAATCAATTGCATTAGTACTTTCTGCATTAATGCTAACTAGTTTAGTCGGGTGTGGAAATAGTACAAGCACTGCTTCAAGTGGTGGTAATGAAATAACTGTGGGAATGATTACAAATTCTGATAGTATTGATGACAAATCATTTAATCAAAGTACATGGGAAGGAATAAAAGAAGCAGAAAAAGACTTTAATATTAATGTTAAGTATTTAAAGCCAGCAGGTACTACTGAATCAGATTATTTAACAGAAATAGCTAACTTAGTAGACGGTGATTTTAATACTATTGTAACTCCAGGATATAAATTTGAAACAGCAATAATGAAGGCACAAAATCAATATCCAAATACTAAATTTGTGCTTATTGATGGTACCCCAAACAACGGGCAAGAAGGAAATGGTTTTGAAAGTAAGGTTGGAGAAAATACTGTATCTATATACTTTGCAGAAGAGCAAGCAGGATTTTTAGCAGGCGTTGCTACAGCTTTAGAGTTAAAGAGTGGTGAATTAGGATTCATTGGAGGGATGGAAATACCATCAGTACAAAGATTCAATTGGGGATTCCAACAAGGAGTTACTTATGCTAATGAAAATTTAGGAACAAGTATGAATATAAGTTCAGAAAATGTAGTTTATGAAGGGTCATTTGAAAATGTTGCAGCTGGACAACAAATTGCAGCTCAAATGTATGGAAGAGGAGTAAAAGCAATATTTACGGCAGCGGCAAGTGTTGGTGTAGGAGCTATTAATGAAGCTAAAACAAGACGTATGAATGGTGAAGATGTATGGATTATAGGTGTTGATGTTGATCAATATTCAGATGGTATATATGATGAGAAAAATAATAAATCAGCTATTTTAACTTCTGCAACTAAAAAGCTTAATCAAGTTTCTTATGATATGATCAAAGCAGCAGTAGATGGTAATTTCCCAGGAGGAGAAACTTTAACATTTGATGCTTCAAATGATGGAGTTGGTATTCCAGAAGAAAATCCAAATTTAAGTGAAGAAACAGTTAATAAAGTTAATGAAGTTTTAGAAATGATTAAAAATGGAGATATAATTATAAGTAATGAACAAGGTTCTTTAATAAAATAGTTTATTAAATACCTTCATATAATATATATAATGTAGATAGATAAAGCTGAAGATAATTCAGTTTTATCTATCTTTTTTATTAGATTTATTTATGAAGTTTTCAATTAGAAAATACTTATATAAATTTTAAAAAGTGAGGAATACTAGTATAGAATTGTTGAAATTTCAAACTGAAACGAAGGTGATTTTATAAAAAGATATTTAGCAAAGTTAAAAAACTTGCATATTGGAATAAGTGGAACATGTTTGGCCTTTATAACACTTAGTAATTGTTGGATAATAAAAGATATTAAATATTTAAAACCTTTATCAATAATATTAGCTATAATAATGCTTATATTAATGCTATTAAGGTTGATTCTATATCCAAAGGTTATGTATAAAGAGTTAAGAGATCCTGTTATGGGAACTTTCTATCCTACAATGGGAATGGTTACTTGGTTGGTTGCATCATATTTTTATCCGCATTTACCAATCCTATGCAGTATATTATGGTTAGCAGCTGTTATTTATCATTATTTTATAGTGGTTTTTTATACAGTTATTAGAGCGAAGGAATGGAATTTTAATAATATAATGCCAACGTGCTTTATTGTATATACAGGTATGATAACTGGAAGTGTTGCAAGTAAAGGAATGATAGGATTTTATATACCAGAAATTGCACATTTTATGCTTATGTTTGGATTTATATTTTATACTGTATTATTACCTATTGTTCTATATATAGTATTTAAAAGTGAGATTTTAGATGATCATAAATTACCTACAGTAGGAATAGTTTGTTCTCCAGCACCACTTGGAGTAGTTGGAATATTAAGTATACAATCTAATCCTAATATATATATGCTAATATGGTTAATAGTAACTGGATTAATTTTATTAGTTGTTGTTTACAGTTATATAATTAAATTATTTAAAGAAGGATTTAAACCAGCATATGCATCTTTTACTTTCCCATTAGCAATAGCTACTTTAGCAGCTTATGATTTGTCTATATATTTTATAAATGGTGGATATACTGTATTAGGAAATATATTTGAGTTATTAGGAGATATAGAAATATTTATTGCCACATATGTTGTATTATTTATATTATTAAACTTTATTAATATGTTTATTAAAGCAATAAATCCTAAGCTTGGAGAAGAATTAGAGGAAGAAGAAGAAATAATAAAAGGTTCTATTTGTCCAGAAGATGATGATAATAATGCAATTTAAAATTATATAACAAATGGATTTATATCATAAATCCATTTATTATATAAAAAAAGGACAACCTAATGTTGTCCTGAATAATTATTTAAATGTCATTGCATTTTTTAATCTAGAGCCTGCTAATAGGAATAAAGGAACTCCTATGCAAGTAATTACAACTAATTCTCCTAATGCAACTTGTCCCATAGATAAAACTAGTGGTAAACCATATAACATATTTAGCATCCAACCAATTATAAGACCATTAAATATTGTAGGCCAAATAGATGCTATTAGAAGCTTAGCTTTATAATTTTTTACTATCTTACCAGTTAAATAAATAGCATAAACACTAATGAAAGTTGCTAGTGTTCCTAATATTACATCTAGAGGACCATTAGGACCTAATAAATTAGCAATTAAACATCCAAGTGTTAATCCACCTATGTATAATGGATCAAAAACAGCTAGTAAAACTAAAACTTCAGAAATTCTAAATTGAACTCCCATGTAAGATAAGGGGGCAATTGCAACAGTTACAACTGCATAGATAGCTGCAATGATTGCAGTTCTAGTAAGTCTTTTAGTTAAATCATTTTTCATTTTGAAAAACCTCCTAATAAGAATTATTAGGAACCTAAGGCTGATAATAGTTAGGACCTAGTAGTTATAATTTAGTAGTTTTATGGATGAAATCTATTGATATAAATTTAAAATTAAATCTACTGAAATAATTACTAATTCTTAGCTATTATTTTAAGTATAAACTTTTACCTAGTTTTGTTTAAAGACAGGAGGTTCCCGAACTGTCTATATTACAAACATAAATTATACGCAATAATATAGTATAAATCAAGAGGAAGAAATTTATAATAAAATAAAAAACAAATAATTTTTATTTTTTTGTGGTTAACTATTAATATTAATCATAATATAGTAAGAGAATTTCATTTTTAGCTTATTAGATTGAAAATAAAATAATATATAGATGGAGTTAAAAAAGTTAATATTTAATATAGAAGAGGTTTTATTGTATAAAGGGGGAGTTTTTGTGGAATTTTTAAATGATGAATTAAAAGAAAAATTCGAAAGTCATAAAAATAAGATACAAGAGAATATTGATATGGGAAAAAATATGGGAGTAAATAAAATTAGTGCAATCCTTGCCATGGATGATGAAAGTGAAGAAATTCAAAGACAATTAGTAAGCTGGTTATTATTAGAAGGATATAGAATATCTCTTAAAAAAGAGGATTATAGTATATTAACGATTGAATGGTAAAAGCTCAATGTGAGCTTTTATTTTTTTGTAAAAATTTTTTAAAAGTATGAATATCATTTGTAAAGCTGTCAAGAATTATAGCTAAGGAGTGATGTTTATGAATAGTAAATTTAAAAATAATGAAGATAAATATATAAATAAGAAATTAGCAATAATTTCAGGCGTAATTGTTTTTGCTATTGTAGGTTGTTTTTTTGCTACCTATTTTATAACTGATAGATTAACCAATCCTAAATACGTTAAGAATAATGGTGAAGAAGAAAAAACAGTATACAACAACACTAAGGCTTTAGATGATAATATGGTTCTTATTTTAATGAATGAAGGGGTTGTTGAAAAAGAACAAAGTATTTCTGAATTTAAAAAAGAAAATTTTATTACAAGTGAAATTAGCCAACAGTTTATTGTGAATTTTTTCGAAGCAAATGGATATAGTCTAGAAGAATTACAAGATGAAAAGGTAGTTTTTAATAAGGATGGAGCAACTAGTGTATTGCAACCTAATAAATATTATATAGGTGAAAAAGATGGCTACTTTGCAATTTATAAAACAGATGCAGATGGAAAACTAACAATTGAAAATGAAGATGATGTATATAGAAATAGTAGACCTATTAGTTTTTTAAAAGGTGAAGATTTAGATGAAATAAAAAAAATGAAAAATTGTTATGATACAAAAGATGAAGCAATTGAAAAGTTGACTGCGTATATTTCATAATGCTTATCCCATATAATCACTTTTTAAAGTGGTTTTTTAAATATACCCTTAAATTATATATATTTTTATATGAAGAGATTATAAATAGAATTTGGTTTTTATTTATAATCTCTTTCATTATAGGAAAATAGATGCTTGTATAACATTCTACATAAGAGGAGAAAATATTAATGAAAGCAACTAAGGAGGCGAAGATATATGAGTATTATGCCAAATTTTGAATATTTATTAGTTATGCCTAGTGGAAACATAAAAGGTTTTAATGATGAAGAAACAGCAAAAGCATATATTAATAACTACTATTATTTCAGGACAAGAAATAATGATGTAGTTGGCGCATATGAAGACTTAACAGAAGATTTTGATGATATCGCTGATGTAATTTGCTATAAAATAGGAGTTGAAGAAGGAAAATGTAGGCTATATAACACAAGAGAAATAATAGAAAAGATACAAGGTGAATTTATTTTTCAAGATGAAAAGGAAGATTTGATTTCAAAGCTATTATACAAGCCTAATGAAATAAATACCTTTGATTATGCAATAGATAATATATTTACTAATGCAGATTCTATTGATATTATGGAGCCTTATGGAGATCCAATTACAGGTCAATAACAGTGTAAAGAGAAAAGAGTTATGCTATTTATATATTATAGGAATAGCATAACTCTTTATTGTTGAAAAATTTAAGTTTAAATGATAAAGTATAAGGTAGACTAAAGAAGTAATTGTGTTGATATACAGTTTGAAATATAAAACTTAATTAGGAAAGCACAAATATAATCTAATTATTAATTAGATTAAGGGGGATGAAAATGTACGAATATATTAAGGGAAAATATATTGGAATTAATAAGGATTATGTTATTATAGAGAATAATGGGATAGGATATAAGATTTTTACTTCAGGAGCAACAATGGCAGAAATGCCTAAGGTATCTGAAGAAGTACAATTATACCTAGAACAAATAGTAAGAGAAGACTTTATTGGATTATATGGATTTAAAGATAGAGAAGAATTAGAAATGTTTAAACTTCTTATCTCAATAAGTGGAGTAGGTGCAAAGGCAGCTTTATCCTTATTATCAATAAGTAGAATAAACAATTTAAAATATGCAATAATTATGGAAGATGATAAACATCTTTGCAGGGCACCTGGAATTGGTAAGAAAACTGCAGGAAGAATAATATTAGAACTTAAAGATAAGATTAAAACAGATGAAGTTTCTGAAGGCGTTGATATTCAACAAGGGTTTGAAGATATGGCACCAAGTAATGCAAATGCAATAGGTGAAGCGCTTGGAGCATTATTAGCACTTGGATATTCAGAAAAGGAAGCAGAAAGTGCCTTAAAGAAAGTAAATAGAGAAGAATCTGTAGAAAATATTATTAAGGAATGTTTAAGAGTATTAATGGGATAGAGGTGATAGATTTTGGAGAGAATTATCACACCAGATGAAATTCTGGAGGATGGAAATAATGAATTAAGTTTAAGACCTCAAAAGATTAATGAATATATAGGTCAAGATAAAGTTAAGGAAAGACTTAATATTTTCATTACGGCAGCTAAAAGAAGAAATGAAGCATTAGATCATGTATTGTTATATGGACCACCAGGATTAGGTAAAACTACATTAGCAAATATAATTGCAAAAGAAATGGGTGGAGATTTAAAGATTACTTCAGGTCCAGCAATAGAAAGAGCTGGTGATTTGGCTGCAATATTAACAACATTAAAAGATAATGATGTTTTATTTATTGATGAAATTCATAGATTAAATAGAAGTGTTGAAGAAATATTATACCCAGCAATGGAGGATTATGCTTTAGATATAGTTATAGGAAAAGGAGCAGCAGCTAAATCTATTAGATTAGATTTGCCACACTTTACTTTAATTGGAGCTACAACTAGAATTGGTATGCTAACTTCCCCATTAAGGGATAGGTTTGGTGTTCTTTGTGATATGGTATATTATACAGAAGAGCAATTAAAGGAAATAATTGTACGATCTGCTTTTGTACTAGGATGCAATATAACTGAAGAAGGAGCATATGAAATTGCGAGACGTTCTAGAGGGACACCAAGAATTGCTAATAGACTATTAAAGAGAGTTAGAGACTATGCTGAAGTATATTCAGATTCTTTGATTAGTTATAAAGAAGCAAAGGCAGCGCTTGAACTTTTAGAAGTAGATGCTCAAGGTTTTGATAGGGTTGATAATAAAATATTAGAAGCTATTATTGATAACTTTAACGGGGGACCTGTAGGTATTGAAACATTATCTTATTTTATTGGTGAAGAACTAGGAACGATAGAAGATGTTTACGAACCTTATCTTCTTCAAAAAGGATTTATTGTTAGAACCGCTAGAGGAAGGACAGCTACAGATAAGGCATATAGTCATTTAGGAAGAGAAAGAGGTAAAAAAGTTGCAAAAAGACAAACAAGTTTTTTTGAAAGTTAGGAGATATATATGAAAACAAGTGATTTTGATTTTTACTTACCAGAGGAGCTTATAGCTCAACATCCATTAGAGAAGCGAGATTATTCTAGATTAATGGTTTTAGATAAGGCTACTGGAGAAATAGAACATAAGCATTTTTACGATGTTATAGAATATTTAAATTCAGGAGATACATTAGTTTTAAATAATACTAGAGTAATGCCTGCTAGACTTATAGGAGAAAAGTCAGAAAGTGGAGGGAAAATTGAGTTTTTACTTCTAAAAAGAATAGAAGGAGATAAGTGGGAGTGTTTAGCTAAGCCGGGAAAAAGAGCTAAGATAGGAACTGAATTTACTTTTGGAGAAGGTAAATTAAAGTGTACGGTTGTAGATATTGTTGAAGAAGGAAATAGAATAATAGAATTTTCTTATGAAGGAATATTTGAACAAGTTTTAGATGAACTTGGAGAAATGCCGCTTCCACCATACATAACAGAAAGACTAGATGATAGAGAAAGATATCAAACAGTTTACTCTAAGGAACAAGGTTCTGCAGCAGCTCCAACAGCTGGATTACACTTTACAAAAGAGCTTTTAGAAAAAGTAAAAGAAAAAGGTGTAAATATTGCGTATGTTACATTGCATGTAGGGCTTGGAACATTTAGACCTGTTAAAGTAGATGATGTAAATGAGCATGTTATGCATTCAGAGTTTTATCATTTAGAAGAAGAGGATGCAAAAATAATTAATGAAACCAAAAAAAGAGGAAATAAGATTATATCTGTTGGAACAACTTCTACAAGAACTTTAGAAACAATTGGTGATGAAAATGGTTTTGTTAAGGCACAAAGTGGTTGGACTAATATATTTATTTATCCAGGATATGAGTTTAAAGTAGTTGATAAACTTATAACTAACTTCCATTTACCAGAATCAACATTAATAATGTTAGTTTCTGCTTTAGCAGGAAAAGAAAAAGTAATGAATGCTTATAATGAAGCTGTAAAAGAAAGATATAGATTCTTCTCTTTTGGAGATTCAATGATAATAAAATAATAAAAACATAAGTTAAAAGGACGTGAAGTTTTGAGTAAAAGATATACGCTGTTAAAAAAAGACGGTAAAGCAAGAAGAGGTAGATTTGAAACACCTCATGGAACTATTGAAACACCAGTATTTATGAATGTTGGAACTTTAGCTGCGATTAAAGGTGGAGTTTCTTCAATGGATTTAAAAGAAATAGGATGTCAGGTTGAGCTTTCAAATACATATCATTTACATTTAAGACCATCTGATAGAGTAGTTGCTAAAATGGGCGGATTACATAAGTTTATGAATTGGGATAGACCTATATTAACTGATTCAGGTGGATTCCAAGTATTCTCACTATCATCTATGAGAAAAATAAAAGAAGAAGGAGTTTATTTTAACTCACATATAGATGGTAAGAAAATATTCATGGGACCAGAAGAATCAATGCAAATTCAAAGTAATTTAGCATCAACTATAGCAATGGCTTTTGATGAATGTATACCGAATCCATCAACTAGAGAATATGTAATAAATTCAGTTGCAAGAACAAATAGATGGTTAGATAGATGCATAGCTGAAATGAATAGATTAAATTCATTACCAGATACAATAAATAAAGAACAAATGCTTTTTGGTATTAACCAAGGTGGATGTTATGAAGATATAAGAATTGAACATGCTAAGCATTTAGCAACACTAGATATGGATGGATATGCTATTGGTGGTTTAGCAGTTGGAGAAACTCATGAAGAAATGTATAGAATTATTGATGCAGTTGTTCCACATCTACCAGAAGATAAGCCAATATACTTAATGGGAGTTGGTACTCCAGAAAATATAATAGAAGCCGTAGATAGAGGGGTTGACTTCTTTGATTGTGTTCTTCCAGCTAGAAATGGTAGACATGGTCATGTATTTACAGGTCAGGGTAAAATAAACTTAATGAATGCTAAGTTTGAATTAGATGAAAGACCAATAGATGAAGGCTGTCAATGTCCTGCATGTAAAAATTATACAAGAAGTTACATAAGACACTTATTTAAAGCAAAAGAAATGCTTGCTTTAAGACTATGTGTATTACATAATCTTTACTTCTATAATAAGTTAATGGAAGACATAAGAACTGCTATTGATAATGGAACTTATAGTGAGTTTAAAGAGCAAAAGCTTAGAGAATGGAATATAAAAAAATAAAGTTATAAAAACAGTTTTATGAATAATTTATTAAGTTTAGCATATAGAGTATTCATAGAATTGACATATAATTTTAAATAAAGTATAGTATTTAATGCATAGTAAAAATTACAATGTATTATTTTTTACATAAATGAGAAGGGAAGGGATTTTAATGCCACAATTATTAGCTACATTATTACCTTTAGTTGCGATGTTCGCAATTATGTATTTCTTATTAATTTTACCAGAAAAGAAAAGAACTAAGAAATATAATTCAATGTTATCAGAGTTAAAAGTAAATGACGAAGTTTTAACTAGAGGTGGAATCATTGGAAAAATCATAACAATTGAAGAAGACCAAATGGTTATCCAATCAGGTCCAGATAGAGTTAGATTTAGAGTAACTAAAAACTCAATAGCTCAAAAATTAAATAAAGACGTTGCATAATAAAGAATATTACCCCCTTTTACTTCATAGAATGAAGTAAAAGGGGGTATTCTTATGGAGTGGAAAGATTATTTTAACAATGTTCTAAAGGGAGTTGTTGGAGCAGTTGCAGTAACTACTATATTAACTGCCATCTATTCATTAATTATGAACTTTGTAGATTTTAGCTCTGGTATAGATAGCGCTATTAATGTTACGTTAACAAGTATTAGTTTAATATTTGGAACAATATTAGCAGCAAAACTATATGGGAGAAAAGGATGGTTAGTAGGACTTTCAGTTGGTGTATTATTTTACATAGCTTTATATGCAATAGGAGTTTTATTCGGAGCAGAGGCTACTTTAGGGCTATATGATTTGATTAAATTTTCACTTTGTGCTTTAGTTGGTATTCTTTCAGGAATGCTAGGAATTAATTTAGGAAGAGACTAAAAAGAGGTTGTATAAAACATAACTATGAATATAATAAATATATTCATAATAGTTTTATACAATCTTTTTATGTTTAACTAATAATTATACTATAAAAGGAATAGATAATAAATAGAATAAAGAAAAATTTGTAACAAACTACAAAAAATAAAAAAATATAGAAAAAGTTATCGTAATGATTTACAATAATAATGTAAAGTGAATTTAGAAATAGACTAATTAACAATTAAATGGTAACGGTTTCTGAAAGTTGAAATAGTATATTAGACTATTTTTAAATTGAAAATTGGGAGGAGATTTTATGAAGAAAAATGGAGTTTTAAAGTACAAATGGCAAGTATCAATAATGACATTAGTATTCTTTTGTCTAAGTATGGTACCGTTTCCTAACAATGCTATTAGTGTTTTGGCAGAAACTGTACTAAGAAGTCCTGTAATTAATAGTGATGGAACAGTTACGTTTAATTATCAAGGGAATGGAACAGAAGATGCTGTTAAAGTAAAGGGAGAGTTTAGTGGTTGGAATACAATTGATATGGCTAAAGGAGAAAATAATATTTGGACAACCACTGTAGAAGGAATATCAGGAATAAATGAATATGGAATTGTAACATGGTCTCCAGACACAACAGAGCAAGCTTTAGGAGATTGGAAGGGTGATCCGTTAAACACATATAAAAAAGGTAATAACCCAGCTGTGGTAGTTAATCCACAATTAAGTAATGGGAAGGTTACATTATATTACTTAGGCAATGGAACAGAGACTAGAGTAGCTGTTAAAGGTTCATTTGATAAGGATTGGGGTGTTTTACATGAAATGACTAATGAAAGTAACTCAAATATTTGGTCAGTAACTATGGATATAGCACCAGGTAATTATCAATATGGTATAGTAACATGGTCTCCAGATACTGTAGATCAAGAATGGGGAGATTGGAAAGGCGATCCTATAAATCCAAATCATGAGAAAGAGGGAGATTTTACTTCTAATGCAATACTTACAGTTAAAGGTGAGTCAGTATTAAAAAGTCCGCAAATTAATGATGATGGTACTGTAACGTTTAGAGCTGAATATGAAGGTGACGATTTATATTTAATAGGTTCAATGGTTGAGTGGAATACATCAAAAGAAATAAAAATGGAAAAGAATTCAGATGGAATTTTTTCTACAACAATTAAGTTAGAACCTGGAACTTACGAATATAAATTTAAACCTAATCCAGGAGATAATTGGGATGGAGCATTTATAGATCAATTAAATACTGAAGTAGCAAATGGAAATTCAGTTGTTATTGTGCCAAAAGGTCAAGAAAAGAAAGTTGTAAAGGTTAGATTCATTAAAGACGATGAAACTAAATACGAAAACTGGGGATTTTGGACATGGTATCCTGGTGAAGGTGGAAAATTTGTTGAATTTGATTATGTAGATAAAGAAGGGGCATATTCTTTATTAGAATTGCCTTTAGGTGTAACTTCAGGTGAACTTGGAATTATAGTTAAACAAGGACAAGATTGGAGTAATAAAGCAACTGGAGATTTAAAATATGAAATTTCAGAATTAAATAATGATAATAATGAAATTGTTGTAACTTATGGCGAAAAAGAAAAGCCAAAAAGTATTGAACAAAGAGCATTTATAAAAGAATACCAAAAACTTACTGTAAATATTCATTATAAAAGAAATAAAAAAGATTATGATAACTGGAATTTATGGACATGGTTAGAGGCGGTAGAAGGAGCAGAAGGAGAAAAAGTAGAGTTTGCTTCAGAAGATAGTTACGGAAAAGTAGCAACTAAAGTATATGAAAATCTAGTTAATTATAATAAGGTAGGTTTCATTGTTAAGAGAACAGAGGGTGACAATGAATGGGCTGAAAAAGATGTAGATAGTAATAGATTTATTGATTTAAGACATGTATCTAATGATGGAACATTAGATATATATGTAGCTCAAGGTAAAGAAACATTTAGTTATCATTCACCAGTAGCTTCCAAGGAGATAACTGATTTAGATGGACAGGTTAATGGGGATATGTTATACCATAATACTTGGGACAGTCTTTACAAATATCCATTTGGAGCAGTTGAAGAAGGAACAGATGTAACAGTTAGAATGCATGCTCAAAAGGGTGATTTACAATATGCTAGAGTATTAGTTAGAAATACAAATACTAATAGATCAGATCTTTACAATATGGAAAAAGTGTCGACTATAACAGTAGATGAAGAAGAAGTTGATATATGGGAAGCAACATTTACTCCAGATGAAATAGGAGTTTATGGATATAAATTTATTGCTGGAGATGGGGATACAGCAAAATATTACGTTGAAGATGGTTATGAGGGTAAAACAGGAACTGTTGGAGATAAGAATGGATTATTTTTCCAATTAACAGTTTATGATAAGGATTACCAAACTCCTGATTGGATGAAAGAAGCAGTTGTATATCAAATATTCCCAGATAGATTTAATAATGGTGATACTTCTAATGATGATACAAAGACAAATGCAAGAGGAGAAGAACCTATTGAAGTACCAGAATCATGGAATTCGCTTCCTGATAATCCTAGATTAGGTGAGAAGAATATGGCTGATATTGATGGTGCATATTCTGGAGATGGAATATGGTCAAATGATTTCTTTGGTGGAGATATTAAGGGAATTCAAGAAAAATTAGATTATTTACAAGGATTAGGTGTTAATACATTATACTTAAATCCAATTTCTATGGCAGCATCAAATCACAAATATGATGCAACAGATTATAAATCTTTAGACCCTATGTTTGGAACTGAAGAAGAGTTTAAGTCATTTACTAAGGAATTAAAGAGTAGAGGAATGCACTTAATTGTTGATGGTGTATTTAATCATGTTGGTGATGATTCAATTTATTTTGATAGATATGGTAAATATGATACTGTTGGTGCTTATGAATATTGGGAATATGTATATGATACGATGAATAATGAAGGTTTAACAGAAGAAGATGCTATGACTAAAGCAGAGGATTATTTTGTTAAATCTGGACAAAGATTTAGTAAAGAAAAGTGGCACTTATGGTTTAATATTAAAAACTCTAAAGTTGATGTTGGAACAACAAATGAAAGATATGATTATCAAGGCTGGTGGGGATATGATTCATTACCAGAATTCAAATCATTAACTAAAGATGAGGCTATTGAATTAGGTTTAGCAAGTGAAAGTGATGAGTTTGTTAATAAATCTAGTGAATGGAATAATAAAGAATTAGTTGATTATATCTATAAAGATGAAGATTCAGTAGCTAAACAATGGGTTGATTGGGGAGCAGATGGATGGAGACTAGATGTTGCTAATGAGGTTGATACTGTTTTCTGGAATGACTTTAGAGAAGTTATGAAGGAACATAATGAAGACACACTTATTTTAGGTGAAATATGGGATGATGCTTCAAAATACTTTGTTGGTGATCAATATGATTCTGTAATGAACTATAGAATTAGAGCGGCTTTAATTGATTATTTAAAAAATGGTAATGCTACTAGATTAAATGATACATTAATGGCTGTTTACGAGGATTATCCAGAAGAAGCGTTTTACGCATTAATGAATTTAATGGGATCACATGATGTTGCAAGAGCTATATATGTACTAGGTGGTGGAGTGGATTCAGATGAAAGAGCTGAGTTTAGCAATTATGATAAAGCTTTAGGAAAACAAAGATTAAAGCTTGCAGCTTTATTTGAATTTGGATATGCAGGAGCACCTACTATTTATTATGGAGATGAAGCCGGTGTTACAGGTTCTAAGGATCCAGATTGTAGAAGAACTTATCCATGGGGAAGTGAAGACGAATCATTAGTAAGCTTCTATGAGGCTATTGGATCAGTTAGAGAAAATAATAAAGAGTTATTCTCTTATGGAGATTTAAAAACTTTATATACTGGAAATGAAGGGGTGTATGTTTATGGAAGAAGCTATGAAGATTCACATGCAATAGTTGCTATTAATCCTACAAATACTGATGCAAAAGTAACTATAGATTTAAAAGAGTTTACTGGAAATGGAACAAAATTTGTTGATGGATTAGATTCTTCATATAAACTAACAGTAAAAGATGGAAAGGCAGAAATTACTATTCCTGCAATGACAGGAAGAATGATGACAAGTACTAATGTTATAAAGCTACCAGATTCAGTTACTAAGGTTACAGGTACAGAAGGTAATGGAGAAGTAACTTTAAAATGGGATGCTGTAAAAGATGCTAAGGAATATAAAATTTATTCTTCAAGTTTTAAAGGTAGTTTACAAACAGAAGTAAAGACAGTAAAAAATACTGAAGTTACAATTGATGGACTAGTAAATGGTAATAGATTATATTTTGCAGTAAGTGTAATAGATAAGGATGGAAATGGATCAGTGTTAACTTGGAGTGATGAATTAACTCCACATTCAAAGATTACATGGATTGGAAATCTAAGTGATGTAAAAGCCGATAAAGTTGATATTTCAACACCGATAAATATTAATGCTGAAGTTTCTATAGAGAATATTTCTAATGAGGAAGGTGCTTCATCAGGTTTAGTAGGAAGATTATTAGTTAAGTATCCAGGAGATAAGGAGTTTACAGTAGTTAAAGCAAATTACTCTGGTGAGGCTGGAGATAATGATATGTTTACTGCTTCATTTATAGCGAATAAGCCTGGAAAATATGAATATAAATATGAATTTACTACAAAAGGAAATTATGGATTTAATGATGAAAATTCAATAAGCTCTACAGAAGTTAAAGTTTTTGAATTATCATTAGTTGAAGATGGAATTCCAGCAGATGCAATAGAACTTAAAACTCCAGAGGAGCAATCAGGAGAAGTTAATTTAAATTGGAGTGTTGTTGGAAACGATAATATTGCTTTATATGAGATTGTAAGAAATGGAGTTGTTATTGCAAGAGTTCAAGATGGCTCTATAGTATCTTATAAGGATACAGATGTTAGAAATAAAACAGAATATAAATATGAAGTAATAGCATATACAAATGGAGGAAAATCTGTTAAATCAAATGAGGTTACTGTTACTCCTGATTTAGTAATGGTAGAAGTAACATTTAAATTACATGCGCCTTCATATACTCCTCTTGATGCTACTATAACTATGCCAGGAGCAATGAATGGATGGGATGTTAATTCATGGGAAATGAGTAGAAATGGGGCTGTTACTGCTGACTGGACTTATACTATTTCAGTTTTAGAAGGTGAAACAATAGAGTATAAGTATGTTAAAGGTGGAGAATGGAATCAAGAAGCATTAATGAATTACTCAAATCCAAAAGCCGCAAATCAAAGTAAGTATGGGTGTACAACTGGTGAAGGTGGAAATGAGAAAATAACTGTTGTAAATCAAGGCGATGGGAAAATGTTAGTTGAAAATGAAGTAGTTAGATGGAAGGATATGCCTGTAGTAGTATTAGATCCTTCAAATGGAAGCTATACTAAAAATGACAGCATTACTGTTAAAGGTAATTCAATGTTAGATCCTAACTTAACAATAAATGGTGAAGCTGTTGCTGTTGATGAAAATGGTAACTTTGCACATGAAGTAAAATTAAATGTTGGTAAAAATAATATAGCAATTCATATTGAACCAACTGAAGAAAATAAAAATAATCCTGATATATTTAACAATAATGCAGAAGCTATAGGTTTTGCAACTAAGGATTTAGAGTTAGAAATTACTAGGTTAGGAGAAGGGGAAGAAATTCCAGAACCAGTAATTAATGTAGAGGATAAGATTATTAAATTAGGTGATACTTTTAATCCTTTGGATGGTGTAACAGCAACTGATTCTTTAGGTAATGATATTACTGAAAAATTAGAAATTGTAGAGAATACTGTTGATACATCAAAAGAAGGGGCATATAAAGTTATATATAAAGTTGTTGATGATAATGGTAGAGAAACATCTAAGGAAATAAAGGTAACTGTAACAAAGGATGAAGAAGTTGAAGTGCCAGGCGATGAAGATACTTCTGATAAGCCAGGAGTTGATATAAAGCCAGATGGTGGAAATCAAAATAATAATAATAATAATAATAATAATAATAATAATAATAATAATAATAATAATAATAATAAACCAGGGAATATACCTCAAACAGGAGGAACAAATACAATTTATTATGTAATTATTGCATTAGTATTAGTTGCTGGAGGATCATATTTTATATTAAAAGGTAAGAAGAAATTAAAATAATAATTTATGTATTATAATGCCAATAGGAGTAGTTCTTATTGGCATTATTTTTGATTTATAATAATAAAATTAAAATAAACATCTTACAAATTGGGCAAATATTTACGAAAGCAAGAGCTTTTCATAATTTATTGTAAAAAAAAGATGATAAAGTATTGATGAAAGCAAATAAAAGTTATACAATATACATGATATATACAATACATCCAATATATTACATATGTTTCATATATTGTATATATTGCGTAAAATACATAATCTACATATATAAAAAATAAAAGGGGGAGGTTATATGAAAAAAAGAAATTTAAGGGTTATGTCAATTATTGTGACTACAATTATGTCTATAACATTATTGGCATCAAACAAAGGTACAGAAGCAAATGCATATACTTTAAATGAAAGTAAAAATGCAAGAAAAACTTTATTGAAAAATTTGGAAAGTAAAATTTTAAATGGAGACAAGTTCTCAAATGTGGAAGGGGTAGAAAAAGATAATGAAAACTCAACATTAGATGAGTTAAGTAACCCTGAAGAAAGAGTAAGAGTAATAGTTGAATTAACTGAAACTCCAGCAACTTTAATGCTAGAAGATGGAGTACAACCAACAGAAGAGATGGTTGAGGAGGTAAAAGAAGCACAAATACCTATTCAAGAAGAGGTAATGAACGAAACAGGCGAGGAAGTTAAACATACTTTCGGAAACCTTATTAATGGATTTTCTATAGAGGTAAAAAGAAAGGATATAGAAAAAATTGAAGAGGTTGATGGAGTAGCAAGTGTTAAAGAAGCAAAGGCTTATTATCCATCAGTAAATTCAGCTAAAGAGTTTACTGAAGCCTTAAGAGTTTGGAATGATTATGGATATAAAGGTGAAGGGTTAGTGGTGTCAGTAATAGATACAGGCATTGATCCAAGTCATAAGGATATGAAATTAACAGATCCATCAAAAGCTAAATTGAAAAAAGAAAATACGAATATAGGATTAGGGAAGTTTTACACAGATAAAGTTCCATATGGATATAACTTTGCAGATAAAAATGATGAAATTGTAGACTTAACTGGTAGTATGCATGGTATGCATGTTGCAGGTATAGTTGCTGCAAATGCTTCTCAAGAAGAAGTTAATAATAATAACGGGGTACAAGGGGTAGCACCAGAAGCCCAAGTGCTTGCGATGAAGGTATTTACAAATAATCCAGAAATAGAATCAGCATTTTCGGATGATATAATAGCAGCATTAGAAGCATCAGTAGAATTAGATGCGGATATTATAAATATGTCTTTAGGTTCTGATGCAGGATATAGAGATGCTGAAGATCCAGAGCAAATTGCTATAAAGAATGCAACAGATGATGGTGTAATATGTGTAGTTTCAGCAGGAAACTCAGCTACATCATTAAATCCTTATATAGCAAATGGTGTAAGCGATACAGGAGTTGTTGATTCACCAGGACTTGCAAGTGATGCATTACAAGTGGCTAGTAGCGAAAATTCAATAATTACTTTACCAGCGTTAGAAGCAAGAATTGGAAATGAAACTAAGTTAATTGGTTATACTCAATGTGATGTTAATCCAACTGAAGTTTTTTCTTCAGAAAATAAACTAAGTATAGTGGATTGTGGGTTTGGTAAACCAAAGGATTTTGAAGGAAAAGATTTATCTGGAAAAGTTGCTTTAATAAGCAGAGGTGATATTTCTTTCGTAGAAAAACAAATAAATGCACAAGTGGCTGGGGCAAGTGCGGTAATCGTTTGCAACAATGTGGATAGTGATGCTTATATTAATATGGCTACTGACAGCAGCATTAATATACCCGTAATATTTATTACGAAAGAAGATGCAGATTTTTTAAAAAATGCTCCGTTAAGTAAAACTACAATATTATTTAAAGGAAGGGTTGTTAATATAGCAAATCCACATGTAGCATTAATGTCTGATTTTACTTCATGGGGACCAGCCCCTAACTTAGAGTTTGCTCCTCAAATTACAGCACCAGGTGGAAATATTTATTCAACTTTAAATAATAATAGTTATGGAGCAAAAAGTGGTACATCAATGTCAGCGCCACATGTTGCAGGTGCTACAGCTTTAATTATTCAAGGATTAAAAGATAATGGAATTGAACTTGAAGGAAGAGAGTTAGTTGAGTTTGTTAAGAAAACAATTATAAATACTGCAAAAACTTTAACTGAAACTAATGAATTTGGAGATGAAAATATTCCATATTCCCCTAGAAGGCAAGGTTCTGGAATTATTCAAGCTAAAGAAGCAATAAAAAATAGAGTATTAGTTACTGACGAAAGTGGACAAGCAACAGTTTCATTAAAGGAAATAGGAAATACAACATCATTTAAGTTGACTTTAACTAATTACAGTGATAAAGAGGAGAAGTATACTGTAGAATCATTAGGTGATGTATTAACTGCCTTTACTCCAACTATGAGAGGGAAAAATATTATAAATGGAACTATGGCATTTGACAAGACATTAGAAGGAGCAAGTTTAGTATTTGATAATAAAAAGGTTACTGTGCCTGCTAAGGGAACAGCTGATATAAATGTTACATTAAGTGTAAAAGAGGGAACAGTATCAAATAATTTTGTAGAAGGATTTATAAAATTTATTGCAGAAAACGAGGATACTCCATCATTAGTAGTTCCTTACATGGGTTATTATGGTGACTGGAGCGCAGATACTATAATAGATGGAGTTTCATGGGATAAAAAATCAATTATAATATCACCAAGTTTTGTAGCAACGGAAGTGTTAGGAGAATATAATTATGCTGGTTATGATGGAAAAGATGATGATGGTAATATTATTATAAATCCAGAAAAAATTTCTATTTCACCAAATGGTGATGCTTTAGGGGATGAATTCTTTCCAGCATTATATTTCTTAAGAAATGCAAAAGAAATTAAGGTTGATTTATTAGATGAAAATAGAAAAGTAATTGCTAAAGATATTGTTAAAGGAATAGATTTTAGAAAGAAGATATTTAGTGGTAAAGGTGGCACAAAGGCATCGGTATCTAGTGATATTGCTTGGGATGGTAAAGTATATAATAAACAAACTGGTAAACAAGAAGTTGTAGGAGAAGGACAATATTATTTAAATTATAAAACTAAAGTTGATGGTGATAATACTTATTATCAAGATTTTATTATTCCTGTTAAAATTGATTTAACAGCAATTCAATCTAAATTATTATCAAATACAGAATCTGAAACAACAAATTATAAGTTGGAATTGAATTTTAATGGTGAATTAAAAAGTGGTAGTTTAAATCAATTAATTATTTCAGTCAATGGTGAAGTGTTAAGTGATGAAATATTGGCAAATGCAGTTGTTAATGAAGATAAGTATAATCTTGATTTAACATTAACTGATGATTCTGTTAATACTATAGAAGTTTTAACAATGGATAATGCTTATAATGTTGGTAATGACATTTATAATATTACTGTTGGTAAAAATGAAGCAAGTGTTAAACTAATTAATTTTCCAGATTCAGATTATTTAGCTAGCAATGAATTATTAGTAGAAGGTGTTTATTCTGGACCTGTAGATAAGATATTAATTAATGGAGAAGAACCAGATATAAGAGAAAATGGGAAGTTTACTAAAATAGTAACTCTTGAAGAGGGGGAAAATACTGTTAAGCTTTATGCAAATGATACTTCAGGAAATATAATAGCAAATTATAGTAATAAAGTATACTGTGATATTACAGCACCAACGTTAAATATTTTTACACCAATTGTTGATGAAGACGGAATTTTAGCTACATCTAAAGATAAAGTTATATTAAAGGGATCTGTATCTGATAAGTCAAATGGTTATTCTTTATACTTAAATAATGAAAAGAAAATGACAGTAAAATTAAATGAAAATAATGAAGAAACTAACTATAGAGAATTTGAGTATGAAGTTCCTGTTGTAGATGGAGATGTAATAATATTAAAGGCAGTAGATTTAGTTGGACATGAAACGGTTAAGAAAATAAAGATAAAAATAGATAAAAATATACCTATTGTAAATATTAAAGGTGTAGAAAATAATAGAGTATATAATAAAAATATAAAGCCGGAGATATCAGTTGATCCAAAAGAAGCTATGGTAACAGCGACTTTAAATGGAAAAGATTATAATTTTAATGAAATAAACGAAGAAGGCAAGTATGAATTAATAGTTACGACTGTAGGCATTACCGGGGTAGAAAATAAATTAGTTATAAATTTTGTTATTGATAAAACAGCCCCTATTGTAACAGTTAATGGGTTAGAAGATGGAAAAGTTTATAATAAAGATGTAATACCAATTATAAAGATAGAAGATGCAATAAAAGTTTCAATAAAGTTAAATGGAGAAGAATATGATAAATCAGCAATAACTGAAGAAGGTAAGTATGAATTCATAATCAAAGGGGTAGATGAAGCTGGTAATGAAACAGAGGTAGTGTATAACTTTGAAATAGATAAAACGGCTCCAAAAGTTACTGTTGATGGGGTTATAGATGGTATGAGGTATGATAAAGATGTAAAACCAATTATAACAGTTAATGAAGATACAGAGTTAGTAATGACTTTAAATGGAGAAGAGTATATTGGAAATGAGATAAAGGATGAAGGAAATTATGTATTAAAAATAGTTGCTACGGATAAAGCAGAAAATATAACTGAAGTAGAATATGAATTTTCAATTAAATATCCAAGTTCTTCAAATAAAAACCCAACTCCGACACCAACACCAATACAAGGAACAGGCAGTAAAATAGCTTTAGGAGTAGTAAATGATGATAAAAATAATACAGATAAGGGTAATGAAAACAAAGGAAATGTAAGTGAAAATAAAATTACTACAATACCTAAGACTGGAGGAACTAATAGTATTTATGTTATAGGAGCAGCATTATTATTAGTAGCTAGTGGAATAGTTATGGAAGTTAAAAAGAAAAGAAAAGAAAAGAAATAAATAGTTTAAGGAACATACCTTCTTAAGGGTATGTTCTTTTATTATTAATAAATATAGGTTTAACATAAATTTATAATTGATTATTATAATGAATTGTATAAGTATTTTTTGAGTGAGTATTATTATATAAAATGAAAATACGAATATTATATAGAAAAATATATAAAATAATTTACCTTTTTTAATATATGTAATAAAATATAGATAAATAAAGTATGTTTCAAATTAGGGGGAAAGTATGAAAAATCTAAAGAAGAATGTTATTCCAATTATAGGGGTGATAGTATGTAGCTTGATATTGATAAGTTTATCAAAGTTTATATTTAAAGGTGGATTTTTAGCTGATAAGTATAATAAGGGAATGGAATACTATAAAGGTGAGGTAGTAGACATTGTTGAAGAAAGTTTACAAGCTGATGAATTTTTAGAGGATGTAGAGGTAGGCTTTCAAACAGTAGCAATAGAAATAAAGGATGGTCCGTTAAAAGGACAAGAGTTTGAAGTGGGGAATCCAGTAAGTAGGTTATATAATATTAAAGTTAATGAGGGAAGTAAGGTAATAGTTGGTGTATATGATAAAAATGGGGAAAATGTTGTAACGTTATTTAGTTATGATAGGAGTAATGTTATTTATATACTAATTGCTCTATTTGCAATAGTAGTAATTAGTATAGGTGGAGTTAAAGGTGTAAAATCACTAGTTTCTCTAGTTTTCACATTGGTTTGTTGTGTATATTTAATGTTACCACTTCTTCTTAAAGGGGTAAGTCCCATTATTGCAGGTATTCTAATGGCTATATTAAGTATAACTGTAACATTATTATTAGTTTCAGGCATGAATAGAAAAACAGCTGCCGCTATATTAGGAACTATTGCAGGAGTTATAATTGCAGGCGTTATTGCTTATTTATTTGGACATTTAAGTAATCTTTCAGGAATAACTATGGAGGATGCAGAAAGTTTAATGTATATAGCAGAAGATACAGGATTGAAAATTAAAGGGTTAATGTTTACGGGTATATTAGTTGCATCACTAGGAGCAGTAATGGATGTAGCTATGTCAATTTCTTCAGCTATATTTGAAATGAATAGTATAAATGAAAATGTTACATATAAAGAATTATTTAAAAGTGCAATGAATATTGGAAAAGATATTATTGGGACAATGACAAACACATTAATTTTAGCCTTTGCTGGTGGATCATTAAGTGTTTTAATTTTAATATATTCTTCATCTATGCCATATAATAAAATGATAAATTTAGACGTATTAGGAACTGAAGTGATACAAGGATTAGCGGGTAGCATAGGAATAGTTTTAGCTGTACCAATTACGGCATTAATAGGTAGCTATTTATGTAAAAAGGGTAAAAGTAAATAACATGATTTGAAAAAGAAGCTTTTGATATAAGAAATTTCGCGAGAAAAAACTTATTCATAAAGCTTTTTTTATTTGGAAGCTTTCATTTAATAAAAATTAATTTAAATAAGTTATATTATATCTATAATGTAAAAAATATACATAAAACATGAAAAAAGACGAAGTTTTTATAATAAAGTTAGGAAAAAGAACAAAAAATACGAAATTTAGCATAAATTTAACAAGTTTAGTATTCCAAACGTTCGTGTTCTGTGTTAGAATAATGTTCGTAAAGAAATAAAAATTAATTTAAATAGGGGGACCTAGAATGAAAAATAAGAAATTAATTGCTTTAGTAATAGCCGCAACTATGACAACTGGATTAGTAACTCCAGTTAAATCAGTTAAAGCTGAAGTTGCACAAAGTATTGTTATTAGTGAAGTATATGGTGGTGGGGGTAATGGTGGAGCTACTTACAGAAATGATTTTATTGAATTATATAACCCTACTACAGAAGTTATAGATTTAACAGGATGGAGAGTTGAATATGCTTCTAAAGCAGGTGCTTTTGGGCAAAGTACTGATTTAAATGGAAAGATTGCTCCAGGGGGATATTGCTTAATACAGCAAGCAGCCGGAAATGCTGGAACAGAAGATTTGCCTAAAGCTGATGTTGTTGGAAATATCGCAATGTCAGGTTCAGAATGTAAGGTGAGATTAGTAAATAATAATGGAGATGTTATCGATTTAGTTGGAATTGGTTCATCAGCTAATGAGTATGAAACTGCACCAACTGAAAAAATGTCAAGTACTACAAGTGTACAACGTAAAGATAATTATGGAAATAATACTGGGGAAACTAATGGTTGGGATACAAATAATAATAGCTTAGATTTTTATACAGCAGAACCAAGTCCAAGAAATAGTGAATATGTAGCTGAAGAAATAATTGAAGGTTTAGTTTCAATAGAAGAAGCTAGAAAATCAACTGAAGCAGTATTAGTTAAAGGGATAGTAACTTTTAAAGAAGCTTCAGGAGGTTCATATAACTATGCAATTGAAGATAAAACTGGTGGTATAGCTTTAAGAGGTGCTGAAGGTTTAGAAATTGGAGATGAAGTAGTAGTTACAGGAACACCATCAGAATTTAAAGGGTTAGTTCAATTAAATGGATACACTTTAAATAAAAATAATGGACAAAAGATTTTCCCAGACGGGAAAATAGCAACAATAGCTGATATTGTAGATAATAATGGTGGAGAAAATTATGAGTCTCAAGTAGTTAGAATAACTGATTTAACTGTAAGTTCTATAAATTTAACTGGTAATACAATTTTAAAGGATGCTAATGGAAAAACTATTAATTTATACAAAGCTAATGATTTAGGTGATATAAAAGTTGATGATAAGGTTGAAGTTGTTGCAACATTATCACAATATTCTAATGATGGTAATGGTGGATATCAATTAAGAATAAATAATTCATCACAAGTTATAAAGATTGAATCAGAAACTCCGGATGTACCTGAAGAGCCAGAAGTTGATAAGGTTGGACCAAAGGTAATTAAGGTTACTCCAGGAAATTCAGCTAATTTAGGTGAAAATAGAAGACCTGAAATAACAGCTACATTTGAAGATGAGTCTGGTGTGGATATGAATACTGTTAAAGTTACATTTAATGGTGAAGATGTTACATCTAACTTAGTTAAAGAAAAAAATACAGTTAAATATTCAGTCAAAGAAGATTTAGCTGATGGAAAATATGCTGTTAAAGTTGAAGTTAAGGATACATTAGGAAACTTAACTACTAAAGAGTGGAAGTTTACAGTTGGTGCTGTAGAAAGTAATCTTTATTTTGGACAACTTCACTCACACACAAACCTTTCAGATGGACAAGGTACAATAGATGAAGCTTATACTTACGCTAGAGATAATGCAAATGTTGATTTTATAGCTGTTACAGATCATAGTAACTGGTTTGATAATGATACATCAGCTAATATGGGGGACGGATCTGCAAGTGAAGAGTGGCAATTAGGATTAGCTACTGCTGATAAGTATAATAAAGATGGCGAATTTGCAGCTATGTATGGTTATGAAATGACATGGTCAGGTTCAACAGGTGGATATGGACATATAAATACATTTAATACACCAGGATTTGAAACTAGAACAAATAAAAATATGAATTTAAAGAATTACTATGAGACATTAAAGCAATATCCAGAGTCTTTATCTCAATTAAACCATCCAGGTAAAACTTTTGGTAACTTTAGTGATTATGCACATTATGATGCAGCTATTGATGAAGTAGTTACTTTAATAGAAGTTGGTAATGGTGAAGGCGCTATAAGAAGTTCAGGATATTTCCCATCGTATGAAGAGTATACAAGAGCTCTTGATAAGGGATGGCATGTATCTCCTACAAACAACCAAGATAACCATAAAGGTAAATGGGGTAATGCTAATACTGCAAGAACAGTAGTTGAAGCATCAGAGCTTACAAGAGAAGCTATTTATGAAGCTATTAGCGAAAGAAGAACTTATGCTACAGAAGATGAAAACTTAAGAATTTCATATACTGTAAATGGAAGTACTATGGGATCAATTTTAGATGATACAGGTGCATTAGAATTTAAGATAAATGTAGAAGATATTGATTCAGGGGATAACATTAAGAAAATCTCAATTATTGGAGATGGTGGTAAGGTTGTAAAATCTATAGATAATATAAATTCAGCAGAGAAAGAGTGGACATTTACTTTAGATAACAATGTAAGTTCATATTACTATGTAAGAGTTGATCAAGCGGACCAAGATATCGCAGTAACTGCACCTATATGGGTTGGTGAAAGAGAAAATGTTGGAATAGAATCAATTGACTGTGATACAGAACTTGTAGTGGAAAATGAAAAAATTAATATTGATACTACTATTTACAACAATGAAGCAACAGAGTTAACAGATGTTAAAGTTGAATATTATATTGATGGAGCTACTGAACCAGTAGTAAGTACTATTGAAAATATTGGATCTGCTTCAACAGGAACTACTACATTAAGCCATAGCTTTGAAACTGCTGGTGAACATAAAATAGATGTAGTTGTTAAAGCAAATGTAAACGGGAATGAGAGAGAGTTTAAAGGTAGCATAGATATTAAAGTATCTAAAGCTAGTGCTGTTTCAAAGGTAGTTATTGATGGAGCTCATCAAAACCAATATGTAAGTGGGGATTACTCAGGGAAAATAACTACACTTACAGGATTAATGACTCAAAATGGAATAAAATCTATATTAAATACTGAGCCAATTACAGATGAAACTTTAGATGGTGTATCATTATTAATACTTTCAGACCCTCAAAGTACAAATAAGGATTCGTATGGATTAACACCACAAAAATACACAGAAGATGAGTTAAAGGCTATTGCTAAATTCGCACAAAATGGTGGAAATATTATAATAACATCAAAAGCTGACTATGGTGATGGTGTTGGAGAATATGGAAATGCAGCACAAGGAAATTCAGTTCTTGAGGCAATTGGTGCTAATATAAGATTTAATGATGACCAAGCTACAGATGATTCAGAAAATGGTGGTCAAAGCTATAGATTATACTTTAATGATTATAATACTGAAAGTGAATGGTTAAAGGATGTTGATACAAGCAAAAATTATAGCTTCTATAGTGGTTCAACATTAGTTATGCCAGAAGATACTAATAATATTGAAGTTTTAGTAAAAGGTCATGAAACTACTTATGGTAATGATGCAGATAAGCAAGGGGATAATACTCCAGTAGGACAAGGTGATGTTGTAGGGCTTGCAGTTGAAACACTTGAAAGTGGTTCTAAAGTATTTGTTTCAGGAGCTACATTCTTCTCAGATTTCGAAATTGATGGATATGTATATTCAAACTTTGATATAACAAGTAAAGTATTAAGAGAATTAGCACCAACTCCACAGTTACCAGTTAGTAAAATTGCTGATGTAAGAGTGGATTTAGATGGAGATAATAATCCAGATAGATTTGGAGAAACAGTAGTTGTTGAAGGGTATGTTACTGCAGCATCTAATGCATCAGCAAAAGGAAATTCTTTCTTTGATGTAATTTATGTACAAGATGAAACAGCTGGACTTACTGTGTTTGGGGTATCATCAACAGAAGTTAAATTAGGTCAAAAGGTAAGACTTACAGGTAAAGTATCTTCATATTTAGGTGATGCACAAATTGCTTTAAATAATGAAGAGTTTGATTTAGAAATAATTGATACGAATATTAATTTAATTAATCCAACTAAGCTTTCTACTGCAGATAGTATGCTTGAAGAAAAAGAAGGATTATTAGTTGAAGTAGCTGGTAAAGTAACTAGAATAGAAGGTCAAAATATATATGTTAATGATGGGACTGGTGAAGCAAGAGTTTACACAGAAGGATATATTGGAAGTAGTACAAATCCAGGTGTAGCAGATGAGTGGAAGTCAAGAGTTAAGGTTGGAGACATGGTTTCAGCAATTGGTCTTGCATCAGAAGATCCAGAAGGTCATAGATTAAGAGTTAGAGATTCAGCAGAAATAGTTGTTTTAGAAGATGAAGAAGTTAATGAAGAGGCAATTAAGAATGTAGAAGAGATTATATCAAGTTTACCGGAACTTTCTAATATAACTTTAGCTGATAAAGCTAGAATCGCTGCTGCAAGAGCTGCATATAATGCATTAACTGAAGCAGAAAAAGCACTAGTTTCTCCAGAATTATTAGAAATGTTAGAGAAAGCAGAAGCAAAAATAGCAGAACTTGAAAAAGAGGAACCAGGTGTTGAGGTTAAACCAGAAGGTGGAAATGGATCAGAAAATGGTTCAGGATCAAATAATGGATCAGGTACAAATAATGGTTCAAATAATAATGAAACAACAAATTTACCTAACACTGGTGGGGTTAATTCAACTATTTATATAGTAGTAGCTATTATAGTAGTAGCTGCAGGTGCAATAGTGTTATTTAAGAAAAAGGGTAAAAAATAATAATAAATAAAATAGTAGTATATAAAAATATACTTAAACTATGATAGGCAAATAAGGTATGATTTCTTTTTTAGGAATCATACCTTTTTAATGTATTAATTAATAAAATTTTTATTTGATACACTTAAATTATAGTTACCTTTTTCAACTTATCTTTTACTTCAAATAATCTACTTTCCAAAGTATCAATTTTAGAAGAAAGTCGTTCCCTTTCTGAAGAGTTATTAGTTTTACTTAGTTTATTATTTAAATTATCTATATCTGTAGCGAGTGAAATAATTTCAAGTGTATATTCCCATGCACTTTTACCCATAAGTTACATCCTCCTTAAATAAAAATCTAATAATATACTATGAAAGAAATAATTTAAAATAACCATTTTTATGCAAAAAGTTTGTTTAAAATTAATGAAAACGATATTAAATAAGAAAAATATGATGAAATATTAGTAAATAGAAAATAATTCTATAAATATTAAAGAATATAAATTGTGAAAAAACAAAGAATAAATTAAGCAATATATTAAAAAAATATTTATTTTCATATCATTGTTAAAAAATATACAAAAAAATCAAAAAAACTCTTTACTATTCCTGAGCGAAGTAGTATGATTTAATTAAGGAAAACAATTATTAATTAAAAACTGATATTAATAAATAAAATATCTATGTTCTTTTAGGAGGAATTTGTAATGAAAATAGTAGTAGTTGGATGTACACATGCAGGAACAGCTGCAGTAGTTAATTTAAAGGAACTTCACCCAGAAAGTGAAATTACAATATATGAAAAAAATGATAATCTATCATTCTTATCATGTGGAATAGCTTTAAATGTTGGAGGAGTAATCAAGGAAACTAAAAATCTTTTCTATAACTCACCAGAAAACCTTGCTAAAATGGGTGTAGTAACTAATATGAAACATGAAGTTTTAGATATAGATTTTGATAATAAAACTTTAAAAGTTAAAAATCTTTTAACAAATGAAGAGTTTGAAGATAACTATGATAAATTAGTTTTAACATTAGGGTCATGGCCAATAGTTCCAAAGTTTGAAGGTGGAGACCTAGAAAATATTTTATTATGTAAGAATCATGACCATGCAATTGAAATAATAGAAAAATCTAAAGAGGCTAAAAATGTAGTTATAATTGGAGCTGGATACATTGGTGTTGAACTTGTAGAAGCATTTGAAATGCAAGGTAAGAAAGTTACATTAATAGATGCAGAAGAAAGAATTATGGCGAAATATCTTGATAAAGAATTCACAGATATAGCTGAAAAAGAGTTTGCTGATAGAGGCGTAAACTTAGTTTTAGGTGAAAAAGTTTCTAAGTTTGAAGGTGAAAATGGAAAAGTAACAAAGGTTGTTACTAATAATGGAAGCTATGAAGGAGATTTAGTTGTATTATGTATTGGATTTGCTCCAAGTACTAAACTTGTTCAAGGTAAATTAGATACACTACCAAATGGAGCTATAATAATAGATGAATACATGAGAACTAGTAAAGAAGACGTATTTGCTGCTGGGGATTGTTGTGTAGTAACTTATAATCCAGCTCACGATACAAGATATATTCCACTTGCAACAAATGCAGTAAGAATGGGTACTTTAGTAGCTAGAAATATAGTAAAACCAACTCTTAAGTACATGGGAACTCAAGGTACTTCAGGAATTAAGATTTATGAAAAGTGTATAGCTTCAACAGGATTAACTGAAGATGTTGCAAAGGCTACTACTAAAATGAATGTTGGATCAGTATCATTAACTGATAACTACAGACCAGAATTTATGCCAACTTATGTGCCAGCTACTGTTAAGATAGTATTTGATAAAGATACTAGAAGAGTAATTGGAGGACAAATAGTTTCTGATATAGATTTAACTCAATTTATGAATACTTTATCAGTAGTTATTCAAAATGAAATGACAATAGAAGAATTAGCAATGACAGATTTCTTCTTCCAACCACACTTTAATAAACCATGGAGCATTTTAAATGCAGTTGCATTAAAAGCTTTATAATAGCTAAAAGGTAATCTATTTCTAGATTACCTTTTTTTCATTAAGTTTTTCAAATTTTTGTTATATTAGTAAAAGATTAATAGTAATATTGTAAAAGGAGGTGACAAATGAGAAGTAAGTGTATTCAGTTTATAGTAATGATTATAGCAATATTTCTAGTTACTGGTGTGGTGCTAAAAATAAAGATAGATAAAATCAATGATAACTCAAAAAATAATAATAAAAGTATAGATAGTAATGAAAGTGAAGGTGAAGAAATTATAGCTGATAAATTTTTAGAGGATGGTGAAATGAGAGGTGTATGGTTATCTACAGTAAGCAATTTAGATTGGCCTGAAATTAGTAGCTATAAAAATAGTAAAGTTCAGCAAGAAATGTTAAAAGAAAAATTTGATTTCATAGAAGAACAAAATATGAATACAATATTTTTTCAAGTTAGGCCAATGGGAGATGCATTTTATAAATCTAATTATGCACCATGGTCAAAATATTTAACGGGAGCTTTAGGAGAAAATCCAGGGTATGATCCTCTTGAATTGGCTATTGATGAAGCTCATAAAAGAGGATTAGAACTTCAAGCATGGTTTAACCCTTTTAGAATAGATAGTAATTCGGCAAATTTTAATATGGATAATTATATAAATGAGTTACCAGAAGAATCACCACTAAAAAATAATTCGAATTGGATAGTAAAATATAATAATTATCATTATCTTGATGTTGGAATACCAGAGGTTAGAGAATATGTAATAAACACAATTATAGAGGTTGTAAAAAATTATAATATTGATGGTGTTGTATTAGATGATTATTTTTATCCATATCCTTCAGGCGGAATAGAATTTCCAGATGATAATACATATGAAAAGTATGGTCAAGGATTTAATTCAAAGGAAGAATGGAGAAGAAATAATGTGAATTGCTTTATAAGTGAGTTATATAAAAAGATTAAAGAAACTAATACAGAAGTTAAGTTTGGCGTTAGTCCTTTTGGAATATGGAGAAATGGAGAATCATTAGGGGGAAGTAATACAAGTGGTTTAAGCAGCTATGATGATGTATATGTAGATTCAAGGAAATGGATTCAAGAAGGCTGGATTGATTATATTATTCCTCAAATATATTGGCAATTTGATTATGGTGCAGCGCCATATGCCACTCTCGTTGACTGGTGGGCTAAACAAGTTGAAAATACTAATGTTCAATTATATATTGGTCATGCAGCGTATAAAATAAATGATTCAACTTATGGTGAATCATGGCTTAATGAAAAGGAAGTAATAAATCAAATACGATATTCTAGGGGAAATTCAAATGTAAAAGGAAGTTGTTTCTTTAGATTAAAGACTTTAGAGGAAAATAGGATAGGATTTACAGGTGAATTGAGAGAGTTATATAAAAGGTAAATTTTATTTTTGTTTTAAAGTTAGTTTTATAAAAATTAATCACATTTCATCACAAATTGTAATTATAATCATATTAATATATTTCTAAACTTAAAAAGTAGAGGTATAAATATTTATATAGAGAAAAATAAAAAAGAAATAATATATTACAGAGAAAACTTTATTAATTCTGTAAATATATTATTTCTTTTTGATAAATTAAATTTCTTTAAGTGGTAGCCATGATTTTTCCAAGGTCTTTTAAATCATAGCCTCCAATACCGTATAGTTCATTTTTGAATTTTTCAGAGGATAATATAGAAAGTATATTCTGATAAATAGGATTATTTAAATCACTTTTCTTTATAATTAAATCATATCTTTCAGTTTGAAGTGGAATAAAATCTATAGTTTCAACTTGCATAGAAGCTTTTTTATTTCCCAGACCTACATTAGCATCACCGCGTCCCACTGTACTTGCAACAGCTAAGTGAGAATTTTCTTCATTATAATAACCATTTATAGAATTAGGATCAATATTAAGCAATCTAAGCTTTTCATCTAATAATACCCTTACACCACTACCTTTTTCCCTGTTAATAAATTTTATATTCTTATTAGTTAAATCCTCAAATGAGTTTATATTTAAGGGATTTCCTTTTGCAACATAAAATCCTTGTAATCTATATGCTAAATTTACAAGAATACAAGGAGTACCTGGTAATAGTCTTTTAACATAATCAAAATTATAACTATCATTATCACCATCCCAAAGATGACAGGAGGCTATAGAAACTCTATTATTATATAAATCATATAAACCGTTATAACTTCCCTTGTAAGAACGAAGGATAGTGTAGTCAGGTAAAATTTCTTCTATGTATCTTGCTAAAACATCTAATAAAATATCTTGACCAGAAATAATTATTTCAGAATTAGTTGGATTATTTAGTGAGATATTATTAGTAGTAATATTTGAAATATTATTATTTAATGAATTATTACTTATATTACGATTAATAGATGATATAGAGTTAGATTTTTGATTATTAATATATTCTTCAACATCATGCATATCTATCCTAATTTTTTTGCCGATTTTATAACTAGGTAATTCACCACGTTTAATAAGTTCATATACTGTATTTTTAGTTATTTTAAGTAACTCTGAAACTTCTAATGGAGTTAAAGAAGATTTTAAGTTCATAGTATCCCTCCTTAATATTAAGATAATTTTAACATTAAAAGAAAAGTAATTCTATATTTGAATTAAATAGATTGATATAAAAGGTATATTATGATAATATTTTATTGTATCAAACATAACAAAACGTGATAAAAAATAATAAAACATGATTAAAATATAGTGATGGGAGAGTGTGAAATGTTAAAAAAGACAAAATGGATATCAATGTTATTATGTTGTAGCTTATTAATGGTTGGATGTACTACAAAAAGTAATGATGATGTGACAAATGAAAAGAAGGAACCAGTAGAATTAAGTATTTCAGCGGCAGCAAGTTTAAAAGAAGTAATGGCTGACTTAGAAACAGAATATAAAAAGAGTAATGAAAATGTTACTTTAGTTGTAAATTATGGTTCATCAGGATCTCTTCAACAACAAATAGAGCAAGGAGCACCTTGTGATTTATTCATTTCAGCAGGACAAAAGCAAATGAAAGCTTTAAAAGATGGTGGGTTATTATTAGATGATACAACTAAAGATTTAGTAGAAAATTCTTTAGTACTTGTAGCAGCTAATGGAGTTGAAATTAATAGCTTTAATGATTTAAAGAGTGATAAAATTACTCATATAGCTGTTGGAGAGCCAGAAAGTGTACCAGCAGGTAAGTATGCAGATGAAGTTTTAACAAATACAGGAATAAAAGATAGTATTTCAAATAAATTAGTTTTTGCAAAAGATGTTAAAGAAGTTTTGGCGTGGGTTGCATCTGGTAATGCAGATGTAGGATTTGTATACTTAAGTGATGCATTAAGCAGTGATAGTGTATCTATCGTAGAAAATGTTGATGAAGTTAATAATCATTCACCAATTACTTATCCAGTATCAGTAATAAAGACTTCAAATAATATTGATGAAGCAAAGAAATTTGAAGATTTCTTATTTACTGATGAAGCACAAAAAATATTTGAAAAGTACGGATATAAAGTGAATTCTTAGTTTCAGGTGGAGTATAAGCTCCAATTGAAGATTAGAATTCTTTATCTAGGAGCGTGAGGCTGTTAACTCTATAGAGTTTTACAACCAATAGCTATAAGATAAGTCTGTAGAGTAATAAAAAGAAGGTAAGGTTATAAGTTATGGATTTTTCACCTTTATGGATATCGCTTAAAACAGCATTTCTTGCAATCATTATAACTTCAATAATAGGGATTTTTATATCTTATAAAATGGCTAATTATAAAGGAAGAGGTAGAGGATTCATTGATGGAATCTTCACTCTTCCTCTAATATTACCTCCTACTGTTATTGGATTTTTCTTATTACTAATTTGTGGTAAGAATGGATTTGTAGGAAAAATTTTCATGAGTTTTAATAAAAATATTATATTTAGCTGGAGTGCAACAGTTATAGCAGCAACTGTAGTTGCATTTCCAATGATGTATAGAACGTGTCGTTCTGCATTTGAACAAATAGATAAAAATATGATTTCAGCTGCAAGAACACTAGGATTAAGTGAAACTAAAATATTTTTTAAAATTGCAATTCCGCTTGCATGGCCAGGAATAATTGGTGGATTAGTACTAAGCTTTGCAAGAGCATTAGGAGAGTTTGGGGCAACATTAATGATAGCAGGAAATATACCAGGAAGAACTCAAACTATGCCAGTTGCAATATTCTTTGCTGTTGAGAGTGGAGATATGAATAAGGCTATGCTTTGGGTTTTAATTATAGTAGCAATTTCATTTATAATGATATTTTTATTAAATTACTGGTGTGATACTCAACAAAAGTTAATAGGTAATAGGGGGAGATAAAATTGAGTTTATTTATAGATATTAAAAAAGGGTTATCTTCCTTTAATTTAGATGTTTCAATGAAAAGTAAAGGCGGTATTATAGGGTTTTTAGGGGCATCAGGTTCAGGTAAAAGTATGACACTTAAATGTATTGCAGGGCTTGAAAAGGCTGATAAAGGTAAAATAATAATAAATGATAAAGTCCTTTTTGATTCAGAAAATAAAATAAATATAAAGACTAAAGATAGAAAAGTAGGATTTTTATTTCAAAATTATGCTTTATTTCCTCATATGACTATAAAAAATAATATTGAAATAGGATTAAATAAAACAAGTAAAGAAGAGAAAAATAAGTTGTCAGCTAATTATATTAAAAAATTTGGATTAGAAGGATTAGAAAATAGATATCCTTGGCAGCTTTCAGGTGGTCAACAGCAAAGAGTAGCTCTGGCAAGAGCTTTAATAACATCGCCAGATATATTGCTTCTTGATGAACCATTTTCAGCATTAGATAATCACTTAAGAGCTAATATGGAAAGAGAGCTTGTAGAAATATTGAAAGATTATGATGGAACAGTAGTGTTTGTAACTCATGATATAGCAGAAGCTTATAGAGTTTGTGATAAAATAATAGTTTTTGATAGTGGAAAAGCAAGTGAAATCAGAGAAAAGAGTATTTTGTTTGAAAAACCATTAAGTTTGGCAGAAGCTAAAATTACTGGATGCAAAAATATATCAAAGGCTAAAAGATTAAATAGTGATTACATATTAGCTGAAGAATGGAATTTAAAATTAAAAGTTTTAGATGATAGTGTAGATAGTAGATATATTGCTATAAGATCTCATAACATTAAATTGTTTAATGATAAAGAAGATGAAAGTGTGAACGTCTTTAATATGATTATTGAAAATATAGTTGAAAATCCTTTTGATTATACTTTATATATAAAAGAAGTTAATTCTTCTAATGTTAATTTAATTAATTTTACTATTTCAAAAGAGAAAATGAAGTTTAAAATTAATGATATAATAAAAGTAAGTTTCCAGGAAAAATATCTGTTTACTTTTAAGTAAAATTATTAAATGAAAAGTTTTAAAATAGCTTAGATATATTATATATATCTAAGTTTTTTTATAATAAAAAGTTCATAGTAGATTTTTAATTAGACTTATAGTTTGTATGCTATAATAAAAAATGTGAGAAGAGTAGAGGTTTGAGGTGATAAAATGTATAAGAATATTATTTTTGATTTAGGAAATGTAGTTTTAGAGTATAATCCTATAGCATATTTAAAGGATAAATTAAATGATGAAAAGTCCGAGAAAATTGCTTTAGAAAGTATTTTTAAAAGTGAAGAATGGACAATGTTAGATAGGGGTGTTATAACAGAAGAAGAGGCAATAGAACGAATAGTTAATAGAGATATAAATAATAAAGAGATTATTGAAATAGCATTCAAGGATTGGTATCTTATGTTAAATCCATTAAAGGATACAGTGGATCTTATAAATGAGCTTAAGAGTAATGGATATAAATTATATTATTTATCTAACTTCCATTCAAGGGCTTTTGAATATGTTACAAAAAATAATGAAATTTTTAAAACGTTTAATGGAGGTGTTGTTTCATTTAAGGAGAAACTACTAAAGCCAGAAAGAGATATTTATATAAAAATTTTAAATGATTATGATTTAAAAGCAGAAGAGTGTATTTTTATTGATGACGTTCTTGAAAATGTTCAGGGTGCAAATAAAGAAGGTATTAAGGGAATTCACTTTAAGAACATTAAAGAGTTAAGAGAAGAATTAAATACATGTGGTGTTTTAAATACAGAAGAGTAATGGAGGGAAAACTATGAGCATTTTATTAGAAGCTTGTGTTGGTTGTTATGAAGAGGCTAAAAGAGCAGAAATACAAGGAGCAGATAGAATAGAGTTATGTGATAATTTAGGAGAAGGTGGGACAACTCCTTCTTATGGAACTATACATTTAGCAAAGAAAAATATTAATATCCCTATTGCAGTAATAATAAGACCTAGAGGTGGGGATTTTGTTTATTCAAATGATGAATTTGAAATAATGAAAAAAGATATAAAGCTTTGTAAAGAAATAGGTGTTGAAACCGTTGTATTTGGTATATTAAATAAGGACAATACTATTGATATTGAAAGAACAAGAGAATTAGTAGAGCTATCAAATGGATTAAAGATTACCTTCCATATGGCTTTTGATGAAATAGATGATAAGATGGAAGCTTTAGAGCAACTTATTTCAATGGGCATTAATAGAGTATTGACTAAAGGTTCTAAAACATGTGCTGAAGATGGAAAGAATGTATTAAAAGAGCTTGTAGAAAAAAGTTCAGAAAGAATAACAATTTTAGTTGGTGGTGGAGTTACTTATAAGAATTATAAAGAACTTGCTAAAGATATAAAATGTGTTGAAATGCATGGAAGTAAAATTGTTGGAAGTTTAAAATAAATTAAACTCTTCCCATGTGGAAACCTAAAGGAGGTATTTATGGCATATTATTTTTCTAAAGATGGTTCGAAAATTTCATATAAAGTTTTTGGAAAAGGTCCGGCACTTTTATTAGTTCATGGAATGGGAAATCGTAAGGAATTATGGGAAAAAACAGGCTGGATAGACTTATTGAAAGATTTTTTCACTGTTATAACTATTGATATTAGGGGAAATGGGCAAAGTGATAAATCATATGAAGTTGATTTTTATGATTGTAATAAAATATTAGAGGATATAGATACTTTAATTACATTGTTAGGATTTTCAGAATTTAATTATTTTGGTCATTCTTATGGTGCAACTATTGGGCTACAGCTTTCTAAATATAATAAAAAAATCAATAGGTGTATTTGTGCAGGAACTACATTTGGAGATGAGTTTTTCAAAGTTGTTATCCCTGAGTGGATAAAAAAGTATGAAGCTTACGAAAAAATGAAGAAAAACAATATGTTTAATACAAATGAACTTTCAAATGAAGAGATTGATTGGATAAAAAGTACAGATTTGAATCTTAATATAGCTCAAATGAAGGCTTGGAGAAATTGGCCTGGAGTAGAAGTTGATGATGTTAAGTGTAAACTTGCAATTTATTCAGGAACCAATGATAATCCAAGTGTTTTAAAAAGTATTGAAGAAAATAAGAAGAATCTTAAGAAAAATAATATTAAGTATAAGATATTTAAGAACTTAAATCATACAGAATTAGTTAGTGAAATTAATATTGTTTATCAATTTGTCTTAGATTTTTTAATTAATATTAAATAGAAAATTAAATTGAATTTTGTAAAACTCAAAAGGCACCTGTTATTATTGAAATAAACACAAAAGAGCAACAATATTGTTGCTCTTAAATAAACTCATAGATTTGTGAAAATAATTACTTATTTTCACAAAGCATCTTTTTAAAGAATATCTCTCCAACACCATCATCATTAATTCCACATAACATACCACATTCAACAAATCCCATTTTTAAATGCCATTTTTGAGGTCTTAGTGCATCAGTCATTGTTGAACTTAGAAGAGTATCTTGTCCATTGTTTCTTAAGTATTCTTCTAAGAACGTTAACATAGATTTTCCTATTCCAGAAGCTCTAAAGTCATTTTTAATAACTATATAGCTTATAAATGGAAGATGAGTCCATATGTATTCAATTTTTAAACAACCAATAACTTCATTATTACTTTCAGCAACAATAACTTCCTTCATAGAAATTTTATTTTTGATTGTATCGATGTTTTTATGTAAGTCTAACTCAACACAACTGTCTAAATCTTTAATTTCTGCAAATCTAATTTTTAAATCCATATTCAATCCCTGCCTTAAATTATAATATTTACCACTAAATAATTATAAAATATATTTATAGAATTTAAAAGCTAAATAAAAAAGTTAATATAAAAGTTACATTAATAATCTATATTAATGTAATAATGGAACATAAGTATTTATTATGATATACTCTAAGAATACAAAAGATAACTTATGAGGTGATACTATGAATGGAGTAGAAAAGATAATTAAGGATGTTACCTTAACATATGAGCAAAAGGTATTATCATTAGCAAGATATGCAGAAAATAGTGTAAAGGTATTAAATATATCTGAAGCTACAGAAAAGCTAAGAGAAGAAGGTATTATATGTGATTTATTTGAAGGAAATGTTCCTTATAGACCTAGATACATATTACCTGATTACGAAAAATTTATGAAGGAAGGCTGTAAGTTCTTAGAACTGTCTCCTGCAACAAATATATGGGAAGCTACAACTAATTTATTAATTATGTACAAGCATGTTCCTTCAATAACATCAATGCCAGTTTATATTGGTAATATAGATTATTTATTAGAATCTTTTATAGTAGATGAAGAAGAAGCAAAACTTGCAATAAGACTATTCTTAACTCAATTAGATAGAACTATAACAGATTCTTTCTGCCATGCTAATTTAGGACCAAAACCAACTAAGGCAGCTAAAATTATATTAGAAGTTGAAAGAGAGCTAGAAAATGCAATTCCGAATCTTACTTTAAAATATAATGAAGAAACTCCTGATGATTTAGCAATAGAAGCAATTAAGACAGCTTTAATTACTGCAAAACCAAGCTTTGCTAATGATAAAATGTTTACTAATGATTTAGGAAACTATGGAATAGCAAGTTGCTATAATGGACTGCATGTTGGGGGAGGAGCACATACTTTAGTAAGAATGAGATTATCTAAGGTTGCAGAAACAGCAGATAGTATAGAAGATTTCTTTGATAACAAGCTTCCACATGCAATGAGATGTATGGCAGAATATATTAATGAAAGAATTAGATACATAGTAGAAGAAAGTACTTTCTTTCAAACTAATTTCTTAGTTAAAGAAGGTTTTATTAATAAAAATAGATTTACATCGATGTTTGGATTAGTGGGTTTAGCTGAATGTGTAAATATATTACTTAAGGCTGAAACTTTAGAAGAAAAGTTTGGACATTCACAAGTTGCTGATGATCTAGGTGTTAGAATAATGGACTTTATGGAGGAATTCATTAATAATTTTGAAAGTAAGCATTGTAAAGTTACAAATGAAAGATTATTACTTCATGCACAAGTTGGTATTGGAGATGATATAAATATTAGTCCAGGTTCAAGAATTCCAATAGGAGAAGAACCAGAATTATGGAAACATTTAAAACAAACTGCAAGATTCCATAAATACTTTCCATCAGGTGTTGGAGATATATTCCCATTTGAAATAAATGCAATGAATAATCCAGAGTTTATTTTAAATATAATTCAAGGTGCATTTAAAGAAGGTATGAGATATTTCTCTCTTTATTCTTCAGATGCTGACGTAATTAGAATAACAGGATATTTAGTTAAGAAAAGTGAAATTGAAAAATTAAATAGAGGAGAAGCAACTCTTCAAGATACAGTTGTTCTAGGGCAAGGTCAAGTTAATAACGGAAAAGTTCTTGAAAGAATGGTAAGATAATGGTTGGTTATATTAATAAGATAATACCATTTAGTTCAGTTGATGGACCAGGGAATAGAACTGCAATTTTTCTTCAAGGCTGTAACTTTAATTGTATTTATTGTCATAATCCAGAAACTATAAATATATGTAGTAATTGTGGATTATGTAAAGCTAAATGTCCAACAAAAGCTATAGATATTATAGATGGTTTAGTTACATGGAATAAAGATAAATGCTGTAATTGTGATGAATGTATTAAAAGCTGCCCAAATAGCAGTAGTCCTAAAATACAAAGGCTTACTGCAGATGAGGTAATAAATGAAATAGTAAATTACAGACCATTTATTCAAGGGATAACAGTATCAGGTGGAGAATGTACATTACAAGAAAAATTTATAATAGAACTATTTGCTAAAGCAAAAGAGATAGGATTAACTTGTTTTATTGATAGCAATGGATCAAAAAACTTTAGTGAAATGAAGGAATTGTTAGAGCTCTGTGATGGAGTTATGTTAGATGTAAAATGCTTTGAAAATAATAACCATAAAAAGTATATTAACTTTAATAATTCAAATGTATTAAATAATTTAGAGTTTTTGGCGTCTATTAATAAGTTGTATGAGGTAAGAACAGTAGTTGTTCCTGAGATATTTAATAATGAAGAAACAGTAAGAGAAGTTTCTAAAGTAATTTGTAAGTATAATTCAAACATTAGATATAAGATTATTTCTTTTAGAAGATATGGTGTAAGAAAAGGATTTAGTCATTTAAAAAGTCCAGAAAGTGAATATATTCAAGAACTAAAGGATATATCTAAACAAATGGGTTGCAATAATATAATAATTGTGTAGTATAATAGATATATATAATTATAGAAAAGGAACAATTATTATGATACACGAATTAACAGTATATAAATTAGGCAAATTATTAAAAGAACTTTCTAATGAGTATAATATAAACTTATTAGTTAAAAGAAAATTAAGCGGTGGATTTATTACTATAACAGGTGAAGTTGATGTAGAATATTTCCCAACAGAACAAAAGACTATAAAAGGTAACAACATAATTGGCTTAAAAGTTAAAAATAGCACTGGAGAAGCTGATTTAAAAATTACAGGAATTAAGGATTCATTATTTAAAGTTGAAGTTGCTCCATCTAGATTAAAGGAAGTTAATATTGGTGGATTATCTATGGATAAAATTAAAGAAAGTAAAGAAGAATGTAAAGTTAGAGTAGATGAAGATTTAATTTTTACAGTTCCTGCACCTTATGAAATAGTTGAAAAATTAATATAATACCTTATGGTTAGTTTAGTATTAGTGGCAGGCCTAGCTTGCCACTTTTTTGTTATTATTCCATTTGTGATATAATTAAAGTTAATAAATATTTAGGAGGGTAACTTTTATGAGAGTTGCTGATATGCATTGTGATACAATTGGAGCTATTTATGAAAATAAACTTTTAGGAAATGTTTATAATTTAAAAGATAATAATCTTCATATTGATATAAAGAAAATGAAGAAGGCTGATTATTTTCTTCAAAATTTTGCAATGTTTATAGATATTAAAAAATATAAAAATCCTTATAAGACATTAAATGAAATGATAGATATTTATTATGAGGAACTTAGTAAAAATAAGGAATATATAGAGCCAGTTTATAATTATAAGGATATATTAAATTGTGAAAGAGATGGTAAAATAGCAGCTTTATTAACAATAGAAGATTCAGGTGCATTAGAATGTAAGATTGAGAGATTAAAAGAAGTTTATGATAGAGGAGTTAGACTTATAACTTTAACATGGAATTATCCTAATGGAGTAGGTTATCCAAATATTAAACTTAAGGTGGATGAAAATGGGAAGGTATTAGAAAAGCCAGACTTAAGTATTATGAATAGTGAAAATGGATTAACAAAGTTTGGGATAGAGTTAGTTAAAAGTATGGAGAATATGGGTATAATAGTAGATGTTTCACATTTATCAGATGGTGGTTTTTATGATGTTCTAAAATATACAAAGAAGCCTTTTGTAGCAAGTCATAGTAATGCTAGAAGTATTTCTAATGTTGCAAGAAATTTAAGTGATGAGATGATAAAAAAACTTTCAGAGAGAGGTGGATTAACAGGAATAAACTTTTGTTCAAATTTTATTCAGCCAACACCTTATAAAGAACCAACATTTACTTATATAGATGATATTGTAAAGCATATAAAACATATAAAAAATGTTGGTGGTATAAATTCAATTGCATTAGGCAGTGATTTTGATGGAATATCAAGCACATTAGAGCTTGTAGATGGATCATATATGCAATTATTAGCAGAAGCATTATTAAAAAATAAATTTACTTATGAAGAGGTTGAAAAAATATTTTATAAGAATTTATTAAATTTATATAAGGAGCTATTATAAGATTGATGAATTCTTTGAATATTGAAAGGCGTGAGACTTTATGATTGATATTCATAATTTATTTGATTTAAATATTGGATTAGTTCTTGCTGGGGGAGGAGCTAAAGGTGCTTATGAAGCTGGTGTATTTAAGGCTCTTTGGGAGCTTGATATAATAAGAAGAGTAAATGTAGTATCAGGGGTATCTATAGGAGCAATTAATGGATTAATGCTTTCTATGAATAATGGAAATGTTATGGATAAAAGCTGGTCTGATATTAGCTATTCTAGGTTTATTAATAATGAAAATAGAGTAAGAGATATAAAAATAAGTCAGTTTATAAAAAAAGCTAAAAGTGGAGAGAAAGAAATAAAGATAGCAGAGCTATTTAAGAGAAATGATATAGGATTATTATCTCAAAGTGGAATAAGAAGTTTTATTAAAGATTATGTAGATTTTGATATTATTAGAGAAAATAATAAAATACTTTATGCTTGTGCTTATAATATTGATTTACAAAGGCCAGAATATTTTAAATTAAGTGATTATAGCAATGAAGAAGCTTTAGATATATGTATAGCCTCTTGTGCGGTACCATATTTATTTAAGCCAATTACAATAAAAAATTATAAGTATGCAGATGGCGGAATTAACAACCCTCAATATAAGGTTCAAAATGCAGATAATGTACCTATAGAGCCATTAAAAAAATATAATTGTGATATTATAATAGTTGTACATTTATCTTATAAGCAACCAATAAATAGAGAGGGATTTGAAAATTCTAATATTATAGAAATATATCCTTCAACACAATTAGAGTTAATAGATGGTATTGGAACATTGAATATAAGACAAAGTGTACTAAATCAGCATATAGAGTTAGGATATAGAGATGCTTTAACAGTACTTTCACCAATGATTATAGATATGCTAAAAGGAAAGCCAATAGATAAATTAATTAAAAAACATGAAGAATATAATGAAGAATTATTAAATAGAAATAGACATTCTTTAATTTAAATTTTAATATTGATATGATAGCTTTTAAATAACATCATATCAATATTTTATAAATATAAAATATTAAAATAAAGGTAGGAAACAAAGGATGGAAGAAAATAATTTAGAACTTAATTTAAATAATCTAAATGCAAAAGAAATTTTGGAAAATGTATTTGGGAAGGAGTTAAACTCTAAGAAAAGTATTTTAGAAGTTATAGAGATAATAAAACCATTAGCTAAAGAAACTTTAGATGCTGATAAGATTCAAGAAGTATACACTATAATTTATAAGAGTATAGAAGAGATGAATACTCTAGTAAAAGCTAACACTATTATGTATTTAAAAAACCAGTTAAAAGGTGCTATTGGAAAATATGTTGAAAATAAGGATCCTAAAGAAATGAACTATTTCTTAGAATTTTTTAAGGAAGCTTACCCACCTAATAATAGAAGAGTTGGATATACAAGGGTGATAAATGATTTTAGCAAAATTACTAATGAACAAATTTGGGAAACATTAACGTATATAAATAGAGTTGTTATTAAGACAAAAAGAAGATTAGGTGAAGAGGAAAAGCAAGATATTATTAAGAATATTAATGTTTTACTTAAATCTGGAAAAATTGAATACATAAATCAAGTTAAGAGTTTAGAAAAATTATTAGTTGCATTAAATGTTAAAGTTGTTAGTTATAAAGAAGGGTTTAAACTTAAAAATAGATAAAAATATATAAGAAAAGAGAGATGAATCATGAGAAATATAAGGATGACAATACAATACGATGGATCAAGATATAAAGGATGGCAAAAACAAAATATAAAAGGAACTAGTGTTTCAACTATACAAGATAAAATTGAAAAAGTATTATCTAAAATGACAGGAGAAGAAATACAAGTTATTGGTTGTGGAAGAACTGATACTGGAGTTCATGCTGATAATTATACAGCAAACTTTAAAACTAATAGTGAAAAAAAGCTTCCAGAAATGTCTAAATATTTACATGAGTTTTTACCAGAAGATATTTCAGTAACAGCTTTAAGAGAAGTTAGTGATAGATTTCATTCAAGATTAAATGTAATATCTAAAACTTATGTATACACTATTGATAATAATAAGTTTGCAAATGTATTTTTAAAAAAATATGCTTATCATGTTGAGGGAAAATTAAATATAGAAAAAATGAGAGAAGCAAGTAAATACTTAATAGGAACTCATGATTTTAAGAGCTTTAGTGGAGTAAAAGATAAGTCTAAGAAATCAACAGTAAGAACTATAAACTACATAGATATAACAGAAAGCAATAATATTATTAAAATTGAGTATAATGGTAATGGATTCTTATTAAATATGGTTAGAATCTTAAGTGGAACATTAATAAAGGTTGCAAAAGGTGAAATAGAACCTATAAAAGTAAAAGAATTACTAGAGGATAAAAATAGAAGTGATTTAGCGGAAAAAGCTCCAGCAAAAGGGCTTTGTATGAAAGAAGTAAAATATTAAAAAAAATTTTTTTCTGCAATTAACATAAAAGATGTACTCTTAATATACTAATAAATATAAGGTATTTAAAGTGCCTTTAATAATATTAGGAATAAATTGAGGGTGTGAAAAATAGATGAATATGGATTTTCATGTCCATGGATTACTAAGTAAAAGAAAAGATTTTAATAAAGAGTTTTTTATGAACGAAATATATTTTGCAAAAAGTAATGGTCTAAATGGTATAATTCTTTGTGAACATTTTAATGCGAAAGATTTTCTTAATATTTATGATTTTTTAGAAAAAAATTTTACTTATGAAGGAGATAGATATATTGTTGATGATATATCAGTGTTTCCTGCAATGGAAGTTAGTATTAAAAATAAAGGCCATGTAATTTTAACTGGGGATAGAGATGGAATAATTAATCTCTATGATGTATTAATGGAATTTAGAGAGAAAGATAACTTAATAGAATTAGAAGAGTTATTAGATCAAGCTGATATTTTTAATTTATTAAAGATTGGAGCACATCCCTGTAGAAGAGGACATAAATTATGTAATCAACCTCATGAATTATTAAAAAGATTAGATGCCTTAGACTTAAATGGAAAAGATATATTTAAAAAAGGTGAGAGTGTAGCAAGAGATGAAGTAATCAATTTATCTCAAGAGTTAGGACTTAATATTATAACAGGTAGTGATAGTCATACTCCATTACAATTAGGTGGAATATATACAAGATTAAACAAAGAGTGTTCAACTGTAAAGGAAATAAAAGATTGTATCATAAAAGGAGAATATACAATTGAGATAAAGGATGAATTAAACTTTAAAATATTTTCTTCTAAAATATTAAAACGTTATTTATTAAAATCTCAAACATACGATAAAACTACAGATTTTAAAATTTAAATTATATATTTCAGAGCTATCTTTTAGTATAATGTATTAAAAGATAGCTTTAAGTGATGCTCCAAATTTTAATTTGGTTAGCAGAACTTACACCTACAACTGAAGTGAGTAGTGTGTTTCATATTGATGCTATAAATTTTAAAGGTACAAGTTAATTATATAAATTTATGGCAAGAATAATAATAAAATATTTTAGATAAGGAAGATAGAAAATGGAGAATATAGAAGAAATATTTAACGAAATATTAGTGTATGATGTCCAGGAAGCACTAAAATATAGTAGTGATGGATTTAAAAAAAGTGGAAATCCAGAATATTTAATTTATACAGCTCATGGATATTTAGTTCAAGGCTTTTATGAAGATGCAATAGCGGCTGTAGATTTAGCCTTTGAGTTAGGATGCGATTACTTTGTATATGGATATAACGTTAAAGGAGAAGCATTACTTAATTTAGGACTTTATGCAGAAAGTAGAAGATGTTTTGAAAGAGTTACAAAAGAAGAGCCAGAACAATATTTAGCAAATACTTTTTTAATTGAACTTGACATAAGAGAAAGTTTATATGAAGATGCAATTAATAAGTGTGTTGATTATATGGAAAACTTTGAGTGTGATAATAAGCAGTTATCAGATTTAAAATGTATTATTGGATGGACATATTTAGTAAATTTAAACAATCCAGAAATAGCTAAAGAAGCATTTATAGAATCTATAGAAGCTAATGAAAACTGTGGAAGATCATACACTGGTTTAGGAGTATATGAGGCTAATTATAAAAGGTTCGAAGAAGCAATTGAATATTTCAATAAAGCAATAGAAATAAATGAAGATGATGGAGAAAATTATTTTGGAATAGCAATTTGTAATAAGGAACTTAATAATTTTGATGTAGTAGAAGAATATTTAGTTAAAGCAAATGCATTAGAACCAGAGGATAATAGAATAATTGAAGAATATGCTTTTGAATTATTGAGACAAGAAAGAAATAAAGATGCAATTGAGTATTTTAAAGAAGTTTTAAGAGAAAATCCTAATAATATAGAAATTAAGAATTTAATTTTAGAATTAGAGAAAATTGAAGAAATTTAATGTACATATTAAATGGCAAATAGATTTAAATTAAATCTATTTGCCATAAAATTTATATATGAATATTATTTTTCATAACTTTCACAACAAGTTTCAGTATATATGTTAGCACGAGAGCCTGAAACATTTATAGATGAAAGAGTACAATTACAATTTTCATTATGTGTACATTCAGTTGCTTTACATACTAAGCAGTCACAAGAACCACTACTATTAGTGTTATTTGTTAAATCGCTATAGTGTCTTCTATCTAAAAATGACCCACAACAAGTATCGTTATCAGTACAAGATGTGTTACCTATATCAACACGATTAGAATAACATACACCTTCTTTATTATGAGAACAATTATTTACATCACAATTAATTTTTTGCATTTATAAATCTCCTTTCAAAAATAGAATTAGCTAAAATATCTATCTAATAATCCCTTAAAGGCTCTTCCATGTCTAGCTTCATCTTTACACATTTCATGAACTGTATCATGAATAGCATCTAAATTATGTTGTTTAGCTAAAGTTGCAAGTTTTTTCTTTCCATCACATGCACCAAATTCAGCTTCAACTCTTGCACTTAAATTAGCTTTACTACTTGCAGTAACTACTTCACCTAAAATTTCAGCAAATTTACTAGCATGATCAGCTTCTTCATAAGCAATTCTCTTATAAGCTTCAGCTATTTCAGGATATCCTTCACGATCAGCTACACGAGACATAGCTAAGTACATACCAACTTCAGTACATTCACCATTAAAGTTAGCTCTTAATCCCTCAATAATTTCTGGATCTATGCCATCACATATGCCTATTCTATGTTCATCAGCCCATTGCAATTCGCCACTCATTTCTTCGAATTTGCTAGCTGGAGCTTTACAGATTGGACATACTTCTGGTGGAGCATCTCCTTCATGTACATAACCGCATACTGTACAAATAAATTTTTTCATCGATATAACCTCCTACACAATTTATATTTAAAGTAATAATTACCTTTTATAGTATTACTCACAAAAAAATAAATATTCTAAGAATAATTATTGTAGAAAAAGCAAATAATGTTTGACTTTTATTCAGAATATATATAACATAAAAAGATAACATAGGTGCAAAAGGAGATACATATGGCAAAAGACAAGAGCGGAAGTGAAAATTTTCACTACAATAATATAGAGAAAAAAGACAAAAATTTTATGTACAAAAACTTTAAAAGAAGTAACTGTTATAATTGTAATTTTTCAAATTCAAATTTTAATTTTGCAACTTTTAGAGGAGCACATTTTAAAACTTGTAGTTTCATGAAAGGGACTTTTGAAGGAACTGAATTTATTGGAACTAATTTAAAAAATAGTAAGTTTAAAAATGCAAAGTTCAAAAATGCTATTTTTGAAGGAGCAAATTTAGATGGGGCAGATTTTAAAGATGCAACATTTGAAAATACTATATTTTTAGGGTGTAAATTAGAAAAAGCAAGAAATTTTAATTCAGAAGGTAATGGTGTAAGAATATTTGATTGTATGCCAGAAATAAGCATAAGCACAGAATTAGAAGAAGCATTAAATAATTTAATGGAAAATAAATTTGTTAAAGATTCTAGAATTTTTGATACTAAAGATGGTAATATTAATACTTTAACATTAATGATACTTAATGAAAACTTTAGTGAAGAAGAATTAATTAAAGGATTTAATGAGATAAAATCTCAAATAGATAGAGATTTTTATACTATTAGCTACATTATAAGACTTATTAAGAAAGTAATAGCAGAATAAATATAAATATGCTCCTCAAGTAGATTAAAATGAGGAGCATATTTTTTTATAGCAACTGGAATATTCCCATAGCTATAATTATTATAGCTGATATTAAATCAGAATATTTGCCAAAAATTTCAGATAAGAAGCTGTTACCAATCTTAAGACCTACTATTAATATTAGTATACTAAATAAAAATGTAAAAAGTGTAGTAAGAGGAATACTAATTCCAGACATACTTGCACCAAGTCCTAAAGCAAAATTATTTATGCTAAGTGCTAATGCTAGTGAAATAGCCTCCTTAAGTTCAATATTACCTGAACCGTCTGCATCAGCAGTTTTATTATGAGTTAATATATCATCATAATGTAATGATTCAATAATATCATTATTTTCTTTAGCTGAAGTTAGTTTACTTCTCTTTAAATTTCTTTGTTCTTTACAAAAATCAAGGGTCATAAATAAACCAATAACAATTAAAAGAATTGCACCAATATAGTTACAAATATATATTGGGATAAATTGGCTTAAAATAGCACCTAAAACCATTGAAAGGAAGGTGCCTAAAGTAACAATTAATGCAATTATTATATTAATAGAAAACTTAATCTTTATTTTCTTTATTCCATAAGCAATTCCAATTATTAAGCTGTCTAAACTTGCAGAAAAGGCTAATAAAATAGACGCAAAAATATGCATATGCCGCTCCTTATATATTTATTATACTAATTATTATATTCAAAGCTAAAAAGTTCGTTACTTAGACAAAAAATGATAAACAAGGTTAACGAAACATGTAAAATTAAAATAATGTATGAACAAAGATTAAAAAAATTTTATATTTATTGTAGGGATAAATTAAGTAGTGTATACTGATGAGATATAAGAGGCACTAATGGAGGAGATACATAGTTGAAAAAATATATAGAGTTTAGAGATGTTAAGAAAAAATATAAGATGGGTGAAGTAGAAATTGATGCTTTAGGAGGCGTTGATTTTTCTGTAAATAAAGGAGAGTTTGTCATAATTGCTGGGGCAAGTGGTGCTGGTAAAAGTACTATTTTAAATATTTTAGGTGGAATGGATACGGTATCATCAGGAAAAGTTATTGTAGATAATAATGAGATAAGTAACTATTCTCAAAAAGATCTAATAACATATAGAAGATATGATATAGGATTCGTATTTCAATTTTATAATTTAGTTCAAAATCTTACTGCAAGGGAAAATGTTGAATTAGCAACACAAATATCTAAAAAGCCATTAGATATTGATAAAGTTTTAGATTCTGTAGGATTAAAAGATAGAAAAAATAACTTTCCATCTCAGCTATCAGGTGGAGAACAGCAGAGAGTGGCAATAGCAAGGGCAATAGCAAAGAATCCTAAGTTATTACTATGTGATGAACCAACAGGGGCATTAGATTATAATACAGGTAAAGCAATATTAAAATTACTTCAAGATACTTGTAGAAAAGAAGGAGTTACAGTAATAATAATTACACATAATTTAGCTTTAACACCTATGGGAGATAAGGTTATTGAAGTTAAAAATGGTAAGATACAAAAAATTAATTTAAATGAAAATCCAGTTCCAGTGGAAAGGATTGAATGGTAATTATGAAAAATACATTATGGAAAGACATATTTAGAGATATAAATAAATCAAAGGGAAGATTCTTTTCAATTGCATCAATTATTGCATTAGGGGTAATGCTTTTTACAGGTGTTAAGGTTGCACCAACTGATATGAAAGCAACAGCAGATAAGTATTATGATGATTACAACTTAATGGATTTAAGATTAATATCGACTTTAGGATTAACTGATGAGGATGTAATAGATATAAAGAGTATATCTGGAGTTGAAGGTGTTGAGCCAGCAAAGAGTTTAGATGTCGTATCAAAATTTGGTTCAGATGAATTTGTAATTAGAATGCACAGTCTTCCAAATGAGGATGTAAATAATAATAATGATAATTATATAAATAGATTAAATATTATTGATGGAAGAATGCCAGAAAAGCAGGGAGAATGTGTTATTGGAAGATTGAATTTTGGAGGCTTAGATATAAAAATAGGAGATAAGCTTACAGTTAATTCAGGTACCAATAATAATATAAATGATAGTCTTGAAACTAATGAGTATAAGGTTGTAGGTATAGTAGAAACTCCGTATTATTTAAGTGATCATATAGGAAGTAGCAGTATTGGAAGTGGTAGTGCAAAACTATATATGTTTGTAAATGAAGATAACTTTAAAAGTGAAGTATATACTGATATTTATGTAACTGTTAAAAACACTAAAGAGTTAAATTCTTATGATGATAAATATTTTAATGTAGTAGATAAAGTTTCAGATTCTATAGAAAATATGTCAGATGTTATAGTAAATAGAAGATATAATGAAATTAAAAATGCAGCAAATGAAGAGTTGCTTAAAGGAAAAAAAGAATATGAAACAAAGAAAAGTGAAGTTGAAGCTAAGTTAGCGGATGCGGAAAATGAAATCGAAAGTTCAAAGAAAAAACTTGCTGAAGGTGAGCAAGAACTTAATAATAAAAAAGCAGAAATGGAAAGTACAATAAAATCAGCTAAAGAGCAATTAATTGTAGCAGAAAATGAATTACACCAAAAAGAAGATGAATTAAATCAGGGTATAGAAAAATTTAATGCTGCTAAAGTAATAGCTAAACAGGAATTTGAAAAAGCAGACAAGACTATTACTGATACACAAAAATATATAGATGCTTTAATAAGTCAAAAATCAGCTTTAGAAGAAAGTTTAAATGATGAGAATTTAACTGAAGAAGATAAGGCTGGTATTAAAACCCAAATAACTACATTAGATGTAATAATAAATGAAAGTACTGATAAGCTTAATGCTGGAAAAGTAGAGCTTCAAAATAAAAAGAATGAATTAGAAACTCAAGAAAATAACTTAAACTCAGCTAAAATTCAAATACAAGAAGGTAGAAATAAGCTTAATCAGTCTAAGAAGGATTTAGAAAGTTCTAAAAAAGAAGGAAATGCGCAAATTGAAGCAGCACTTCAGGAAATTGTAAATGGAAAAGAACAGTTAGCAGAAGGTGAAAAAGAGCTAGAAGAAAATAAGAAAAAGGCAGCAGAAGAACTTTCAAAAGCAGAAGAAGATATAAAAGAAGCTGAAAATGAAATCGCAAAAATTGAAAAGCCAGAGCTTTATGTCTTAGATAGAAAATCACATTACTCTTATGTGGATTATGAAAATAATGCTAAAAGTATTGATAAGTTATCAAATGTTTTCCCAGTATTTTTCTTTATAGTAGCTGCACTAGTTTGTTTAACAACAATGACTAGGATGGTAGATGAACAGAGAGTAAATATAGGAACTCTAAAAGCCTTAGGATATGATAAAGGAAGTATAGCTAAGAAATTTATTGTTTATGCGTTATTTGCAAGTTTAATAGGATGTATAGTTGGAGTTTCATTAGGATTTACAATATTACCAACTATAATATTTGAAGCATACGGAATAATGTATATTCTTCCTAAGATGAAGTATGTATTAGATATTCCATTAGCGATAATAGTTTTTGCAGTAGCAATAGGTGTAACTACAATATCAGCTTATACTGCTTGTAGAATAGAACTTATAGAAGTACCATCAATGTTAATGAGACCTAAAGCTCCAAAAGAAGGAAAACGAATCTTATTAGAAAGAATACCTTTTATATGGAATAGATTTAATTTTACGGGAAAAGTAACTGTAAGAAATATTTTTAGATATAAAAAGAGATTTTTAATGACGGTTATTGGGATTGCTGGAAGTACAGCTTTACTACTTACAGGTTTTGGTTTAAAAGATTCTATAAAAACTATTGTAAATAAGCAATATGGAGAGCTAACAAAATATGAGATATCTGCAAATTTAGAAGGAAATATAACTAAAGAACAAGAAAAGGCAGTATCAGATTATTTAACTAATAATACAAATATAGAAGACTTCACTTTTATAAGAACAGAGAGTGGAGAAGCAATATTTAATGATGTAACTAAAGATGTTAGCTTTATAGTTACGGATCAAGGAAAAAACTTTGATGAATTTGAACATTTACAAGATAGAAAAAGTAAAGAAACGATTTATTTGCCTACTAATGGAATTGCTATAACAGAAAAACTTGCAAAATTATTAAATATTAAAGTTGGCGATGAAATAGAGATTAAAGATAATAATGATAATAAAGCAGAGGCAAAGGTTATTGAAATAGTTGAACATTATATAAATCATTATATCTATATTGATTCTAATTATTATAATTCTATATTTAATAGAACTGCTAAGGAAAATAGTATATTTATTAAATTGGTAAATGAGGATATAGCTGATCAGATATCAAATGATTTAATAAATATGGAGGGAATAGCAGGCATAGTAAGTAATAATTCTATAAAGACAAGTTTTTCAGATACAATTAAATCTTTAGATTTAGTAGTAATAGTAATGATATTATGTGCAGGAGCATTATCATTTATAGTTTTATATAATCTTACAAATGTTAATATTTCAGAACGTATAAGAGAAATAGCAACAATTAAGGTATTAGGATTTTATGATAAGGAAGTTTCAGCATATATATTTAGGGAAAATATATTATTAACAGTTATAGGAACCCTTGCAGGATTGCTTTTAGGTGTAGCCTTCCATAGATTTATAATGGTAACTGTTGAAATGGAATACGTTATGTTTGGAAGACAAATAGATAGTGTGAGCTTTATTATGGCTACTGGATTAACTATAATTTTCTCATTATTAGTAAACTGGGTTATGTACTATAAGCTTAAAAAAGTAGAAATGGTTGAATCTTTAAAATCAGTAGATTAATAAAGTATAATAAAGAGTTGTATTAATGTATGTTATGTATTAATACAACTCTTTAATCTTATTATTTATTAATATGGCAATTTATATTTCTAAACTCTTTAGGTGTTAAATTATATTTTCTTTTAAATAACTTATTAAAATATGATAAATTATCAAAGCCAACCTCTAAAGAAATATCCATTATTGGGTTATTAGTAGATGTTAATAAAATAGATGATTTTTCAAGTCTTAAATTATTAATATACTGTATACAAGTTAATCCAATATGTTTTTTGAAAAAACGCATAAAGTGATATTCGCTATATTCACAAAGTTCAGATAAAGTATTTATAGAAATATCTTCAGAATAATGTTCATTTATATAGTTTAAAGCTAATTTAATTTTATCAGTATTACTAATTGTTATAGGATTTTTATTTTTTTGTTTTTCTATTAAATTGTTTTTATAGAGTAATGAAAAAAATTTAAAAAGCAAGGATTTTAACTCAAGCTCATAAGCTATATCTTTTTCATAATAACAATATATTATATTTTCAATAACATTAAATATTTTTTTATAACACTCAATATTATCCTTTATAATTATTGGTAATTCATGTTCATGATTTAATAACGGAGCAATATATTTAAGTAAGGTACCATCTGTATCAGAACTTTTAAGCATGTTTATATTAAATACAAAAGAGGCCCAAGTCATAGTTTTATCCAAAATAGATGTGAAAGAATGTATCTTTTGTGGACCAACTATTAAAATATCACCTTTATTTATAATAAATGAATTTAAATCAACTCTATAATCACAGCTTCCATCTAAAACTATAATAACTTCAACTTCTTCATGCCAATGAGTTGCAATTGAAGGAAAGCTTTGACTAAGTGTACCTTTATAAATTGAAAAGGGGAGTATAAAGTCTCCATGTGTAGCATTTTCTTTTAAGTTTATAAAATTTAAATTATCCATATAATCTCCTAGTGTAGCAGTATTGTTATATAAAATGTTTGTATATTGCAAGTATTATACTTCTTTTAATAATATAATAACATTATAATTACATTTTTAAAATGAAATGTTTTATAAGTGAATAAAAGGGGATTATATTATGTTTGGGAAGATACTAAATTATGAAGTTGAGAAAAATAAAGTTTTAGTAAATTATGAAAATATTCAATGTACAGTAACTTTAGTAAATGAAAGAGTTATTAATTTCTTTTTGCCATTACATAGAAAAGAGAGAAATTCTAAGGCGGTTGAAAACGTATTAGATAATGAAGCTCAATTTGAAGTTAAATACATTAATGAATTTTTAAATATAAAAACACAAGTTTTAAGTATTAATATTTATGATGATTTTAAAGTTGATATATATGATCTAAATGGTAAGATTTTATGTAGAGATTATAGAGGTAAAAGGGAACCTTTTAGAAGATTAGGTGCTAATTCTACTTTAGCAGCAGAAGAGGGACATAAGCTAGAGGGGCATGAAGAATATAAAGTATATGTATCTAAGATTATGGAAGAAGATATGTATTTTTATGGACTTGGAGAAAGAACAGGTTCATTAAATAAAAAGGGATATCATTACAGAAATTGGAATACTGATGATCCTACTCCGCATGGTGAAACATATGCACAGTTATATAAATCAATACCTTTTTTAATTACATTAAAAGATGAGGATGCATCAGGTATTTTCTTTGATAATCACTTTGAAAGTCATTTTGATATGGGAAAAGAAAATTCTAATTATTACTATTTTGGTGCAATGGAAGGAAATATAGATTATTATTTTATATATGGGCCTACAATTAAAGAAGTTGTTAATGAATACACTAACCTAACTGGAAAAACTCCATTACCGCAATTATGGACACTTGGATATCAGCAATGTAGATGGTCTTATGCACCGCAAGAAAGAACTATGGAAATTGCAAAATCTTTTAGAGAAAAAGATATTCCGTGTGATACTATTTATTTAGATATTGATTATATGGATGGATTTAGAGTTTTTACATGGGATAATGAAAAGTTTGAAAATCCAAAAGAGTTTTTAGATGAATTAAAAGAAATGGGCTTTAAGGTAGTTACAATTATTGACCCAGGAGTTAAGGTGGATAAAGGCTATAAGATTTATGATGAAGGCTTAAAAGAAGGACATTTTGCAACTGATAAAGATGGGATAGTTTATAAAAATTGCGTTTGGCCAGGGGATTCTGTTTTTCCAGATTTTATGAATTCTAAAACAAGAGAATGGTGGGCTGGAAATCAAAAAATAATGATGGACTTAGGTGTTGCAGGAATATGGAATGATATGAATGAGCCAGCTAGTTTTAATGGACCATTACCTGATGATGTTATGTTTAATAATGATGGAACTTTAGTTACTCATAAGGAAATTCATAATGTTTATGGACATATGATGGATAAAGCTACTTATGAAGGAATTAAGAAAGTTACAAATAAGAGACCATTTGTAGTAACGAGAGCTTGTTATGCAGGAACCCAAAAATATGCTACAGTTTGGACTGGTGATAATCAAAGTACATGGGAACATTTAAGAATGTCATTACCTATGTTAATGAATTTAGGTTTAAGTGGAATGTCATTCTGTGGTACTGATGTAGGTGGATTTGGACATGATTGCACTCCAGAGCTTTTAAGTAGATGGGTACAAGTTGGAGCATTTACGCCATTGTTTAGAAATCACTCAACTATTGGTAGTAGAGAGCAAGAACCATGGGCTTTTGATAAAACTACAGAAGATATAAATAGAAAGTATATTAAATTAAGGTATAAGTTAATTCCATATTTGTACGATATGATGTATAAATGTGAAAATAGTGGAGAACCAATAATAAGACCTTTATTATTTAATTACCAAAATGATAAAAAGACTTATGAAATAAATGATGAGTTCAGTTTTGGAGATAGTATTTTAGTAGCTCCTGTTGTAGAGCAAGGTGCAAGGCATAGATTAGTTTATTTGCCTGAGGGAAATAATTGGATTGATTATTGGACAGGTGAAGAACATAAAGGGGGCCAATATATAATTAAAGAAGCACCTTTAGATATTTGTCCAATATTTATAAAATCTTTATCTATAATACCAACAGGTAAAGAACAAAACTATATTGGAGAAACTAGTGATGATACATTAACATTAAATATATATTTAGGTAAAGAGTCTGGAGAAATCACATACAATCATATATTAGATGATGGTGAAAGCTTTGAATATAGAGAGGGTAAATTAAATGAATATACCATTAGATTAGTTGCTAAAGAAGATATAAGAATAGAATTAAAAGAAAATATAGGATATTTGAAAAAATATAAAAATATAAAAATAATTTTTAATAATTTAGAGCATACTAAAAAAGTATTCTTCAATGATAAAATAATTGAAGTTAAAGAAAATGAGTTTTTAGTAGGAGTGTAAAATAACAAAGTTAATCTTACAATCTCAAATTTAGATTGTAATTTTATAAATTTCCACCTTAAATTCAAATATAAAGTAGATTCATAACAAATGGCGTATGAACTGCTTTATATTTTTTTGTTTTAAATTAATAAAGTAATAGGGCTATTATTTCTATTAACGTTAATTAAAACTTGTGATATAATAATTTAATTAATTAGATGATAATGAGGTGAAAAGGTGAATTTAAAGAAATTATTAGATAGTGTATTAGCCTTAGGATCTAATATTAGTATAAAAGAAGGAAAATATATTTATAAGAATAGATTAGTATCAAACTTAACTAGTAAAAAGATTAATGATATTTATCATATATATTCAAGAGTTACAGAAGAGGATAATAGCAAGACATATAGTTGTCATATTAAGTATAATTTGAAAACTGAAAAGGTGTTAGGGGCAACGTGTACATGTAGTACCTATGAAGAGTTTTCTAAGCATAAGCATAATTATATTTGTAAACATATTATTGCAAGTATATTTTATTTTTATATTGTAGCTAAAAATAGGATAAAGAAAATAGTAAAAGAAAATCCTATAGCAACTAAGAATAAAGAAAATAACATGGGGTTTGAAAAGAAATTATTAAATTTAGATTTAGATATTAAAAGAAGCGATACAAATGAGTTTGATGTTCAAATTAGGATAGGAGAAAATAGTACTTACTTAGTACCTAAAATTAGTGAATTTTTAAAATGTAAAGAAGTAAAAGGACATTTAAGAATTAATGGAGAGTTTTTATATAACTCTACGTCTATGATATTTACTGAACAGGATGAAAGACTTTTAAATTATATACATATTAATTTAAATAATTTTAAACTTGTTGAAGGAAAGACTTTAAGAATAAGTGAAGCTTATATAGAGGAGTTATTGAAGCTAATAAGTGACAATAAAAAGGTTAAATTAAATTATAATTATATAAATTATGAAAGTTATATTATAAAAGATGATATACCATTATCTTTTACTGTAAAACTTGACTTAGATAAAATAATATTAACAACTAAAAAGAAGCTACCAATTCCTTTAAATGATAACTTTACTGTGTTTTTAAATGATAGAAAAATTTATTTACCAACTGAAAATCAAGTGAAAAATTATAAAATAATATATAGTAAATTAAAGCAAGAAGGGAAAATAGAATATCCTAAAAATGAAATTTCTATAGTTAGTTTATTTAAATTATTAAGTAACATAAGTAATGATATATTACTTGGAGATGGTATAAAGCATCTTTGTAGAAATTGTTATAAGATTAAATCCTTATTTAAAAATGAAAATAATGATATTAAATGTAAAGTTACTATTGATTACTTTGGAAAAATAATAAATATATTAGATAAAAATGTTGAATGTTTCTTAAGGGACAATTATTTTGAAGAAGAAATTGCAATGAAGCTTGAGAGATATAGATTTATAAAAAAGGGAACAGAATTTATATTTATTGGTGATGATGAAGAACGCTATGATTTTTTAACTAATGGAATACAGTTTTTTAAAAGTTTTTCTAGATTAGAATTTTCAAAAAGCTTTAATGATGCCTCTCTTATTAGAAGTAGCGATATTCACGCTATATTTGAAGGGGAAGGAGATAATCTTACATTTAAATATGATATAGATGGTATAGATTATAGTGAGTATGCAAAAATACTACAAAGCTTAAATGAAGACAGAGATTTTTATAAGACTAAAAAAGGAAGAATACTAGATTTAAGAGATTTGGGAATAAATAATTTTTTTAATATTATTGATAATCTTATGTATAGTGAAGAAATATATGATGGTACATTGGATGTTGATAAAAGTAAAGCTTTGTTTATAGAAGATAGTATAAAAAATAATAATTTAATATTTATAAGAGGAGCAGAGGTTTTAAATGTTATTTCTAAAAAACTTGAAAGTAGAGCTATAGAAGAGGTCAATGGGATAGAAGGATTAAATGGCATATTAAGAAGTTATCAGCTTATTGGTGTAAACTATTTGCTATCACTAAGTGAAATGAGTTTTGGTGGAATATTAGCTGATGAAATGGGACTAGGAAAAACCATTCAGATAATTGCATTTTTATTATATAAGAAGGGTAAAAAGTCATTAGTAGTTACTCCTACATCTCTTATATATAACTGGAAGGAAGAGTTTGAAAAATTTGCACCTGACTTAAAAATTGGAATTATTCATGGAAGTAAGAGTATTAGAAATAAGATATTAGAAAATAAAGAGGAGTATGATATTCTTATAACTACTTATGGAACTATTAAAAATGATATAGATTTTTATAAAAGTGAAGTTTTTGATTATTGTATAATAGATGAAGCTCAAAATATAAAGAATCCAAAGGCTAAAAATACTAAGATTATAAAAGAAATAAAAGCAAAAGTGAAATTTGCATTAACAGGAACTCCAATAGAAAATTCATTAATTGAATTATGGTCAATATTTGATTTTATAATGCCAGGATATTTGTTTGATGAAAAGAAGTTTAAGCAAAAGTTTGTTAATAGAAGTGAAAGAGAAATTGAAGAATTAAAATCTTTAATAAATCCATTTATACTAAGAAGATTAAAAAGAGATGTTATAAAAGAACTTCCTGAAAAGATTGAAAAGAAATATTATGTTCCAATGACGACAGAACAAAAATTGGCATATAGAAATTATATGAAGGAAGTAAAGCTAAAGCTAAAAACTGGAGAAGATGATAATATAACTATTTTTTCTTACTTAACAAGATTAAGACAGATATGTCAAGATCCTATATTAGTTAATAAAGATTATACTGGTGATAGTGGAAAGCTTAATGTTGCATTAGAAATAATAGAAGAAGTTATAAAAGAACATAATAAAATATTAGTTTTCTCTCAATTTACTTCAGTGTTGAAAAAGATAGAAGAGGAATTAAATAAAAGAAATATAGTTAGCAAATATTTAGATGGGTCTACTAGCGCAAAAGAAAGAATAAGACTTGTATCAGATTTTAATGAAAGTAAAGAGTCTGGTGTTTTCTTGATTTCTTTAAAGGCTGGAGGAACAGGTCTTAATTTAACATCAGCTAAATTTGTTATGCATATGGATCCATGGTGGAATCCTGCAATAGAAGATCAAGCAACAGATAGGGCGCATAGAATTGGACAAAAAAATGTTGTAGAAGTTATTAAGCTTATTGCAAAGGATACAATTGAAGAAAAAGTTGTACAGCTCCAAGAAGAGAAAAGAGAAATAATAAATAGTGTTATGAGTGATGATAATTTAAATATAAATAATATCTCTAAACTGACTAATGAAGAAATACTAGAATTGTTTAAATAGAAAAAAATAGGTAGTTAGATTAAAAAAACAGTGGTAAACAGCAGTTTGCCACTTAATTTATATTTTGCATCTAATAAATTAAGTTATTATGATATAATAGAATAAAAATACAATTAAAGTATTAATAGACAATTATAAGATGGAGGATAAAATGAGTAAAGAATTTAGTATTGATAGAGAATTTTTATTAAAAATAGCAAAAGAAATATTGGAGTTTAATAGTCCAACAGGGTTTTGTTTTGAAATAATGGATAGAATAGAAGAAATAATTAAGTCTTTTGGATATAAATTTGAAAGAAATAATAAAGGCTGTGGAATTATAACAATTGAAGGAGAAAGTTCAGAGAAAACAATAGGACTATGTGCTCATGTAGATACTTTAGGGGCTATGGTAAGATCGATAACACCTAGTGGAAGCTTAAAATTCACAGTGCTTGGAGGACCTATTTTACCTACTTTAGATGCTGAATATTGTAAAATAAGAACTAGAGATGGAAAAGAGTATTCAGGAACATTCTTAAGTACAAGTCCAGCAGCTCATGTTTTTGTAGATAGTAAATCAAAGGCTAGAGATGAGAAAAACATGGAAGTTAGAATAGATGAAGTAGTTAAATCTAAGGATGATGTTTTAGAATTAGGAATTGCACCAGGAGATTTTATATTTATTGATCCAAAGACTACTATAACTGAAAGTGGATTTATTAAATCAAGATTTATAGATGATAAAGGTAGTGTTGCATCAATAATTGCTTTATTAGAAATGATGCATAGAGAAAATTTAAAACCTAAATATACTGTGAAAATTATTATATCAACATATGAAGAAGTTGGTCATGGTTCTGCAGCTATTCCACAAGATATAACAGAAATGATTGCTGTTGATATGGGGTGTATTGGAGATGATTTATCTTGTACAGAGTATGATGTATCAATTTGTGCTAAGGACTCTAGCGGACCTTATGACTATAATATGACTACAGAGCTAATTAATTTAGCTAAGGATAATAAATTAGGTTATGCTGTAGATATTTATCCAATGTATGGATCAGATGTAAGTGCTGCATTAAGGGCAGGAAATGATATAAGGGGAGCGCTTATTGGACCAGGAGTTCATGCATCACATGGTATGGAAAGAACGCATGTAAATGCACTTGAAAATACAATTAAGTTATTAGCTTTATATTTAATATAAGTAAGATATAAAAAAGTACGCTTTAATAATTATTTTTTTATTTATAAGAAAATAGCACTTACTAAGGTTAATAATCTTAGTAGGTGCTATTATTTATAATTTATAAAAATATCTTTATTAAAGACAACTTGAATAAGGAGAGAAAAAAATGGGGTTAAATGATATTGCTAATAATATTAATTTGTTAGCAGATTTTTGTGGAAAAAGAGATATAAATAAATTATCAAAACAAGAGTTAATTAAGAGTTATGGCATATCAGAGGCTGATGTTTTGATTTTATTTGGAGGAACTATATTAGAAGGCTGTAATGTTGCTGCAAATGCAATGTTAGATGGGCTTGCAAAAAAACTTATACTTGTAGGTGGGGAAGGACATACTACAGAAAGTTTAAGAAAATTTATAAAAAAAGAATGTCCTGAAATTAAAACAGAAAATAAAACAGAAGCTGTTTTAATGGGAGAATATTTAAATTTAAAATATAATATAAAAAATTATTATTTAGAAAATAAATCTACTAACTGTGGTAATAATGTCACATATGTTCTAGAGTTGTTAAAGCAAAATAAAATTAAATCAGATAATGCTATAATTATTCAAGATTCTACTATGCAACATAGGATGGATGCTGTGTTTAGAAAGTATGATAATAATATAAATATAATTAATTATGCAGCTTACAAGGTTAAGATTATAGTGAAAAATAGCAAATTAGTATTTGATAAAGAAGATGTTTTAGGAATGTGGGATATGGAAAGATATATATCGCTACTTATGGGAGAAATACCAAGATTATATGATGATGAAAATGGATATGGCCCAAATGGAACAGGATATATTGCACATGTTGATATTCCCCAGAATGTATTAAGCGCATTTGAAAATCTTAAATTAGAGTATGGAGATCTTGTTAGGGTTGCAAATCCATTATATGCATCAAATAGAAGTTAAATAATAAAGGGGGAGAATTATATATGAAGAAAAATACGTTATATTATTTTATAGCAGTTTTTGTGGTTTTTATATGGAGTATAACATTTATATCTACAAAAGTATTACTTAAAAGTTTAAGTCCTATAGAAATAATGTTCTATAGATATGTTATAGCATATATAACATTGATAATAGTTTATCCTAAAATACATAAAAGTAGTGGCTTAAAAGAAGAACTTTTATTTTTAGGGTCTGGTTTATTTGGGGGAACAATTTATTTTTTAGCAGAGAATTATGCTTTGAAGTTTTCACTAGCATCAAATGTAGGATTATTAGTTGCTGCAGCACCATTACTTACGGCAATTACAGCATATTTATTTATGAAGGAAGAAAAGGTTAATAGTGGATGGTATTTAGGTGCATTAGTGGCATTTTTAGGTGTATTCTTAGTAATGTTTAATGGGAAATTTATACTAAAGCTAAATCCAATAGGAGATTTTTTAGCAATATTAGCAGCATTATCTTGGGCGATTTATAGTTTAATAATTAAAGCAATTGGAGCAAAATATAGCGGTATATATATTACTAGAAAAGTTTTCTTTTATTCTATATTAACTATGATACCAGTGTTATTCGTCACGGATTTTAAATGGAATAATGAGATATTATTTGATAAAAGTATAATTTTTAATATATTATTTTTAGGAATATTAGCGTCTTCTATATGTTTTGTATTGTGGAATAAAGTAATACTAAAAATTGGAGCTATTAAATCTAATAATTTTATATATTTAATTCCTTTAATAACAATGATATCTTCTGCAATAATGTTAGATGAACCAATAAAATTAATTTCAGTAATTGGAGGGTTATTAATTATTTTTGGAGTTTATATTTCAGAAAATAAGAATAATAAAGAAATAGTGAAAAGTTAAGTAGAAATAAATTAAAAATAAATTTAAAAAAAGATAATATAATTAAATGTTTAAAAGTATTTTCATTTGTTAATAATTGCAAGTGGTGATAATATGAATAACGTTTATGATATATTAATAAAAGATTCAAGTGAAAAAATATTAAATGATATTGACTTTAGAATTTGGAAAAATAATAATTCTAAAGTCAATATCATAGATAAATGTCCATACTGTGAAAGTGAAAATATTATTAAATATGGAATTTATAAAAAAAATCAGAGATATAAATGCAAGGACGAGAGCTGTGGAAGAACTTTTACTAGTGAATTTTATAATCAATTTAGATATTCTAAGAAATTTAAAGATAAGTATGAAGAATATTTTGAGCTTTTAAATAAGGGACTTACTATAAGAGAGTGTGCTACTAAATTAAATATTAGCATTGTAACAGCATTTTTCTGGAGACATCGCTTTTTATATGATATAAAAAGTAAAAATTATATTGATAAAATAACTTCTCATGTAGAATTAACTAAAATGGTAGTTCGTGAAAATTTTAAGGGATCAAGAGAAGTTTATAAGAAAGAAAGAGATAATATTGTAGTTATAAATGCAGTAAATAACTATCTGGATATAATACCTATTTTTGCAGCAAGAAACTTTTTAGGTTTTTATGAAATTAGAGATAATATTATTCCAAGATTGGATAAGAAGGCATATGTTGTTGGATTAATTGATGGAAGGCTTAAAATATTTGCTAAAGCATTTAATGAAATAAACAAGGTAAAAATTAATAAGATTGAAGAGAAGGCTATTGATATAAAATATTCAATTAAGGCTGTAAGTTGGCTTAGTAAATTTAGAGGTGTAGCTACTAAATATTTAGATCATTACTTAAGCTTGCGATTATTTGAGTATAAGAATAATTTTGAAGATAGAAATGATTTATCTTTAATTGAAAAAACAAAAAATAAGTCATTGATGAAAGCTGAAATAAATACATATATTTCTTGGAAAAATATAAAATCAAAAATATTATTAATATAGTAGGTTTCTAAGAAAAGTTAAAGTTATTGAATTTTTATAAATTATTTTTTTATGATTGTCCATTATTTAATATTAATAATGGTTTATTAGTTATGTTTAAATTTTAAGTATAACTAATAAAATGTTATATTTTTCAATTTTAAAATGAGAT
>NZ_JADPEL010000080.1 GCF_015667795.1 Clostridium sp. D53t1_180928_C8
TAAACTCCTTTATTAAATATATAGAATGTGTTGAATTAGCATAAATACATAATATTACTTCTTTACTTTTTATTAATTTACACTCTATTGACATTATAAACTTAAAAGCATATTATACTCTTTGATAAAAAATTTGAGGTGAAAATAAAATGAAAAATAGAACACTAAAAACTGTTTCTTTTATAATATTAGGCTTAATAGTTGCTATACTTATATTTATGGCTTCATTTTTTATGACTTCTTATGGTCCAAGTACTGAAGCTATAGCTAGTTTAGAAGATTCTACATCTGTAGATGTTACTGAAAATAATTTTATAACCTTTACTCCTGAAAACACAGAAGCAACAACAGGATTAATAATATATCCTGGGGCTAAAGTAGAACCTGAAAGCTACGCACTCCTTGCTAATAAAATTGCTCAAGCTGGTTATGAAGTTATAATAACTCCTATGCCACTTAATTTTGCTATTTTTGACTCTGATGCTGCCGATGAAGTAATATCAAAGTTCCCTAATATCAAAAACTGGGCTATTGGTGGACATTCATTAGGTGGTGTAATGGCTGCTAAGTATGCTAGTGAAAATGATAATATTGATGGTGTTATTTTCTACGCTTCATACCCTCAAGGTGATGAACTTAAAGACTCTGATATAGAGGTTACTTCAATTTATGGTTCTGATGATGGTGTTGCAGACTTAGAAAAGATTGCAGATTCAAAAGATCTTTTACCTACTTCTACAACCTTTGTTGAGATACCTGGTGGAAATCACGCTCAATTTGGTAGCTACGGAGAACAATCTGGAGACAACCCTGCTGAAATATCTGCTAATGAACAAATAAACATAGCTGCAGATGCTACAATTAAACTTTTATCTGATATTTCTAAATAATAAAAACAGTTGCAAAAAATTTTGCAACTGTTTTTCACTTAATTTTAATATCTTTTTCCTCTTCTATCTCTACGACCTCTAAATATTGGCTTTTTATATCTTTCACTCTTAATTCCATGTATCATTTCTCTACAAACTCTACATTTATCACTAGCATAATCCCAAGCTAATTTTTTACCACAAATACTACAAACTCTTTCATGATCAAGAAGCTTAGTTAAAAGCAGCTCATTTATCTTATTTGCTGTATCTTCCTTTTCTAAAGATATATATCTATTATTTATCATCATATTAAAGTTCTTTCCAAAAGAATAATTTAATTCTAATGACTTATAATAACTTTCAAGATTATCAAGCTCCTTCTTTGAGCTTACATTTTTCCTTAACAATGGCTTCTTTAAGTTTACTGCACCTGCACTATACATTATGCAATATTCTTCCCATAGCCTTTGAACATCCTTATTATTTTCTTCAAAAGGAATTGTTGCCATTTTCATAAGATCTTCCTTACTTCCATTTATACCAAGTCTTTTTAATATATTTAAAAGATAAGTTATTCTTGTAACATCTGTTTTTTCATAATGCCCTTTTACATACATTGTGCTCCATGTTTTTAATGAGTCTATAATATCTATATTTATATCTAAAAGAGATTCTGGTACTCCTATATAACACTTTTTAATTTTGTTTGTTTCTGCAGTTAAAGCCTCCTTTATTAAGCTTCTATCAGTCATTGCTGTAACATATCCCTTATCATAGATACCTTTACGTCCAGCTCTTCCTGCTATTTGCTTTATTTCTGAAACATTTAACTTTCTTAAAGATACTCCATCGTATTTTCTTGTTTCTAAAAATACAATACGTTTTATAGGTAGATTTACACCCATTCCTATAGCATCTGTACAAACTATTACTTCTGTTTCACCATCTAAAAATCTTTCAAACTGCTTCTTTCTTGTTGAATATGGAAGTGAGCCATAAATTATACTTGTTTTTATATTATTATTAAGAAGCTGTGCTGAAACTGCAAGGGCTTTCTTTTTACCAAAGACAACTAATGCATCACCTTTTTTTACATCTTTATTTAAATTAAAAGGCTCATCTTCAAATACTAATTCTGTATCTCTTGTATGGTTTACTACTTCATATGTATCATTACAGTCCTTTATTAGCTTAATTACTATATCCAAGGCTTCTGGTGCCATACATATATGAATTTCTGGAGCTAATACCCCTAATATAGCTCTCGTCCAAGCCCATCCTCTCTGTTTATCAGCAATCATTTGAGCTTCATCTATAACACATATATCATAAGGTGTTCCAAGCTGTAGCTTTTCAATGGTAGATGAAACATGGTATGCATAAGTAAGGATATCCTCTTCCTCTCCAGTTAATAAAGAACATGCTATATTTTGTGAATTAAGCTTATCTTGAATTTCAAGTGCTAATAATCTAAGAGGGGCTAAGTATACTCCACTTTCTGCCTCCATTAATCTTTCTATACTTGCATATGTCTTTCCTGTATTAGTTTCACCAACATGAAGAATAAAGTGTCTTTTCATAGCTCTTGCTTCTTCATATTCATTTACTGGATTGTCTAAAATTATATCTTTAATATCATCTTTTGCTTTATTTCTAATATATATATTTTCTGATGTCCATACTAAACCTTTTATACAAATCCAAGTAATACATTCTTCAATTTCTTCCATATCATCAATAGATGGTGAATTTTCGTTTTCTTCTAAATAATTCTTATAAAGAATATTTTCAACTACAGCCATTCTTGCTATTATTTTGTTTATCTTATCTTCTTTGCCTATAAGATTTCTTTTAAAGCCTGGAAGATTAACACTTTTATAATATCCAAAAACCATATTTCTAGCATTTTCTAAGTATAAATTCATATGTTCTTTAGTTTTATAAATATTTGTATTAATAAGATTATCTAATCTTTCATCAATTGAATTAACAACCTTAACTTTAAGTCTATTTATCCCCTTTGTTAAACTTGCAGCTTCTCTACAGTTTTTTATCATAAGATTTATAAGGTTCTTTTCATTATAGCTATTATCAGCCTCTACAACCTCTGTAGAATACTCATTTTCAATATCTAATAAGTCACAGCCTTTATCATATATATCTAATAAAAGTTTTTCTTCTAAAGGAGCTACTTTAGATGCAACAGGACTTCCCCATCTACTCTTAAATCCATTTCCTACTTCAGCTTTTATTTTTTCTTCTAGTTTTATCTTTTTGTCATGACTTAACTCTTCTAAGTCCATATCATAATATATTTTTCCATCACGACTTCTCTTATACCATCTAACACTGTTAAATAAGAAGTCTTCAGTATATCTTTTTTTAAATTTTTTATACAGATCTCCCTTTTTTTGCTCCATTGATTTCTCTACTTTTTCATAGATAACAGCAGCAATATCCTTTGGAATATACTTATATACTTCTTTATCTTCTTCAGTAAAGTTATCTTCTTCTAACTCTTTAACGTATGAGCCCTCCCAAGATAATTCATATATAAAGTCCTTAACGTATGTATAATCATAAACATTAAATTTCCCACCATCATTTAATGTAACTTTCGAATGTATATCATTTTCATTAAACTCTGAATCATCAATATTTACCTTATGAGTTGTTTTTATATATATGGTAATTTCCTTAATTGCTTCATTAATAAATTCAGTATCTATATATTTAGCTATGTCATTTTTTACTTCTTTTCTTAATGAGCATTTTATTGAACCCATCCTATCACTTCCTTCGTAGTTTAAACTTATTTTTTAACTATACTACATTAATTACCCCTAAGGCAAGAAGTTGCCTTAGGGGTAAATTACACATATTCATTATATAAATAAAATTCTAAGTTTACTCCACCAAACATTACCAAATTCTTTCATAATTTTAAATCTCTTCATAAGTAAAAATAAATTTTACCCCTTGCAAATATATATACTCAATATCTGCCTTAATAACAGAAACATTTCTCTTTTTCCCTCTAAACTTAACTTCACTATATCTTCTTAATGCATCAATTTCATAATCAAATACACCATAAACTTCTTCAGTTTCCATAGCTTTATCACTTATAACCATATACTTTCCATACTCAAATTCTGAAGTTTCTCCCTCTAATTTCTCTGTTTCATTCTTCTCATATTCTTCTAATAGTATTTCTGCTTCTGATTCTTTTACTTCTTCTTCCTTTTTTAAAAATACCTCTTCTAGTATTTTTACATTTTCATCTTCATTAAATTTCATAAAACTTCCCCTTTAATAAAACCCCTATGCAATTCCATCTTATATGATTTCCTGTAATACTTTAAGTTAAACTTATAGTCTATTCCCACACATTTTTTATTATTTTCATAACCATTAATTTATATTAATTTCAGCTCCTGATAATTTTAAATATTGTCCATCTTCAACTGTGATATAAGAATCTTCCATTAAATTATCATTAGTTATTATTGAATCAAAAGTCCCCCTACTATCACTAGACACTTCTATATATCCCATACCTATAGATGAAGTAAGTGTTACCTTATATTCTCCTGCTGGTATATCTTTCCCTACAATATATGTTCCATCTTTATATATTCCATCTTCAGGAACTACTGAAGGTGCATCTGCTACTGCATAAAACTCTCCACTTCTAATCTTTAAATATTCACCATCATTAACTGTAATATATTTATGCCCTTTTACATTATCATTAGTAATAATGCTATCTAAAGATCCTGTTGAATCTGAAGTTACTTCTATATATCCTATTCCCTTTGCAAAAAATAAATATTCTCCTGCTGGTAAGTCTGTTCCTATTTTATAAGTTCCAGCCTTAATTTTTATATCCTTTTTTTCTTCATTTGTCTCAACTACATTTGATGTATCCTTGCTACTATTTTCTGTATTAGCTACACTTTCCTCTTGAACTGCTACACTTTTAGATGAATCATCACCATCTCCAGCTGAACCTATTGCTCCAACTATAATAACAGCAAGTACCCATACCCACCATTTCTTCCATATTGGCTTTTTTGCTTTCTTTTCCATAATAATAAACCTCCAAAAAATAAATAATATTAAACTATACTTGATAATATTATTTTAATTATTTCTTGAAGGTCATTGGTATGCTGTCAGCATACATTTATATTATTTTTAAACTAATTGTAATAAAACTCCACAAACTACAAATAATAAAAAATTATATAATATATTTCCTACTATTTTGCTACCTCTGTCATTACGCTTAGTTAAAGGAAGATTACTTTTTATATTTTTATAATTCCCATTAAATAAGGTAGTAATAAACAATATTGGAGCCATAACTGCATCCTCAAGTATCAAACTCATATTGCCTGTTCCCCAATTACAGCAGAATCCAAATACCCAAAAAAAAGTACCACATAGATGCCACCAGTATTATTAATGGGTTTTTAGTTCTGTATCCTGGAAGCTCCTTAAGTTTAGAAATTATCTTTTTAAATGCATTTTTCTCTTTTTCACCAGCTTTTACTGAATCACTATCTAATTTCTTTGAATAATTATATTGCTTATTTGAATTGTCATAAGGAGATTTATACTCCTGACTATTATTACTATCTTCCTTCTTTAAATTTAATAAGTCACTATTATTTCCCTTAGTTTCTTTATTCATTGGATTTATTATGCACTCTTTATTTACATTACCTGTTATGTTTTCTTTCAAAGTATTTTCTAATACTAACTTCAATTCCTTAACATTTAAATATCTATTATCAGGTGAAATATTTGTACATTTTTCAATTATTTCTTTTAATTTTCCCTCATTTAACTTTTCTTTTATATGTTTTCCTGTAGTTAATACATTTAACATTACTCCAATTGAATAAATATCACTTCTACAGTCAGTCTGATCAAATCCAAACTGTTCAGGTGATGCATATCCCTTTGTTCCAAGTATATGAGTATCCATATTTCCCTCTTCTTTATAAACTCTTGAAACATCAAAATCTATAAGTTTTAATATTCCATTGTTATCTATAATTATATTTGAAGGCTTTATATCTCTATGTATAACTGCTGGATTTAAATTATGTAAAACATCTAAAATCGAATATAAGTTAATCATATATTTTATTGCAGTTTCTTCTTTTAATGGACCTTTATTATCTACTATACTTTGTAGTGTCTGTCCATTTACAAATTCTTCAATTACTATTAAAGAATCTTCACACTTGAAAATTTCATATATTCTTGCCATAAACATATTTTTAATTTTAATTATTTGCCTATATACATCAATATTATAATTTTTTAGCTCTTTTTTTATATAAATTCGTCCGTCTAATACATTTTGAACTAAATAAACAGTACTTTTCTTTGAATTATTTAATTCAGCTAATTCACTATACTTTGACTCTATATCTTCAAAGCTAATCTCTTCCATAGTTCCTATCCCCTTAGTACATTGATTTTTAACAACTTTTATTTTATCATTATTATATAAATTACTCAATTTTGATTATTAACATTAGTTGATAGTAATTATATTTAGTGGAGATTGACTTTATAATGATAGATAATAATAACAATAATACAACTGAACTTGATGATATGATTAATAATATTAATTCTGAAAAGGAGCTTCATGATTATATCGAAAATAAACTTTCACCAATACCAACTTTAACTTTTTCTAAATATTTAGATAGTTTAAGAATTAGTAAAAAAATTAAGAAAAGCACTCTTATTTCTGATTCTGACATTAGTAGAACTTATTGCTATCAAATATTAAATGGTATAAAAAATCCTAGCAGAGATAATGTAATAAAATTATGCCTAGCCTGCAAATTATCTATTGATGAAACTAATAGATGTCTTACCCTTGCAAAATCCAATAAGCTTTATTCTAAAGATATACGTGATAGTTTAATAATTTATTTTATAAATAATAATTATTCTGTTATTGATGCCAATATAAAATTAGATCAATTTGGTCTTGATATATTAGGAAATGCCGAGTAAAATGCTAAAAAGGTTCCAACAAATGCTACAACCTTTCTTTTAAATTGAAAATGTAGATAAATTTGTTATTACACAAACTTATCTACATTTTTTATAAGTATGAGTATATTTTTGCTATTACTCTATTTATTACTAAGTATTTTTTCTATTTTTTCATTTATAGAATTAATAAATTCAGGATTTTCTTCATGATTTCTTAATAACTCATCTATATTTTCAACATCAAACCCTGCTGCTGAATAATATTCTTTTAACTCTTCTTCCATTTCTTCAATAGAAACCTCTTCTAAAGCTTCATTCTCATAGGTTTCTTCATATAATGCTTTTATTTTTTCTTCTCTTGTCATTTAATTTCCGCCTTTCATAATAAAACATTTTATTAATTAGAATTATACAACTTCAATATTATTAGTATCTCCTATAAAATTAATAACTTCCTCTTCTGATAAAATATCTCCTTTTATAGGATAAGTTTTCTTTACTTTTTCAATTTCTTTTAATATCTTTTCTGTCTTTTTCTTATCCTTTAAGACTATTAAATTATAAGCATACATAAGTCTTTTTCTTGAAATATAACATGATGTTGCCTTTATATAATTACGTAACTCTTCTGTATAAAGTTCTTTTACCTTGTCCATATTTCCTTTTAGTATTTCAAAAAATAATAGTTCACAATTTATTTCATATTCATATATTTTCATAATTTTAGGTGCTTTTTCTAATATTTCTTCATAACACCTTTGTGCTTCTTCAAAGTTTAAATTATCATAATAATAATTACCTTCCATAATTTTTAAAGATGTTACTAAAGGATTATTTAAGTCAGCTCCTTCCCTTAAATAAAACCATTCAATAGGCATATCTTTAATTCTCATACCTTTAGATAAAAGTCCATTTACTTTAAGCTGAATATAAAAGCAGTATTTCATAAAATCATCTTTTGAAATGGATATTATATTATATCCATCATTAGCAATTCCGCTAACCTTCATTGGAATTCCATTGCTTATAATACAAAGCACTCCTGCAGTAATAGATGCAATTAATATAAATTTTATAATTGGACTAACATTAAATGCTATTAATATTACTAAACTTACGATAGTAATTATAAGATTCATTAATGTTCCACCTAAATTATATAGTACATATTTCACTTCTTTATAATTATCAGTTTTAGGCATCATTAAGCATTGTCCACCAGTACCTTTAATATTAAACTTTTTAAACTTAAATTTCCCTTCATCTTTTACTAAAGTCAAACTTCCAACTCTAAAAGAAATAAATTCATATCCTGACATTAATCCAAAAATCAAATGCCCTGCTTCATGAAGTATAATATGTAATCCAAATATAACTATAAAAATACCAATATATATTATTATACTAATTAAGGCTTCTCCAAATTGCATGTTTGATCTCGCTAATACTTTACGAGATAAAATGCCACCAAAAAAACCTGCTACCAAGAGTACTATATATATGCCAATAGTCACCATAGTAATTTTAATATCCTTTTTCTTTTTCTCCATAATATCCTCTCCTAATTTAATTAAGAACACTATATCATATTTCTTCTTTTTCATATAATTAATTACATTTAATAATAGTTCTAAACTTTTGCTCCAGTTAGTATTTGAAATATTATCATTTAAACTAACTTTTCATCTATATACTTTAAAGCCATATCCTGCTCTTCTTCATTTTTAAATGCTCTTTTGGGAATATTCACCACTTGCCCTGAAATTAAGTTAATGAATATATTATTTTCTGTTACATTAATATCATTTACAAAACTCCACTGAATTTTAGTATACATTCCTTCAATTTCTTCAATTATTCCATCCTCTTGTAAAGTTATTTTAGTACATTTTATCTGTTTTACAGATTTAGAAAATTGATTATTTACTAAATTTTTCATTGTTTTCTCTCTAATTGCATCATATATATTATTGCTATATAAAATCCAAGTAATTAACAATATAGTGCCTACTACCAATACTGGTATATAAAATGGTTCTATTATACTTAACATAAATAAAGTTATTGCTATTATTAGCATTGCTATTGATAGCTTATATCGAATTTTAGCTTTTTTTATAATACTAATATCATTATTTTTTAACTTAGATAATTCTAAATAATCATCTGTAGTTATTTTAAAAACTATCTCCATCATATTTCCTCTCCTTTTCTTAATTGTTAATATATTGTACAATAAGTATAATATACATATTATTTAAATGAAAGGGAATTATTATGACCTATAGTAAAAAAATAATTTTTGAAGATACAAAGGTAAAAAATAATAAATTTAAATTAACGCTAGTTATTATTATGTTCTTTATATTAATAACTACCTTTATATCTACTTATATATATAAAGAAATA
>NZ_JADPEL010000081.1 GCF_015667795.1 Clostridium sp. D53t1_180928_C8
CTCTATTCTTTTAATAGGAGTATATTCAATTCTATTTGCATTTCAGTATTATAATAATCCAGATAAATTTTACTTTATAAATAGTCAAAGAGTAAATTATTTAATTTTATTTATTGAAACACTAATGACTTTGTACATTATATTTTTATGTACAAAATATAAGAAAATGTTTATTGGATTATTATCACTAGTTCAATGGATTATAATGTTGTGTATTGAGGTAAGTAGTGATAAAACAAAGCTTATTTTAGATTATCATATATTTATAGATAAGTTATCAATTATAATGGTACTAATTATAGCTATAGTTGGTGGCTCCATATGTATTTATGCAATATCTTATATGGAGGATTTTCATAGATTAAAGAAAGAAGTAAAAGATAGAAGAAAAGTATTCTTTGCAACTATATTTATATTCTTTTCAGGAATGTTTGGAATAGTGTTATCAAATGATTTAATTTGGATATATTTTTTTTGGGAGGTAACAACACTTTGTTCATTTCTACTTATTGGATATACACAAACTAAAGAAGCAATTAATAACTCATTTATATCTTTATTGATGAATTCTATAGGGGGAGTATGTTTTGCTATTGCAGTTGCAATATTAATAAAACAATTTAATATATATGAGTTGAAAACGTTGTCTAATACTGTAGCTATGAATAGTAGTTTAATATTGGCAATTTCTTTAATAGCAATTGCAGCATTGTCAAAGGCAGCACAATTACCTTTTTCAAAATGGCTTTTAGGAGCAATGGTAGCACCAACGCCAACATCAGCATTATTACATTCATCTACTATGGTTAAAGCAGGAGTATATTTATTAATAAGAATATCTCCAGTATTATCAGGAAATATTTCAGGAGAAATGGTTACTTTAGTTGGAGGATTAACATTTTTAGTAATGTCACTTATAGCTATTAGCCAAAGTGATGCAAAGAAGATTTTAGCATATTCAACAATGTCAAACTTAGGACTTATAGTAGCTTGTGCAGGAATAGGAACTTATGAATCAATTTGGGCAGCTATTTTATTATTAATTTTTCACTCTGTATCTAAATCTCTTATGTTTTTATCAGTTGGGGCAACGGAACATATTATTGGCAGCAGAGATATTGAAGATATGCATGGATTAATAATAAGATTACCAGAAATGGCATTAATGATGGCAATTGGTATTGCAGGAATGTTCTTAGCTCCATTTGGGATGCTAATATCAAAATGGGCTGCATTAAAAGCTTTTGTTGATTCTAGACATGTAATAATAGTTCTTGCATTAGCTTATGGTAGTGCAGCAACATTATTTTATTGGACAAAGTGGCTTGGTAAATTAACAGCAATAAGGCATAAATGGGAACGTCAAAAGTGTACAGTTAAGAGGTGTGAATGGGAAGCACTAATTTTACAAGCTATTATTACAATATCATTATGTGTTTTATATCCTATAGTTTCAAAGGTATTAATAATACCATTTATTTCAGAAATGTTTAATATTACAGAGGTTAATTTAATTTCTAATATAAATCAAACATTATTAACAATAATGCTAGGAGTAATAATTATTTTACCATTTGGAATGAGATTTTTTACAAGCAGAGGGGAAAATATTGTTCCTGTATATATGTCAGGAATTAATAGTGGAGATGATAAAAATTTCTACAGTGCATATGGAGAGAAAAAGAATATGTATTTATCTAGCTGGTATATGGAAAATGTTTTTGGTGAGAAAAAGCTATTACCAATAGGAATTTATATATCATTAATCTTAATTATTGGATTCTTTACTTATACAATAGGAGGTGTTTTGTAATGAAATGGATTATAGGTATAATTTATATAATTATTGCTCCTATTTTAGGTGGATTAATTCAAGGAATAGATATAAAAATAAGTGCAAAAATGCAAGGTAGAAAAGGACCTTCTATAGTGCAACCTTTTTATGATGTACAGAAGCTATTTAAAAAAGAAGTTGCAGTTGTAAATAGAGCAGAAAAATTTTTCTTAGTTTTCTATTTGATATTTATGATATTTACAGGAGTTATTTTCTTTAGCGGAGGAGATATCCTATTAGTAACCTTTGCATTTACATTAACTAGTATTTTTTTAGTAATAGGAGCATACTCCACAAATTCACCTTATAGCACAATAGGTGCAGAAAGAGAACTTTTGCAAATGATGGCATATGAACCAATGATTTTATTAACTTCAATAGGATTTTATTTAGCAAAGGGAACATTTAATGTTGGAGAAATAATTACAGGAAAATTACCACCAATAGTATATTTACCAGGAGTATTTATAGGATTTATATTCATCCTTACAATTAAATTTAGAAAGTCTCCTTTTGACTTAAGTTCATCACATCATGCTCATCAAGAAATAGTTAAAGGGGTTACAACTGAATTTGCAGGTCCAACATTAGGATTAGTAGAAATAGCAGAGTGGTATGAAAACGTGTTGTTATATGGCTTTGTGTATATTTTCTTTAGATATAATAATATATCAAGTATATTACTTGCAATAGTTATGTGCTTAGCAGTTTATTTTTTACAAATATTAATTGACAATACTTTCTCTAGAGTTAAATGGCAGCAATTATTAGAAAGTTCATGGATAATAAGTGGAACTATAGGATTTACTAATATAGTAATTCTTTCTTTATTATAAATTAGAGAGGGGGAAGAATAAATGACAGCATTTAATAAGTCACCTTGGATAATACATTATGATGGGTCAAGTTGTAATGGATGTGATATAGAGGTTTTAGCAACCTTAAGCCCTTTATATGATGCTGAAAGGTTTGGGGTTATTAATACGGGAAATCCAAAGCATGCTGATATTTTAATAATAACTGGAGCTGTTAATGATAAAAATTCAGAAGTAATAAAGCAAATTTATGATCAGATGGCAAATCCAAAGGCTGTAATGGCAGTTGGAATTTGTGCTTGTTCAGGAGGAATTTTTAAAGATTGCTATAACATTATTGGTGGAATAAATAAAATTTTGCCTGTAGATGTATATGTACCCGGATGTGCAGCTAGGCCAGAGTCTATAATAGATGGAATTATTAAAGCTGTAGGGGTTTTAGAAGAAAAGTATAAGGCAATGAAAGAGTGTAATGGGGAGAAGGTAAAAGGATGATGGAAAGTCTATATGAAGATAAGGAAATAGATTTAAAGGAATTAATAACTATAGCATATGAAGTAAAAAGAAAGGGTTATAGATTAATACAGATATGTTGTACTAGCTTAAAGGAAAGATATATTCTAAATTATTCTTTTGCAAAAAATTATGATTTTACCAATTATAAAATACAAGTAGATATAAATGATGATATTCCTAGTATAAGTGGTATATATAAATATGCATATTTATATGAAAATGAAATGAAGGACCTCTTTGGGATTAATATAAGCAATATAGATATTGATTTTAAAGGACATTTATATGATTTAGGAAAGAAAACTCCTTATAAAATTAATATAAGTGATAAAAAGGATGGAGAAAAACAATGAGTAATAGAAGTATAATACCATTTGGTCCACAGCATCCAGTACTTCCAGAGCCAATACATCTTGATTTAGTATTAGAGGATGAAAAAGTTGTAGAAGTAATTCCAACTATTGGATTTGTTCATAGGGGACTTGAAAAGTTAGTAGAAAAAAAGGATTTTCAAGAGTATGTTTTTGTTGCAGAAAGAATTTGTGGTATATGTAGCTTTATACATGGAATGGGGTATAGTCAAGCTGTTGAAAAGATTATGGATATTAAAATTCCAGAAAGAGCAGAATACTTAAGGGTATTATGGGCAGAATTATCAAGGATTCATAGTCATGTATTATGGCTTGGATTATTAAGTGATGCCTTTGGATTTGAAAGTCTTTTTATGCAGTGCTTTAGAATTAGAGAAAAGGTACTTAATATATTTGAAATGACAACTGGCGGAAGAGTTATTTTTTCAGTATGTAAGGTTGGCGGTGTAAGAAAAGATATAAATTTAGAAAAACAAAAGGTAATATTAAATATATTAAAGGAAGTTGAGAAAGAGTTAAAAGAAATTGAGGTAGTATTTTTTGATGATTTATCTGTAAAGAAAAGGCTTGTGGGAGTAGGTATATTATCAAAAGAAGAGGCTTATGAATTAGGCTGCGTAGGACCTATGGCAAGAGCTAGTGGAATAGATTATGATGCTAGGAACTTAGGATACAGTGCATATAAGGGTATAGAGTTTAAAACAATTATAGATAATAAAGGAGATTCTTACAGCAGATGTGTAGTAAGATTTAAAGAAATTTTTGAGTCAATTAATATAATTAGACAGGTAATTGACAGAATACCAGATGGAGAAATAAGTATAAAGGTTAATGGAAATCCAAATGGAGAATATTTTACAAGACTTGAGCAGCCAAGAGGTGAAGTTATATATCATATTAAAGGAAATGGAACTAAGTTTTTAGAGAGAATGAGAGTTAGAACCCCAACTTTTGCAAATATGCCAGCGTTATTTAAAATTTTGCAAGGTTGCGATTTAGCGGATGTTCCTATTTTAATACTAACTATAGATCCTTGTATAAGCTGTACTGAGCGTTAATTTTGTTAGGAGGTTAAGGGTATGAGTGTAATGAAATTTACAAAAACAATAATAAAAAATTTATTATCGCCAAGTGTAACAACATCATATCCAAAAGAAAAAAAGGAAAGTTATGAGTTAACTAGAGGTCATATAGAAGTAAATATTGAAAATTGCGTATATTGTGGGTTATGTTCAAGAAAATGTCCTACAGGAGCTATAATTGTTAATAGAGAAAGTAATGATTGGGAAATAGATAGGTTAAAGTGTATTCAATGCGGATACTGTGTTGAAAGCTGTCCAAAGAAATGTATTGAAATGAAAAATGAATATACTAAACCAACAAAAGGCGAAAAAGTTGATAGTTATTTTAATAAAAGTTAAAATTTATTAATAAGAAAATTTATACATTTTGTTTTAAGTTAAATAATGGTAGAATATAGTTATATAATAAAAACAATGATTTTAGGAGGGGTACTAATGTCTATATTAAAAAGATTTACTGATATAATGTCATCTAATATTAATGCCTTATTAGATAAGGCTGAAGATCCGATTAAAATGATAGATCAATTAATGAGAAATTTAAATGATGATTTAAATAAGGTTAAAGCAGAGACAGCATCTGTTATGGCTGAAGAAACAAGGGCTAAAAGAGAGGCTAATGAATGTCAAAGTGATGTAAATAAAATGTTAGATTATGCAAAGAGAGCTGTAGAGGCAGGAAATGATGATGATGCAAGACAATTCTTGTCAAAGAAAGCAGCATTGACAGAAAAATTAACCGCTCTTAATACTAAATATGAAGCAGCAAGGGTTAACTCAGAAAAAATGAAGCAAATGTATAATAAATTAACATTACAAATAGAAGAACTTAATGAAAGAAGAGCAACTATTAAAGCAAAGGTAGCTACAGCAAAAATGCAAGAAAGAATAAATAAAATGGGTTCTTCAGTTAATAATTCTAAATCAAGCTTAGATTCCTTCAGCAGAATGGAAGAAAAGGCTAACAGAATGCTAGATGAAGCTAATGCTATGGCTGAGTTAAATTCTAAGCCAAGTGATGGATTAGATGATTTAATGAGCAAATATGATAGTAAAAATTCTTCAGTAGAAGATGAGTTAGCAGCTTTAAAGGGAAATAGCAATAGTGCAATTGATGATGAATTAGCAAGATTAAAGGCTGATAAATAATACAAGTGATAAATTTCAGGAGGAAGTATAATGGGTTTATTTGGTAACCAATTATTAGACGTAATTGAATGGAATGAAACGAGAAATGACGTTATTTTTTGGAAGTGGAAAAATGATGAGATAAAGAAAAATAGCAGACTTATTATAAGACCAGGTCAAGATGCTATATTTATGCATAATGGAAAGGTTGAAGGAGTTTTTACTGAAGATGGTAATTACGAAATTGAAACAGAAATAATACCATTTTTATCAACACTTAAAGGATTTAAATTTGGATTTAAATCAGGACTTAAGGCTGAAGTTTTATTTATAAATACTAAAGAATTTTTAGTGAAATGGGGAACTAAAAGTCCAATAAATATTCAAGCTCCAGGAATGCCAGGAGGAATGCCAATAAGAGCTTTTGGTTCCTTTAATGTTAAAATAAGTGACCATATGGTTTTAATTGATAAGATTGCAGGAATTAAGAGTCAATTCACAGTAGATGATGTTAAACAAAGAGCTTTAGCTGTAGTTGACCAGCTTTTAATGAAGTGGATTGTTAGAGAAGGAAAGGATATGTTTAACTTACAAGCAAATTCTTTTGAAATAGCTAAAGGAATAAAAACAGATTTAGATATGGAAATGATTAAGATAGGTTTAACTGTAACATCATTAAATATTGAAAACTTTAGCTATCCTGATTCTGTACAAAATATGATTAATAAAAATGCTGCATATGGAATGGTTGGCAATGTAGGTCATTATCAAAATGTAGCCATGATGGAATCTATGGAGAAAAATCCTAATAGTAGTATGGCTAATATGGCTCAAGCTGGTATGGGAATGCAAATGGGAATGAATATGATGAATGAAATGAAGAAAAATATGGAGTCAACTTCATCATCAAATATCAATAAAAAAGTTTGTAAAAATTGTGGTGAAGACCTAGGTGAAAACTCAAAGTTCTGTAGTAAATGTGGAACGAAGGTTGGAATTTCTGAAAATACAGAAAAGAAAAAGAAGTTCTGTACTGAATGTGGTGCATTAATTAAAGATGATTCAAAGTTCTGTAGTGAATGTGGAGCAAAGATAAAATAATGGAATTAAAATAGCGGGGAGAGTAGAACGGGTTTTGCAAAAATAAACTTAGTACTCTCCAAACTATTAGATTAAATATAATGTGCAAAATTAAATTTTTAGTTTTGTACATTAAAAATAAGAAGTTGATATTCAATTATTGTTTTTTTATGAGTGTTATTAATCAAATAATAATTCATATCTATTTCGGCCTTGTTTCTTAGCTTTATAAAGTGCCGTATCAGCTTTATTTATTAAGTTATATATATTTTGATTTGAAAATTTAGTAGTATATACACCAATGCTTATTGTTAAGATATTACTTATTTCAGAATACTTGTGTTCTATATTCTTATTTTTAAGATTGGTCTGTATTTTTTGAGCAATAGCTTCAATATCATTAGGAGATATATCAGATAGAATTAATACCATTTCTTCTCCACCGTATCTAATAGAAATATCACTTTTTCTAACACTACTCTTTAAGACGTTTGCAACTTCTTTTATTATTTTATCGCCTTCGATATGTCCATAGTTATCATTATATTTTTTAAAATAATCAATATCAATAATAATAACTGAAATTAGTTTGTTTAATAGGTTTTTCTTGTTTTTAATCATATAATAATCTAAATATTTCCTATTATTTAATCCTGTCATAGAATCAGTAAAGTTTGAGTTGCGTAATTTTTTTACTAATATAGTTTTACTTAAGACTATAATCAATAATATAATTAAAGTAAAAAGCATAATTAATATATTAAATTTATAGTTTTGTGATTTTTGTTTTAATAAGTTATTTTCATACCAATTAACCATGTATTTTATATAATCTTTTTTAAAAATTTGTGTATTAAAATGTATTTGATTAATATATAATTCATTATATTTAATATAGTTGTTTAAATCTTGTTTATCTCTGTATATTTCGCTGATTTGTTTATAAATCTGGTCTTCTAATCCTAATCCTTTATTAATGGATTGTATTAATAAATCGTTATACAGTGGTAATGATTTATCATATAATTTTTGTTCTTTATACCATTGAGCATAAGTTAAATTGATGAATATGTCTTTATTTAAGGAAAACTCAACCGTATCTTCTTCTAATAATTTTTTTGCATTTATAAGATGTTCTTCTGCTTTTTCAAAATTATGTTCATATGTATTAGTTAATGCAAGTATATTATGATAAAGTATTTCAATATCATCTTTAACACCTGGATAAATATACGGATATAAATTATTTAATTCGGTGACCAATTCAGCAGCAGCTTTATACTCTGATAATTCAATATAAGCTTGACATTTGTTAATTATGGTAAAGCTTTTAGTTAATGCATCTATTTTTTTATCAGATAAAGTAATATTTAAGGACTTATCATAATAGTCGATAGCATTTTCATATTCATTTAAAATAAAATTAATATCTCCAATAGCTGTTAGTAATTTAGTTTTATAATAATTTTTATTGGGCATGGAAGGTGTTGAATTTATAATATTTATAGCATCTAGATAATTATACATAGAATCTGAATACTTATAAACTAAACTGTATAACTGGCCAATATTAGCAGTCAATCTAACTATACTTTCATCAGTTAATCCATTTGTGTTATTTAAATAAGAGTTTAATAGAGAAATACTTTCTTGTATTTGTTTTTCATTATTTAGCAATACACTTATAGTTCGCCATATTAAAGTTACATCATTTTTGTAAAAATCTTTTTCAGATATGTAATTTAATGCAGTTTCACAGTTTTTTATTAAAGAATCATATTTATTTTCTTTTTGAAGTGATTCATTTAATAATATGTAAGTATAAATTTTTATAAATGGTAAGTCTGAATGGGCAATGTTTTTTGAAGCTAAATCTAAATTTTCGATAGCTTCTTTATAATTATTATTAATATAATCTAGAAAACCATTTATAAAATAATATTCGCTATCATGGTCCTTATTTGATAGATACTGATTAATCTTTTCAATTTTTTCTGTACTAAGGTTTTGTTTTTCAATTGCTTCCTTAATATATGTAATTATATTTTCATGATTAAGTGTATAATTTTGTTTTGAGAACTCATTAGTATATGTTGAAAAAATAAATAAAATTAATAAGATAGATATAAGTAGAATATTATTTGTCATAAATTTTTTTATACATTTAAGTTTCAAATTAGGGCTCCTTTCATTTTACTATTAATGTGTATTTTAGGTAATTAAATCCTAAAACATC
>NZ_JADPEL010000082.1 GCF_015667795.1 Clostridium sp. D53t1_180928_C8
CTAAACTACTATTATCCATATTGGATACCTCCTTGTATTATAGTTGTGGTCGGCAAACCTACTATAATTTTACAACGGAGGTTTTTTTATTTCTACTCACCGCTAGAAGCTTTCCGGAACCACAGGTCGAACCTGTGGTATTCTAAATACAAGAAAAATGAAGCCTTCTTTAAAAGAAACTTCACTTTTCATTTATATATAAACTTTTAATTAATTGCTAAATCATAACTAATATCTTTAATAATTTGCTTCTTTAATATTAAAATTCCTAAAAACAACTTTCTAAAATTAATAAAACTTCCTCTGCTGTAAGCTTCTTATATCCTCCACCTAATACAGTAGAATTCGCAATAAGAGGTAACATTTCTCTTGTTGCTCCTAGTTCACTAATAGATGTAACTATACCTAGCTCCTTAATAAATGATTCTAAACATGCAATTCCTTCTTGTGCAATTTCATCTTTTGTCTTTCCTTCTTCTGATACATGCCATACTTCTTTTGCAAACCTAACAAATTTATCTAATCCATAAGAATAAATATAACGATAATATGGAATTGATATTGCTGCTAGCCCCATACCATGAGCACAATCAGTATAAGCACCTAATTGATGTTCTATCATATGAACTTCCCAATCTTGCTCCTTTGACAGTCCTGCTATAGTATTAAGTGCAAGTGTTGCACTCCACATCATATTACTTCTAGCTTCATAATTCTTTGGATTTTTTTTTGCTACTCTTGAATTATCAATTACTGAACGAAGAAGCCCTTCAATTACATAATCTGTTGTATTGTTATCATTTCCTGAAAAATACTGTTCCATAAGGTGAGACATAATATCGAATACTCCGCTTACCATTTGATATTCAGGAAGTGTAAATGTGTATTCTGGATTTAAAATTGAAAATTTAGGATATACTTCTGGTCCATAAACTCTTCCTGATTTGATTTTTAGTTCTTCATTAGTTATTACAGAACCTCCATTCATCTCTGAACCAGTACCAACCATTGTTAAAACTGAAGCAACTGGTACAATTTTATTATCCACAGGCTCAAAATTTATCCAATATTTTTTAAATGCATCTCCTTCACAATATGCAGAAACAGAAATTGCCTTTGCACAATCTATAACAGAACCACCACCAACTGCTAAAATAAGATCTACATTATTTTCACGAACTAATGCTGCTCCTTCTAATACTTTTTCATAAGTTGGATTTGGCATAACACCAGATAATTCAACTACTTTTTTACCACTTTTATTTAATATAGTCTTTAATTCATCATATAATCCAATTTTCTTAATTGAATTTTTTCCATAAGCTAAAAGTATTGTATCTCCATAATTAATAAGTTCTCCTTTTAAATGCTTTAAAGAATCCTTTCCAAAATGTACTTTTGTTGGGTTGTAATACGTAAAATCATATAACATAGTTAATCTCCTTTAATCTTAAATAATAATTATTTTTAGTTGTTTTATTCCTATATATTATTACTTTGTTTTACTAGTATACAGTTCAAATTATTATACTAATAGTAAATATATATCTAATTGATAAATGCAAAAAACGTTATTTCCACTAGAACAGGTTTTATTTATATTTATACAATACTCCCTGGAGCAAACTCTAAGTCAATACTTATTTAAAATTTTTTTAAATCCGAGCCTTTCTATTTATTAATAAAAATATAAATTAATAATAGAAATATTATCATAAATAATAAATCTCAAGGATTTAACTCTCCTTGAGATTTATCAACTCTATATTATTACTATTTAATATACCAATCCTAATATAACTTTTAAAAACAACAAAACAATTGCCAGTAATATTATTACTTTAATAAATTTTGCACCTTTTTTTATAGCTAAGTGTGCACCTATATAATTTCCTAATATTGAACAAATAGCTGCTGGCACCCCTACTGCAAAAAATATCTTACCATTAACTAAATATACAATAAGAGCTGCAAAGTTTGATGCTAAATTTACTATTTTAGCATTTCCTGATCCAGTTATAATATTAAATCCACATATTGTAGTAAAAGCCAATACTAAAAATGTCCCTGTACCTGGTCCAAAGAAACCATCATATGCACCTATTATTAAACCAATAAAAAATGTTAATGGATATAACCTTTGCTTCGGCAAATCTTTAACTTTCTCTTCTGAACCAAACCCCTTATTAAACATTAAAAATACTGCAACTATAGGTAAAATAATAATTAAACAATATTGCAATACCTTCTCTTCTAATATAACTACTAATTGAGCTCCAATTGCTGATCCAATTAAAGCTCCAGATGCTGATAATAAAGCTGGTTTTATGTTAACATTTCCTGATTTTAAAAATTTTCTTGCCGCAATACTTGTCCCAATACAATTTGCAAACTTATTTGTTCCATGTGCTATTTGAATAGGAATTCCTGCAAAAATATAAGCTGGTAATGATATTATCCCCCCACCACCAGCTATAGAATCTATAAAGCCTGCAATAAAAACTAATGGACAAACTATTAATAACGTCATATAATATGTATTCATATTTACCCCCAAATTATGTAATAACTCTTTTATTATACACTATTTTGTAAATATTTTATTGAATTATTCTTCAATTATAAGCTCATTATCTTTTTATTAGAAATCTCTTCCATTACATTTAACACTATATCTCCTAAAGAATTTAGTATACAACAAATATTTATCTTAATTATTATTTTCTATAATATTAATTATAGGTATTTACTTGCTTCTCTAATACTTAAAGGACTTAATTTATTATTTTCCAAAAACTCTTTTACCCACTCCCTATTAATCTTTGAATATTCTCTTAAAGACCATCCAATTGCTTTTCTAATGAAAAATTCATTATCATTTTTATTTTCACATATTGCGTATTCTAAAATTTTTGTATCTACATTTTCCTTGTATTTTAATTGATAAAGTATAACTGTTCTTCTAAGCCACATATCTTCACTTACTGCCCATCTTAATATATATTCATCTATAAGATTAGGATACTTTTTGCATAATTCACCTATTAAATGTGATGCTAATAAATCTACCGTATCCCACCACGATTTAGTTACAATTAATATCTTAATTAAATCAATATGCTCTTCTAACAAATTATTTTTCATCTTTATTAAATAATCAATTGCTAGATATTGAAATTCTCTTTGCTCATAATTCCATAACTGTAATACCCAAACTTTATTAATTGGCTCTTTTTTATTTATATTACTTAAAAATTCTTTTTGCAACTGTTTTCTCTCTGGACTTTTTATTCCTAAAAATTCAAATTGTCCCTTTAAGTATGCTTTCATTACAATAGCATTTTCTTCATTTGTGCTTTCTCTAAATTTATTAATAACTTTTGTTAACTCGTCCATTTTAATTTCTCCTAATATAGTTTTATACTCAAATATTACTTACCTAAATCATTCTAATATATGTGAAAGCTAATTACTACTCATATATATTAACTAAATCTATTAAACAACTATTATAATAAATTTATTTTATATAATCTATATACTAACAAAAAGGTGTTGTATAAATATTTCTATACAACACCTTTTTATTAATGAATTATAATACCATCCTTTCTATTATAATTTTTAAATCAATAGATGATATCATAAATAATATCCTAAATGAAAACTTTTAGTCTAAAAGCTCCTTTGAAATCATACGATTCTTAAAATAATATTTCTTATCATGCTCATTAACCTCACGAATAACCTTACATGGATTTCCTACTGCAACTACATTAGAAGGAATATCTTTTGTTACAATACTTCCAGCTCCAATTACTACGTTATCTCCTATTGTAATTCCTGGCAAAATAATTGCACCAGCTCCAATCCAGCAATTTTTCCCTATAGTAACAGAAGCATTATATTGATAAGCTTTTTCTCTAAGCTCTGGCAATATAGGATGTCCTGCTGTAGCTACAGTTACATTTGGTCCAAACATAGTGTAATCCCCTACATAAATATGTGTATCATCTACTAATGTAAGATTAAAGTTTGCATAAACATTCTTTCCAAAATGAACATGCTTCCCACCAAAATTTGAATGAAGTGGCGGTTCAATATAACATCCTTCACCAATTTCAGCAAACATTTCTTTTAACATAGCTTCTCTCTTTTCTAATTCTGTAGGACGTGTCATATTAAAATCATATAGTCTGTCCAAATAACCAAATTGCTCTTTCATTAATTCTTCATTTCCTGGTAAATACAATTCCGTATTATGCATTTTTTCTTTTATATCCATTTTTATCTCCTTAGTGTGTTTCTTTTTATATTTAGATTATATTCTAATTAGAATTTCTTCCTTTAATCTTAATACACTCCTTAGCCAATACCTTCCACTAGCAATCATTAGTATACTATTATTAGAAGCTAATCAAGTATTCTCACTATTTTTATTATAGCTATTTTCATTAGAATCGATAAATATCCATTCAATTGAATATTCTTTTCCGGTAGCCTCTTCTATATTTTCTATATATTCTTTTAACAACATCTGAGCCCTTTGTTGTGCATTTTCTAAAAGTGCCAAGTCTTCTGATGCTGATTTGAGCATATTCTCTTGTGCCACTTTATAAGCTTCTGTTTGGTCTGCCGCTTCTATAGACCCTGAATTTTTCGCTATAATATATGACTCCTCTGTAAGAGTCTTTTCATCAACTTTACTACTAAGAACCTTTGCTTCTGGAAGTGTTATCTTTACTTTATCATTATCTACTACTATATCTACTAATGACATATCTATACCTACTTTAACTTGTCCACTATACTCAATCCAAAAATCTTTATCCTTTTTCCAAAGAAGTATTCCTTCTGCATCTTCTTCCTTATATTTTGCAACATTATGATAATAACACTCTATTGTCGCTAACTCACAAATAGCTTTCATTTGGGATATCTGAAGTTCCATACCATTTTTTATCTGTCCACAAGAAGTACAAGAAGCCATTACTACTAAAGTCAGTAATAATATATATATTTTTCTCATTAAAGTATTCCTCCTAGTTTATCTCTAATATATAATTTGAATCCAATTGTTCCACAAATGGACTAATTAATGCTTTAAGTATATTCTTTGCATTTTCTTCTGCTAATTCATAAATATCTTCTTTCTCAGAAACTTCTTTTTTAACATCCTCTAAACAACTCTTATATGCCTCTTGTGATACAGTTTCATTGTTAGCCTTTTTGTTATAAAAGAAATAGTCAAGTGATGTTATATCTACATTTATATCCATAATTTTTATTTCAGGTATAGTAGCCGTAATTATTTTATTATCATGATTTACATCAATTTTTACTTGTCCAAAGTCAATTCCAGCATTTACTCTTGACATATATGATACATAATAATCTACTTTATCTATATCTCTTTGATTCAAAACTTCTGCAATACCATTATAAACTACTTGAAATGTAGAAAGTTCATTTACGCTTATTATCTTTTGTAATGTTGACGTAGCTATTACTTCCACCTTTTGTTTTTTATTTCCACTAACCATGAAAATACCAATAGACCCTATTATTACTAATGCTCCAAAAAAAATAAATATAAATATTACTTTATTTTTTTATAAATTGTATTCCAAATTATATTTTTAATTTTAACTTTCATCTTTTCTTTTTCTATTTCTTCTTTCATTCGTACACCTACTTATCTAAAATATTATATTTCACCTTTATTTTACTTTTATGTAAATTATATCATTCATTTAAATTAACAACAATAAACTTTCTTGAATATTACGTATCACTTATAAAAAATCCATAGTTTTAAAAGAATATTAATATAAAAATAGCAACTAGTCATACTAGCTGCTATTACTTTTATATTAATATATATAAACCATTATTAATTACTTTCAAATTACCCGTTTGCTAAATACTAATTCTGTAATTTTAGACTACTAATTATTATTATTCTTATTAATAAACTTTTCTTTGATTTTACTATATTTTCTCAAAGCTATAACAGCATTTACAGCTTGTTCTGCTGTTGAATAAGCTGGAATACCATGATCCCTCAATTTCATTATAGATTCTTGACATTCCTTTCCACCTTGGCATATCATTACGAAAGGTTTGCCTAAAGATTTATATTCATTATAAATTCTAATTACCACATCAGTTACTGCTGGTACATCAGTTACTGCAGTTGGACAAATTGCACCTAAAATACCATCAACATTAGGATCTCTCATTGCTTGTCTGAATGCACCATCATATTGTATTGGTGATGCTGTTCCTGATATATCAACAGGATTTAATGGTGAACCAAACATTGGCATATATGCCTTTATTCTTTCTCCAAGGCCAGGTGATATTTCTTTTAATTCTCTAAGTGGCATTCCATTTCTCTCAAAATGATCACAGCTTAATAAACCTGCTCCACCACCGTTAGTAATTAATACAAGATTATCACCCTTAAGCTCTGGTTGTAATCCTAATGCTAAGGATATATCTAAGAATTGTTGCCATGTTGTAGCCCTTATAGCTCCAGCCTTTTCAAAAACCTCATCATAATCACTATCGGTAGTTCCTTCGTTTTCTGATGCAGTATGAGCAAATGCAGCCTTTACCCCAATTTCTGAACCACCTACTTTAATAGTAACAATAGGTTTACTTTCTACAACATTGTTACATGCATCAATAAATGCTTCTCTACTATCTAATCCTTCAATATAAATTGCTAAACATTTAGTATTATCATCTAATCCTGCATATTTAATAAATTCACAATAATCTACATCAGCCTTATTACCAAGACCAACAAAGAAACTCATTCCAAAATGGTCTTTATGAGATGTACCAAGTGCAGCTAAAAGGTTAGCTCCTGATTGAGATATCATTGCAACTGGCCCCTTTATTGGTAAATAAGGTATAAATCCACAATTAAAATTTAAATATGGACTTCCCATTCCAACTAAGTTTGGCCCTATTAGAGGAAGCCTATTTTCTCTACAATATTCAGTTAATTCATTTTGTAATTCTCCTCTTCCTATTTCTTTAAAGGCACTAGTTGCAATTACCGCAATCTTAGCCTTTTTTTCTACTGAATCCTTTAATACCATTTTAACTAAATGTGCTGGTACTGCAACAAAAACTAAATCTATTTCATCTGGTATATCTTTTATTGTTTTATATGCTTTTAATCCATGTACAAAGTCTGCCCTTGGGTTTACTGGATATATTTTGCCCTTATATCCCCATGATTTTAGTCCTTCGATTACTTTATATCCAACTTTAGTATTATATCTACTTGCACCTACAACAGCAATTGACTTAGGATTTAATGCATATTTTAAATTTTCAACAACATAATCACGAGCTTTTTGTACTATCATTTATTTCTCCTCCTTACTTACTTTTCTTGTTCTATCTTGAAGGAAATCATCTGTAAAAACACATTCTTCCCAGAATCCATTATTATCATCTAATCTGCATACCCATCTTCTAAATTGTCTGTTAATATCAGCTTCTTTTATTTCCTCTATTTCACCATAACTATTTAATAATTCCCTAATTTTATCTATATCAGTTAATTCATTATAAGAAGTAACTGCTATATCATAAAAAGAATCAGTAAATTCAAATACATTATTAAACTCTGGAATATCAGCTAATTCATCAACTATTTCAGCCTTTCTTTGACATGGTATTATTTGGAATAACCTTATAACAAAAGTTTTCATTGTTAATCCTAATTTCATGAAATTTAAATAAATCATAGGGACTATTATTTTCTTGTTATCGACTACATCAATAATATCCCTTTTCATTTCTTCAGCATCTAATCCTGATACTTCTGAAAGCATATCAAAATTAAACATATCTCCAATAGATGATGTATTATTAATTTCATTTATTATTTTCAAATCTATTATATCTATTTTATCTTGAATTTGAGATAATTTCTCTAATTGATTTTTTCCCCAAAGGCATTTTCTATAATTATCTTTAGGAGCATCCCACATGTTAACGTTTGATTCTCTAACATCTCTTCTTATTGGACAAAGATGAACATATTCAACTTCATCATTATCTTTCCATGGTCCTATTACATCTGATAATAAATTATCTAGAACTCTCATATGATTTCCATTAAAGAAGTCAAAGTCACCAGTACATTCATAACCTGTACAAATATCATCTTTATTTTGATACCAATCTCCTAATGCTTCTTTCTTTTCCTTTGGAGTATTATCTTTTAGTTTTACTATCCAATAATATAAACCCCATCCATACACTTGTGTCGCAGGATTCATAACAAACATAATTAAATGTTCATCATACATCCTTCTTAATCTTGCAATAACATCATCATAATCTATACCAACCTTTTCTGATATATACTTTATATTAAATACCTCTGGATAGATTTGATAAGAAGATTTTGCAATATTATATGCACTCATTTCCTTACTATCCAAAGAAACTGTACCTGGCTCTAAAAAAGCTATACCTCTTGGTTTAAAAAAATACTCATCTCCCCACTTTTGAACTTCATCAGTGCCTAAATTATAGTTTTTTTCAACTTTATTCATAAAGTCATCTCCTTATTTATTCTCGTTCTTTACAACTTACTATATCTGTAACTAAAATATTCATAATCAAAATTTCAAAAAATAACTTTTTAAATAAAAAACACTTAATAATTATTAAAACTATA
>NZ_JADPEL010000083.1 GCF_015667795.1 Clostridium sp. D53t1_180928_C8
TTAATTAATATTTAGTGTTTTAAAGCTTATACATCTATATAAACTAATACAAAATATATTTATTTAGATTTAGTAAAAATTAATATTAATTATTTATATTATCCTAATTATAAGTATTATTATATATACTATATTTTTTGAGTTATATCTTTAATCCAATTGTATTTTTTATAATTATAATAGACAGCAGGAAGCTTAATAATTTCATCTAAATTAATTATAAAATATACTCCTAATATAGGTATTTTAAGATAAAGAGCTGCAATAATCCCTAAAGGAACAGTTATTCCCCACATTGTTATTGTATCGCATTTAAATCCAAATTTAGAATCTCCACCTGCACAAAAAATACCTGCAATTATAGTTGAATTAATTGATTTTCCAATCAAATAATAAGAACACATAATTAACATTCCATTTAAATATCCTACGGCTGTAAAATTAAGATTTGAGCATTTTAAAATCAATGGAGTAATGCATATTAAAGTTATTCCTGAAATAATCCCACCAATAATTGATAGTTTAAATAAACTATCACCGTATCTTTTAGCTTTATCTAAATTTCCTCTTCCTAATTCATTTCCAACAATAATTGCGCTAGCACCACCTATACCTATACAAACACAAGCAATTAAATTTTTTACTATATTAGCAATAGAATTAGCTGCTACTGCATCACTTCCAAGTCTCCCCATAATTACAGAATACATTGTGAATCCAACTCCCCATACTAATTCATTACCTAATACAGGAAGAGTGTATTTCAAAAAATCTTCCATTAATATTTTATTATTGCTAATTATATAATCTTTTCTTAGTTTAATTTTATCTTTTCTTAACGATTCCATAATTACCCATAATAATTCAATAGCTTTTGAAATAACTGTTGCTATAGCAGCACCAGCTATTTCAAATGATGGAATATTCCCAAAACCAAATATAAAAATACCATTTAATATAATATTTAAAATCATAGAAACTGAACTAATAAAAGTACTTTTTATTGCATCTCCACAATTCTTCATAATACATAAATATATTTGTGAAATACCAGTAAATAAATAAGATACTCCTACAATATTAAGATACTTACTACCTTTCTCTATTAATAATAAATCTGTAGTAAAAAACTTCATAATTTCCTCGGTATGAAAAGTTGCTAATACAAAAAAGCATAAGGATATTATAAAAGAAATTTTTATTACAATTGAAAATATCTTTTCAATTGTAATAATATCATTTTTACCCCAATATTGAGCTACCAAAATGGTAGTTCCTATTGTTAATGCTGCTAAAAAAAGACTTAACATAAATTGTACTTGTGAGGCTAATGAAACAGATGATAAATAATCCTGATTTATCATTCCCAACATCAATGCATCTGAAGCACTTACTGCTGCCATCATAAAATTCTGAAAAGCTATCGGAAATACTAATGTAACTAACTTTCTATAAAATATATTTTTCTCATTTAATCTTTTATCCATATATTATAATTTGTTGTAAATATTTATTAAATGATTTATGTTGTCTTAATATAATATTTAAATTATATATGTTTACTTTAATTGCTTTTTTACATTTTAAAATATTCATTTTTATCTCCCTTTCTAAAGTTCTTATGTTTTAAATTAGTATACACAGTATTCTTCATCTTCAACGCTTTACATTATAATAATATTCTATATAATAGATATTAAATATAAATATATGCTATTTTTTTATAACAATAGTATATTTATTATTATAAGGAGAATAAAATGATTGAACTAAATTTATTATCTGATTGCTCTGAGATTGTTTCATATAACTTTGACAAATTTCCAATAAGAGCAAAAAAGGCTCAATTATCAGACTACCTTAACATGTCTGCTACAAATCATTGGCATCATGATTTTGAATTTACTATAATTTTAAGTGGTAAAATGAACTATTCCATAAATGGAAAACATTATTTTTTGAAGGAAGGCCAGGCCATATTTATTAATTCAGGAAATATGCATTATGGTTATTCTTCTGATAAAACTGATTGTATTTTTATTTGTATAGTATTAAACCCACTATTTTTTGCAGGAATAGAATATATAAGAGATACATATATAAATCCTATATGTTCAGATACATCTCATCCATTTTTTATATTCGATCCAACTATTAGCTGGCAAAAAGATTTGATTGAAAATTTAAAAAATATTTATAAACTTTGTAATGAAGAAAAGGAAGGATTTGAGCTTCAAGTAATGAATAAATTTTACCTTATTTGTTATAATCTTTATGAGAACGTAAAAAATGATAGATTACACCAAGAAACATTCTATAATAAAAATTTAGATATATTGCATAATATGGTTGGTTATATCCAAAAAAACTATAAAAATAAAGTTACATTAGAAGAAATATCGGCCTCTGGAAATGTATGTAGAAGTAATTGTTGTAAAATTTTTCACTCTATATTAAATAAAAGCCCTATATCTTACCTTATGGAATATAGGTTAGATAAAAGTATTAAATTACTTCATAGTACTTCAAATTCAATTACTGAAATAGCTCTTGAATGTGGATTTAATAGCTCAAGTTATTTTACTGAGGTTTTTAGAAAAACACTTGGAATTACACCAACAGAATATAGAAAGTTTTATATAAAAAAGTAGGGATGTATCTATCCCTACTTTATGTAATTATTATTATACTAACACTTCTGTATTAACAAACTTATCTATAGCATGAGCAATTCCATCTTCATCATTTGATAATGTAATATAGTCTGCTATGTCCTTTAATTCTTTAACAGCATTATCCATAGCAATACCTAACCCTGCATATTTAACCATTGAGCTATCATTATGACCATCTCCAAAAGCTATTATTTCATCCTTATTATATCCTAATTTTCTAAGAACAGTATCTAAAGCTTTTGCTTTATCAATTCCCTTAGCCGTAAATTCAAAATAGAATGGAGCTGTAAACATACAACTTAAAGAATTTTTAAAGGGCTCCATCATTTCCTTATGATATTTTTCTAAATACTTCGGACTTGCAGCAGTTAATATCTTATTTAGTGGATAATCCGCAAAATCAGCTAAATCTTCCTTTTCACATAACTTAAATTTACCACCGCGAGCTTCATATTGAATGACATTAAAAGCTTTTCCATCAACTTCAATTTCATTATTAAAAACATCATTAACATACATGTATTTATCTTTATCAATCATAGGTATTACATTAAATTTTTTCATATGATTAAGTACAGCTTGTCCTTCTTCAACTGACATTGTTTCATTAAATAAAACTTCATTTGTTGTACAATCAATTATTTTAGAGCCATTAAATGAAACTATAAGTCCATTATATTTATCCATCTCTAATTCCTTAGTAAGGTCTATTAGCCCTGATGTAGGTCTTCCAGATGCTAGAATAAGAATTACTCCTTGTTTTTGAGCCTGAATTAAAGCTTTTTTAGTATTTAATGTTATTTTCTTTTCACTATTAACTAATGTGCCATCTACATCCATAACAATCACTTTGTATTTTCCCATATCTCTACCTCATAGTTTTTATATTATTAAAGTATTATCATAAATTAGCTTATTCAGCTAAATATTCTTGTATTATTTTTCTATTTCTCTTAGCTGTTCTTTCTCTCATGGTCATACTCTACCGCCCCCTTTACTTTCGTAATATAATCAAAAAACTATAAAAATTACTTTATAGATACTTCAACATTTATAATTTTATACAGTATTAATGATTATTTCTATAAAAATTCATTATATTTTTATAAAAATCGTACATAATTGTATAAAAGGCTTTAAAATAATATAAGCAAATTAATATAACTAAAATAATATTAGATATATTAATTTGCTTATTAAATTAAATATTAAGTTTACATATAATCATTTTGATGTATTCTTTAATTCTTCTTGGTAATCTCTTACTTCTTCTAAGGCACTTAAACAAGAATCTTTATCTTTCAAATTTATATATAATAATGTAGATACGTTTCCACCTTTTTCGCTTATCCTCGTTGCAACTCTATAATGATCTTCAAGTTCCTTTATCTCCATTTTATATATTAAGTCTAAATGAGTTGTTTCTCCATTAATCTTTACGTTAATATTATTCTTTTCTATTTCTAAATTAACATTATTTTCAGTTATACCTTCTGATATATTTCCAAACTTAGTAAATGTATAGGACGCATTATTATAATCAAATCTATTACTTTCTTTCAGATTCTCTAAAATATATTCTCCATCTTTAACTACATCTATAAACTCTCCTTCTTCATAAAAACGATATTTTCCTAAGTAATCTAAAGTATAGCATTTAAAAATATTATCTTTTTCTATGTTATCCATTATATATCACATCCGTTATCTGATTTTATTATATAATAAACTATTTACTTTATTATAGTATGACCTATATTTAAATTTGTATAATTAAAATTATTTATTCCTTTTATAATTACTGATATAAATATATTATTATACACCAATTAAATTTTTAACAAAAATTGTCTTAGGTCTTTTTGTGACTTCTTCTGGAGTATCAATTTGAACTATTTTCCCTTTATCCATTATAACTACCTTAGTTCCTAGCCTTAATGCTTCTTTAATATCATGAGTAATAAATACAATTGTCATGTTAAACTTTCTATATATTCTTAATATTTCATCTTGTAAAAGCTTCCTAGTTATTTCATCTACAGCTCCGAAAGGTTCATCCATAAGTAAAATTTTTGCATTACTTGCTAGTGCTCTTGCAATTCCTACTCTTTGTCTTTGTCCTCCTGAAAGCTCACTTGGATACCTTTCCAACATATCTTCATTTAGACCTACAGCTTTTACTAACTCTCTTACTTTTTTGTTTATATTTTCTTTATTTTCCATTTTAATCAAATTAGGTATATATGATATATTCTTTCTAATATTCATATGTGGAAATAGGCCTATTTCTTGAATAACATAACCTATACCTCTTCTTAAAGTTATTTTATCTACTTTAGAAATATCAGTATTATTTACGAAAACTTGACCATAATCTGGAGCTATTAAGCCATTAATTAATTTTAAACATGTAGTTTTTCCACATCCTGAGCTTCCTATTATAGTTACAAATTCACCTTTATTAATTTTTAGATTGATATTATTTAATATTATCTTATCACCATATACTTTACTTATATTTTTTAATTCTATAAGCCCTCTTTCCCCCATTGCTATCCTCCTTATTAATTGTTATTTTAATAATCCTTTATCTTTTAGGTAGTCTTTAGCAACTTTTACCTCATCCTCTTTTTCAGTTTCAACTTTATAATTTAACTCCGCCATTTCACTTTCAGTTAATATATTATTCATTTTCATTAATACATCTTTAAGTTCAGGATATTTCTTTAATGTATCATTTCTTACTATAGTTCCACAATAATAAGTTTGATAAAATTCATTGTCATCATCTAATAGTACAACATTAGAATTAGAAAGTTGTCCATCTGTAGTAAAAACATTCATAATATCTATTTGTTTAGAATTTATAGCATCATATTTTAAGCCAATATCTAAATCAACAGATTTTTTAAACTTGATTCCATATTCTTTACATAAAGCATCAAATCCATCTTCTCTTTCATAAAAATCATATTCAGCTCCAAAAGTAAAATCCTTTGAATATTTAGCTAAGTCTGAATATGTTTTTATATTATATTGCTCTGCTAGATCTTTTCTAATAACCAATCCATAAGTATTGTTAAATCCATATAATCCAATCCAACTCAAATCATATTGGCTATTATATTTACTTTGCAAGTCATTATATAATGTTTCATCAGCTGGAATGCCCTCTTCCTTTAATACAAAACTCCACCCGGTACCTGTATATTCTGGATAAAGGTCAAAATCCCCCTTAAGTATAGCAGAATGAATATTACTAGTTCCACCGCCTATTCCTTTTGTAATTTCTACTTTTAAGTCAGTATTTTCTTCAATTAATAGCTTAAGCATTTCTCCTAATATAAATTGTTCTGTCATTGGTTTTGTTGCTATTTTAATAGTATCATTTTTATTAGAACATCCTGATATTGCAATACATAATATTATACTTAGCATAAATACTAAGGATCTTTTAATCCTTCTCATTAACTCAACCTCCAAATTTTTATTATCTTTTTCTCAATAACACTAATAATAAAATCTAATAATAAAGCCAATAATGCTATTAATAAGCTACCTGCAATTGTTAAAGTTGAATTATTAGTTGTTATACCTCTATATACTGCAACACCTAATCCTCCTGCACCTATAAATGATGCAATACCAGCAAGAGCTATTGTCATAACTACCATATTTTTAAAACCTGCTAAAATTACCGTAGTAGACAGTGGAATTTTAATTTTATACAGTATTTGAAATTCTGTACTTCCCATACCACGGGCAGATTCTATAATTGATTGATCTATGTTTTCCATTCCAGCATATGTATTTCTTATCATTGGTAATAAAGCATATATAGTTAAAGCTATTATTGCAGTAGTATTGCCTATACCCGAAAAAGGTATTAAGAATCCTAGAAAAGATATAGAAGGTATTGTATAAAGAAAGTTTACTATTCCTAAAACAATTTTGGAACTTTTCTTATATTCACTTATAATAATTCCTAATATTCCACCTAAAATTGTTGCAATAACTATAGATATTCCTGATATAGCTAGATGCTGAAATGTTAATTTCAAAAAGAAATCATATCTTTCTACATATATATTTATTAACTCTTTAATACTTATCCCCCCACCTAAATATTTATTCTTTATATAATCCTCATAAAAACATAAAAAAATTTCCTAAAATAAAAATTTAGGAAATCTATATATTAAAAAATTTATTTAAAAAATATTACACTATTCTTTATACTGATAACAAACTTATATTTAGTATTTATTACAATAAGTTATATTCTTGTATTATTAATAGATTTTTTGTGAAAAAACATATATGTTAGTGTTACTAAAAAAGATACAATTAACAAACCTATAAACAAATAATTCTTATTAAAATTATAAATATAAGAAGATATTAAAGGCCCTATAGCATATCCTAAAGATTCTGAAGCTCCTACAAAGCCAAAAACAAAACCTTTTATATTAGAAAATTCACCAAATTCCGAAAGGGCACTTTGAACTACTGCATTTAAAAAAGTAGCTCCTAAAAAATATATAACTATAATTACTGTAAATATAAAAACATTTCTCGTTAAAATTAAACCTAACAATGTTAAATTCATTATGGAAAATGATAATAAAAATTGCTTTCTATGACCTATTTTATCACTAACCCATCCTGCAATTGGAGCCGCCAAACCAAAAACCAATAAATAAGCTGATATAATTCCTGAGGTATAAATGGTTGATACACCTAAAACTTCTTGTCCATAAAAATGAATTAATGCAATTACACATGAATAAATATAATCTCCTAAAAATGCACTTGCTCCTAAAATAATAATTTTATATGTTAAGTTTCTGCTTTTTATTTCATATAAAATATCTTTTATATTATGATTATTTTGCTGTTTTAATTTTGGTGATTTTGCTTTTTTTATTCTAATCATTACATATAATAAGCTAAAAAATATTCCTATTGACGCAGTATAAAAAACTAAATTAAAGCTAGTGTACTTTTCTAGTATTAAACCTGAAATTGCTGCACCAATTCCACCTCCCAATGTAAAAACAGCTGAAGCCAAACCAGTACATTCTCCTCTTCTATTTGAATCTAATGTTCTAGATAATATAGAGTACGTGGCAGGTGCAGCAATTCCTAATATTGCTCCTTGAAAAATATATAAAGTTCCGTAATTAAAGGATGTATTAGCTAATATATATCCAATAGGAATAAAAGTCATTAATAGTAAGCTTAACTTTAATGTTAGTTTGTCACCTATGTTATTGGAAATAACTCCAAATGGTATTTGAATTATTGTTTTGCTTACACCATATAATGAAATTACTATTCCTATTGTAACTGTACTCATTCCATTATATTTAAAAAATAATGGTAAAATAGGTATCATAAGGCTGTAACTAATTCCAAATATTAATCTATAAATGCAAAAGCTTCTGAATTCTTTATTATTTAATAAAAACTCATCATACATAATATCATTTTTTCTCCTTACCAATAGTGAAATAATATTATGTATATTCTAATTATTTATATTTTATTAACTTGTCTGTTATATAAATCTATTAACATTTCATAATTACTAAATTATTACTCCATTACAATGATCAATTTCATGCTGTATAATTTGTGCTACAAATCCTGTAAATGTACCCTTTTGTTCTTTAAAATCTCTATCAAGATATTCTACTTCTATAGTTTCATATCTATTAGTTTTTCTAAAACCAGTTAAAGATAAACAACACTCTTCTGTTTCATACATATTGTTTTTCTTTTTTATAACAGGATTAACCATAGGAACTATAATATCGCCTACACAAAAAACTATAATACGTTTTTTAATTCCTATCATATTTGCTGCCATACCAACACAATTATCTATATTTTCTCTTAGAGTATCAATTAAATCTTCAATTACGTTAATATCATTTTTAGTTGCATTTTCTGATTTTTGTGCTAAAAATAATACATCTTTCATAATTGGTTTTATCATATATTTC
>NZ_JADPEL010000084.1 GCF_015667795.1 Clostridium sp. D53t1_180928_C8
CTAAACTACTATTATCCATATTGGATACCTCCTTGTATTATAGTTGTGGTCGGCAAACCTACTATAATTTTACAACGGAGGTTTTTTTATTTCTACTCACCGCTAGAAGCTTTCCGGAACCACAGGTCGAACCTGTGGTATTCTAAATACAATAAATTATTGCTATTATATTGAAATAGCAATAGTTTATTTAAAGTTACAACCCCTTTAAGTATAAAGCCCTATTTTTATTTTCAAAATACTTTTCAATTCCTTCTAATATCTTAACTTTATTTGCTCTACCTTTACATTCAGTTTTATAAAGTATTTTATATAAGTATTTTATCTCTGCTACTGAAATATGCTTTAATATCTTTTTCTTACTATTTTCATCATCATGTTTATATATTAAATTGGTTAAATAATATTTTTCAACTTCTTCTTCTGTTTTTATACTAGCGATATTATCAGATAACTCTACTGTTTTTTTCTCCTTAGTTTTTTTTATATTATCATTAGCTTCTATATCTTTATCTATATTATTTAGTACATATAATGCATCTTCTTTTTTAAACTTAAAATATTTACTATTAAACATATCCTTTTTATCATATAAATCTATATATTGATTGAATATATATTGAATTATTTCTAAATCCTTCTTTTTCATATTTCACCTATATAATTTTATTTAATATATTTGCTATTTCCTTATATTCTGAGTGAATATCTCCATTATTAACGGTAATTGGTACTCCATAATTCTGAGGATTTGATCTATTGTTTAAATGCCTTATTGAAACATCAAATATATGCTTTTTATTTGTAGCAACATACTGGGAATCCGTAACTAGAGATTTATTATTTTCTAATACTCTACTAATAATTAAATCTAAATTCGTTAATAATTCCTCATTACTTATTGATGTACTACTTGTTTTTAACATAGTTATTAGAACTCCTATCAACTCTGGTCTTTTACCAAAGTATTTTTTAATTGTTATTCCACCTATATTATTATCATAAACATATTTTAAGTAAGTTCCCTGAACTTCAGATATATAGTCTGCAACACCATCACAACTAATCTCATCTAAAATTGTAGGAATAAGATAATAATCACTGTAAAGATACACTCCTTGTGTTATTATGTTACTATTTGGTGGACAATCAAAAAGTATATAATCATAGTTATTTTCTTTACATATATCTTCCATAATTTTCGAAATAGAAAGTATAGTGATTGTATTCTTTGCCATTTTTTCTGCAATATCATTTAATCTACTATTTTTTATATTTAAAACTGTTGGAATATATTCTAATCTTCCTCCACTATTAGAATATTTGTTTATACGTTTAACCATATTATTTATAGATAAATATCTTGTTTTAACTTGTCCCTCTAATATTTCAATCTTACTAGCTTCCTTTAAATACTCACTGTATAACTCTATAGCAAAATTTAATGTTTCTTCAACATTGATATTTTCTAACTTAATATCACTTGTTTTACTGCACACTTTACTTAATGAGCATTGAGGATCTAAATCAACTAGCAATACCTTTTTTTGATGCATCTCAGCTAATAATGCTCCTATCTCAAATACTGTTGTTGTTTTGCCAACTCCTCCCTTATAATTACCAAAGAAAACTTTTTTGACCATAGATACCCCTTATTTATTGTTTCAAATATATTTTATTTAATAATTTTTTATAATATAACTCTATTTATAAATTTATCTCCTCTCTATATCATGATTAGAATCACTAGATAATTATTTATTAAAAAAAATATTCCAAAATTGTATTGTAATTATAATATGCACATAATATTGTAACTGCTTTCATATATTAGATTTTAATTATTATTCTATAAGTAGCATATTCAACGACCAATTAATTACCAAATTACTGCTTGTCACTGGAAATAAACTGTTAGTTGAACGCCCTACTGAATGGAAGCAAAGCTACTCCTTAGTAATATACTTAAAATCTGGAGTCCTATTAAGATCATATTCAACATAATTGTTAACATCTAATAAATCATTTAAATCTACACATTGAACTATTTGATTTTCATATGTTACCCAATAAAATCTAAGTGATTCAGCACACATTACAGCTGTGTAAATTGTATACTCATACCGTTCTAAACATTCTCCATACTCAATTATATTATTTTTCCCTACTAATTCAACTAAGCCAAGAGGCACTGCAACATTGTTGAATAAATGAATAATATTACTAACACCATCCTCTTCATCTATGCCTTTAACAGCATACTTTTTCAAAAATGATAATCGTATAAACCTTGATGTAGAAAAACAATCTCCTAGAAGTCCAATTGCACCATCTCCCGAAAAACACTTATTTAACTTTTCTCCATTAATATCTAAATTATCATAATCTAAATTTCTAATATTAAAGTAATTTAATAAATTCAAGCAATGCCAAAAATAGCTTGGACTATTAGTCATAACTCCCATGGAATTACGATAAATACTTACTCCTGTTTCATCTGGCTCAATAATAACAGCTTCACCTGTTTTATCTGAAAATATCCAATGAATTGATGGTACTTGTCCAAGTATAGGTATATTAATTAAGGTAATTTTATTTTCAAGCATATCAATAACTTCATCTACACTTTTACATCTTGTTAAAAGATATGTAACAAGAAATGGTGGTTGTATAGCTATTGTACCTTTATCTTTTTTATCACTATATTTAGCAAAGCAACGATAAGCTAACTGCCCACCCATTACCCCTTTTTCATTGATTCCCTCATATAAAATTGGTGTAGATTGCATAATACTTATTCCTGTTCCAACTGCTGCATACTTTGATACAGTTTTTGTTTTTTCAACTAGGTTATTTTCTACTCTTGTCCCGCATCCATAATAAATCTTATCTTTAGGAATATATATTATTTTACTTTCTTCAGGAATACAATTAAAATCAAAGTTTCTCCCCCATAGATGTTTATTATCTTCTGTAGTCCAGCTCATAGAACTACATTCACCATTCATAGCATTTAACATCTTATTAATATTATCCATGCATTACCTCATTATTTTTTTACTTTTTCTAAATATTATATGTAATAAATATATAAACTTATTATTTTAATAATTATAAATTAAAAATTAGCACCTATACTTTTTAAATATAAATGCTAATTTGTTAATCATAAATAATAATATATTCATTTATCATTGCATATTTAACAGGCATGTACACCTTCTCCTGCATTTTCGGATACTTCTCCTATTATAATAGGATCTAAGGTTTCTTGATTTACTGTTAATCTATTGCAACCTGCAAAGTTACTGTAGTAATTATTAATAAGGCAATTATAATATTTATAACTTATCTACTAAAATTACTTTTTTATAATTTATTTAAAATCAAGATATGTACTATTTTCAGGTACTCCACTTACTGATACATCATCTCCATCATTTAATGAATTAATAATATCCATATCTTCAACAGAAAGTTTAAAATCAAAAATTCCTAAATTTTCTTTTATTCTTTCCTCATTTGATGACTTAGGTATAGGGATTACTCCTCTTTGAATATGCCATCTCAATATTATTTGAGCTATAGTTTTTTTATATTTTTCAGATAAACCTATTATTAATTCATTAGAAAATAATCTCCCCCTCATTATTGGACTCCATGCAACAAGCTGAATATTATTTTCTTCACAGTAACTCAACATATCACTTTTAGAACTTTGAGGATGTACTTCTACTTGATTTACCATTGGAATAATATCAGCACTCTTCTTTAATTCTTCTAGATGACCTATTTTAAAATTACAAACTCCAATTGATTTTACCTTTCCTGTTTTATAAAGATACTCAAATGCTTTCCAAGTTTCTAAATTTAACTTATTTGGCCAATGTATAAGATATAAATCAATATAATCAACTTGTAATCTTTCTAATGATTTATTAAATGCTCTAATTGTATTATCATATCCATGATCATCATTCCACAGCTTAGTTACTAAAAATATCTCTTCCCTATTTACTCCACTTTCTTTTATACCATTTCCAATACCAACTTCATTTCCATAAAAAGAAGCTGTATCAATTTGTCTATATCCAGTTTGCAGTGCATACTTTATAATTTTTGCAGTTTCTTCATCACTTCCAGATTTATATGTTCCAAATCCAATAGAAGGCATTTTAATTCCATTACTTAATACTTTAAATTTTTCCTTCATTTTATATATCATCCCTTTTTCTTTCTATTATTTTTACTCCATTTTCTCCAACTACTAATGCTTTTGTTACTATATTATAAAATAATGAAGTCTCTACAACTCCTATTATTCTTTTTAGAGAATTATTTAGCTTAGAAATATCTTTAATATCTTCTTTATTAAATTTAACATCCATAAGGAATAATCCATGATCACTAATTGTAATCCCATCTTTTGAATTACTTGTTCTTAATTTAGGATATCCCCCTAATTTTTTTACTGCTTTTTCAACTGCAGATTTGCTTTCAGGTATTATTTCTAAAACAACTGAATGATTAAATTCTAAATTTTTAACAACTTTGCTTTCATCCACAAGTAATATATAATCCTCAGCCATATTTGCTATTATTTTTTCTTTTGTATGGATTCCTCCACCACTTTTTAAAGCAGTTAAATTTTCATCTACTTCATCACACCCATCAAATGCTACAGAAATTGAATCTATAGCCCAAGTTGCTACTACCTTTAATCCATTTTCAATACAAAGTTTTTCTGTTTGAAATGATGGTGTAACAATTGATACATCTAACCCTGCTTCTTTAATATAAGAAACAAGATAAGCTATAGTAGCTCCACCTCCAAGTCCTATAACAGATCCTTCCTTAATATATTTTAAAGCCTCTTTTGCACATTTCTTCTTCAAACCACACACTCTCCTTACCAATTTTATAAACCGTTATACTTTTTCATCTGCAATAACTTGTGCATGTCTGCTTATATTACTATAAACATCCTCTTTTCCTACAGTTAAGAAAAGATATAATATTTCTATTACAGTCATAGCTGAAATTCTTGAAAAATAATATTCAGATAAAAATAATTTCTCCCTAGTGGAAGTTCTAATATGATACTTACATATTTTTGCTAGTGGTGAATTATCGCTATTTGTTATAGCAATTGTAGTAGCTTCCTTTTCTGTAGCAATTTCTATAACATCAATTAATCTCTTAGATGCTCCTGAATTAGAAATAACTATAACAACATCTTCTTTTGATAAATTATATGTATATGCAATTTGAGTTTCCCAAATTGTATTAGTAACTGCTGGAATTCCAATTTGATTTAATTTATAGCAGCCATCTAACGCTATGGGAATTGTATTTCCAACTGCTACAAATTGGACTATTCTGGCTTTTTTTAATATATCTAATATTTCTTTTAATTCTTTTTCATTAATCATAGAAATTGTTTGTTTTAATTCTTCAACTTTATTAGCTAAAATATTATTAAGAGACTCTTTAATATTTTCTTCACTTACGCTACCTGAAATAGTGATTTTTTCTTGTTTAGAATCCACCATTTCTTGTGCTAATGTTAATTTTAAATGATGAAAGCCTTTCATATTGCACTTTTTACAAAATCTTGTTACTGTTGCCTCACTAGACCCAGCTGCATTTGCTAGCTCCGAAATCGTCATTTCAATTACATTCTCTTTATTATCTATTATATAATCAGCTATTTTTTTTTCAGCTTCAAAAAAATTATTATATTCAGCAAAAATTATATCCATAACAGACTTTATATTTTTCATAATTTCTCCTTGTATATCTATTTATATATTTTATAATAAAAATATATCAGTAAAAATAATTTTTGTAAATATATTTTAAACGAAATTTATTTTTACCATATAATAATAAAAAGCCTTCTAACAAGTAAAATACTAACTTATCAGAAGACTTTTCCTAAATCCCTAGACTAATTTTCATTTAAAAATACTACTTAATTATTTTTATACATCTAAATACTTATATAATAATAAAAGAAGTGATATTACTAAAATGGAACCTATAAGATAGACACGTATAAAAGAGAGTCTATCTATATAGGTTCTTTTTTTGTACAATAATTTTATGAGGTGAATTAATTATGAGTAAAATAAGATTCTCAAATGATGAAATGGATAAGTTATCAAAGAATAAATATGTGCTTAAAGTAAGTGATAAAGCAATAACATATACTAATGAATTTAAGATACATTTTATTTCTGAATATAATAAAGGAAAAATTTCAAGGGTTATTTTTGAAGAAGCTGGATTTGATGTAGATATTCTTGGTATACGTCGTGTAGATTGTGCAGGTGCAAGATGGAGAAAAGCATATAAGGATAACGGAATATTAGGATTAGATGATACTAGAAGGAATAATAGTGGGCGTCCGCGTCAGCGTAAAATTACTAAAGATGAACTAATTGCAAAACAAAATTCTGAAATTGAATATTTAAAAGCTGAGGTAGAATTACTAAAAAAATTAGAGCTGCTAGAAAGGCAGGTGAAAAAAGGTAAATTAGTAGCAGCGCAAGCATTTACACTAATAGAATCTATAGCGAAGAAACTATCTTTAGATAAGGTAATTAAACAGTTATGTAATATAGCAGGCGTTTCACGCTCCGGTTATTATAACTATTTGAAATCTAAGAATAATCGCAAAAATCGTGAAATGCAAGATGAAATAATCAAAAATAATGTTTTGAAAGCTTTTAACTATAGAGGTTATAAAAAAGGTTCAAGATCTATTAAAATGATATTGAAGGAAAAATATGATATTACCTATAGTAGGAAGCGTATACAAAGGATAATGAGAAAGTTTAATATAATTTGTCCAATCAGAAAGCCTAATCCTTATAAACGTATAGCTAAAGCTACAAAGGAACATACTGTCGTTCCGAATTTGCTTAATAGGAATTTCAAACAAGAGATACCAGGTAAGGTATTACTTACAGATATCACATATTTACAGTATTCAAATTCTAATATGGCTTATTTATCGACCATCAAAAATGCATCAACGAATGAAATATTAGCTTATAATTTATCAAATAGAATAACTTTAGATATCGTTACAAATACAATACATAAATTAATAGACAATCCTAATGTAAAACTTACTAAAGATGCCTTTATCCATTCAGATCAAGGTAGTCATTATACAAGCCCGACATTTCAAAAACTTTTGAAATCTAAAAAACTAGGACAATCCATGTCCAGACGCGGAAATTGTTGGGATAATGCACCTCAAGAATCATTTTTTGGACATATGAAAGCTGAAATTAATTATAAATCTTGCTCTAGTTTAGATGAGATACAATTAGTCATTGATGATTATATTGACTATTATAACAACGATCGTTGTCAGTGGAACTTAAAAAAGCTGACTCCTGTTAAATACAGAAATCAGCTTTTAAATTCTTAACTCTCTTTTTTAAAATGTCCTTGACATAGGGTCCACTTTAAATTCCTAACTCTCTTTTTTATCATGTCTCCTCTATAGGGTACATTTTATTTAATAATTTCATAATCATCTTTCATTTAAATAATCAAATAAGTAATATTAATAAATTACCTCAATATCTCCATTATCTAAATAAATCCAATATTCACCTAAAATAGTTCCTCCAAATAGCCTTTTAGCATCAAGTTCCTCTTTTTCAACATAATCATATATTGTAACACATATTATATTTTCAAATAGTTTACTTACTTGCGTAGTTGTATTTAATGTAAAATTAACTATTGCATGTATTTCTTCTTCATCTATAAATTTAGTTATGTAATAACTTCTGATATATTCCAATATATCTTCTGTTGTAGCAATTCGCGTTAATCTCCAGTTTCCTGTTACATCATTTCTTACTGAACTTGGCTTATCATCACTAATAACATTAAATTTTTTATCACTTTTCCCAATAATATTTTCTCTTTCATCCCCTATTAGACTATTTTCTAAAACTTCTTTATAAATTTTTTCGTATGCTTCTATAGAATTTTCATAAGCTATTTTAGATTTTTCAATATATTTATATTTATTTTTTTCTAAATATCTTATTCTATATTTAAAAGCTGTACTT
>NZ_JADPEL010000085.1 GCF_015667795.1 Clostridium sp. D53t1_180928_C8
ACTCCTAACGTTATAAATCTATTATAAATAGAAAAACCCTATAGGGTAGACTTTTTTTATCATGTCTACTCTATAGGGTACATTTTAAAATTTTCAATCTAGTTCTTTTTTATTTAACTAAGAAGTCATAAAATAATTTTCTTTCAATTCGTATGTCTTGTTCAAACTTAAAGAAATCATCTTTATCATACTTCTCCTTTACAAGTTTTAGTAGTTTAGAGTTTTCACCATAATACTCTTCTTCATAATTTTCAATCTCTGCACAAGGGAAATTAACAAATGATCCATTTGTTATTGACTTTATATATTTTAACTTTTCTAAAAACCAACTAATATTAGCCCTTGCAAATTTTGATTCTTCCCATACTGATTGAAAACCTAATATAAAATTAGCATCCCTATGATAAAATGCTGTACTATCCTTCTTAACGTCTTTTATAACTCCTCCTAACCCATAGAAAGTAATAGCAGTATACGTAGCTCCATCTGACCTTTCTTCTATTAGATTTAGAAGTTCTATAATTTCCTCTCTATTGTAATCCCTATATACAAAATTTCCTGAACTCTTATACTTTTCATGCTCTGGATGACTATCTTGTATTATTCTATTTGCTTCAAGAACAGTCATATAATCTAAACTATAAATTCCTGAACTAACAATATCCTTTATAGGCTTTAATAATTCACTAGCAAGCTTTTTATCTCCATATACTAATCCAACTATTTTTACCCCTCTACCTTTTTCGCTAGAATTATAAATAGCTAATTTAAAATTTGCTCTTTTATCTAATACTTTATATTTTTCTTGCCATGCTTCAATTAATTCAATATTTTCCTCAAAATCTATATTGGTAAAATCAATATTAACTAATGTTGCCATTTCTATTTTAGGTGGTAAATTAAATGTCATAGATGTTATTACCCCAAAATTTCCTCCACCACAGCCTCTTAAAGCCCAAAATAAATCTTCATTAGCTTCTTTATTACAAACTATTAAATTTCCATTACTATCTATTAATTCAACTTCTACTAATCTATCGCATCCCAAACCTAAAAGTCTTGAAGAATATCCCCAGCCTCCACCTAATGTAAATGCTGCTACACCAACTGTAGGGCACCCCCCGCCTGGAAATGGATATCCCTTTTTCCCTGTAGTTTCATAAAGTTCTCTATTGCGAGTCCCACCTTGAACTTTTACTGTTTCATTCTTTTCATCTATGTAAATTTTATTCATTTTACTAATATCAATAACTACTATGTCATTTCCAGTAGAATATCCCTCATAATGATGACGTCCACTTCTTATTCTTATTGAAAGTGAATTAGCTTTAGCAAAAATTATTGCATTTCTAATATCATCTTCTGTTGTACAATATACAATTACTAACGGATATTTTTCTATAGCCCTATTCCACGCTTTTCTTTCTTCCTCATATTCAAAATCTTCTTTAGTAATTACATCTCCAGTTAGCCCTTTGTAATCAAAGTTAATCATCTTTTCACCTCACTAATGTTTATCCAAAGTATATAAGTATTTATATAATCTTATAAGTTATTTTAACTTTTATTCATACCTTTGATAATATCATAACTCAAAGCCTATTTTCTATAAAATTTTTAACTTCTTTCTTACCATTTAAAATTATTATATTTTTATCATTATATATATTTAATTTATCTAATATTTGTGGCCTTATTTTCTTATTATAAGTAAACACCCATTTAAAAAATTCAAAATCTATACCTTCAGGACATCCTTCAGCCATATCTGGTCTACTTTTTCCTTTATACATAAATCTACGCTTAATAATTCTATAAAGACATAAGTATGTTGGCATATTTATAAAAATTATAGTATCAGATTTCTTTGCCCTCACTTCTAATGTCCTAATATAATTTCCGTCAATTATCCACTCTTCTTTATTCACTAATTCCTCAATCTTGCTATTAAACTTATCTTTTGGAGTAGATACCCAACCTTTATTCCAAAAAAATTTATCTAAATGATAAACAGGTATATTTAATTTTTCTGAAAGCTTACGAGAAAAAGTTGATTTTCCTGCACCTCCACACCCTATAACAATTATCCTCTTCATAAATCTTACACCCCCATTATAAATTCTAACATAAAAATAAGCAGAGTAATTATTACTCTGCTAAAAAACAATGCTTTATAAACTTAATTATTCAGCATATTTTTTTAATATTTCAATTATTATATTAGTTGCAATTTCCATTCCTTCTACAGTAATATGTTCATATTCTCCATGGAATGCATATCCACCTGTTCCTAAGTTAGGACAAGGTAATCCCATATAACTTAAAGTAGCTCCATCAGTACCACCTCTAATTGGTTCAATTATAGGAGTAACATTTAATCTCTTCATCGCAGATATTGCATTATCAATTAAATGGATACAAGGCTTAACATGCTCAGCCATATTCTTATATTGATCAGTAATTGTTAACTTAACTGTACCTTCACCATATTTTTCATTTAATAACTTTTCAACTAATTGTAATGTAGCTTTTTTAGACTCAAGCTTACATGCATCATGATCTCTTAATATATATCCTAATATTGCATGATCAGTATTTCCTCTAAAACTTTCTAAGTAATAGAAACCTTCATACCCTTCTGTATGTTCTGGCTTTTCACCTTGTGGTAACATTCTATCAAATTCAATACCTACATTTGTTGCATTAATCATTGTATTTTTTGCAGAACCTGGATGAACTGAAACACCATGAATTTCAACTGTTGCTGCTGATGCATTAAAGTTTTCATAAGATATTTCTCCTTCTACCCCACCATCCATTGTATATGCAAATTGTGCACCAAAGTTTTTAACATCAAATTTACTAGCACCTCTTCCAATTTCCTCATCTGGAGTAAATCCAATGCAAATTTTCCCATGTGGTATATTTTCTTTTATTATTCTTTCTGAAGCTTCCATTATTTCAGCAATACCAGCCTTGTCATCAGCTCCTAAAAGAGTAGTTCCATCTGTTGTAATTAAAGTTCTTCCCTTTAAATTCTTTAAATGAGGGAACTTTTCTACTGAAAGAACTGTTCCATTTAATAATGTTAAATCTTCGCCATTATAGTTTTCAACTAATTGGGGATTTACATTTTCTCCTGGTGCCGCCGGTGCAGTATCCATGTGAGCTATAAAACCAATACTAGGCTTATCTTCATATCCTTTAGTTGCAGGAATAACTCCATAAACATAGCAGTTTTCATCTACTCTTACATCTTCAATTCCAATTTCTCTCATTTCTTCAACTAGTATATTAGCTAAATCAAACTGTCTTTTAGTTGATGGTGTAGTTTCTGATTCTGGATCAGATGTTGTATATACTTTAGCGTATTTTATTAATCTCTCATATGCTTTCATTTTTTATCTCCTTATATATAAACCTTTTTATTATTTACAAAGTTCAATTATTGCTTGCGTAAATATTTTTGCACTAAGTATAAGTTCATCTACAACTGCAAATTCATTATTACCATGCATATTATTATCAGTTCCTGGCATTGTACAACCAAATGCGACACCATTTTTTAAATGATGTACATAAGTTCCTCCACCAATAGCAATACACTCACCCTTTTTACCACTATACATTTCATAACATTTTAATAAAGTTTGAACAAAATCAGAATTTTCATCAACATGATGGCCTTCAAATACATTACATGGTTCTAATTCTATTCCTACCTGTTGTATTTTTTTGGAAATAACATCTCTTAGATTTTTATCATTTGCACAAAGTGGAGCTCTACAGTCAAATGTTCCTTTTAATCCTGTAGTGCTATATTCAAAAATGGTAAATGATAATGTTAATTCTCCTGAAACCTTATCACTCATTTTAACTCCAATAGCATTTCCCTTATAATCACCATGTGGTAATAGCTTATTTATAGCACTTATTCTTTTAAATCCTTCTGATTCTGAAAAATTCATAGTTGCCAATAAATCTAATATAGCAGTTAATGCATTATTAGCACTTTCAGGATAAGCTGCATGACCGCCTACTCCCTTTGCATATATTACACATTTATTATCTTCTTCATTAACAGTAAATTTTACTCCTGTTCTATTTGTAGCTTCCTCAAAGTATTTTTCTATATCTTCCTTACTTAAACCTTCCACAACTGCATTTGCCTTATCAGGAATAACATTAACCTTAACACCAGAGTTTATAGATAAAATTCTTGGAAGAGTCTTATCTTCATCAAATACTGCTGTAAAGTTTCCCTTTAATCCACCTTTTTCAACATTTATTACTGGAAAATCTGCATCTGGTGAAAAAGTCATTGGCGCTTCTTTTTCTATATTATAATAATATTCAATATCAGAACTTCCACATTCTTCGTCAGTTCCTAATATTAATCTCACATTTTTACTTAATGGTATATTTAAATCTTTTACTGCTTTTAATGCATATAAAGCAACTATAGCTGGGCCTTTATCATCTGCAGCACCTCTTCCATATAATTTGCCATCTTTAATTATTGGATTATATGGTTCAGTTATAGTCCATTCATTACTAGCTGGAACTACATCTAAATGTGCTAATATATCTAATGCCTTTTCTTTATTATTAAAGTCAACTGTTCCTACATAATTATTATAGTTTTTAGTTTCAAATCCCATATTTTTAGCAATACTTAAAGCTTCTTCTAAAGCTTTAACTACGCCTTCTCCAAATGGCATTCCTTCTTTTGCTTCTTGTCTATCACTTTTAATTCTTATTACTTTACATATATCCTTTAACATAGACTCTTTATTTTTATTAAAATATTCATCAATTAATGTTTTATACATTTTAAAACACCTACCTTCTAATAAAGTTATATTAGATAATATTATATCCTATTTTGTCCAATTTATAAACTAGTAAGCATTATAATAAAAAGTATAGCGATAATAAAAATTAACACTATACTTTCTAATATTACCTTAATATATTTATAAATAAAGTAATTACTGCAGAGTTAACAAAATCTACAAAAAGTGCTCCTACAATAGGTACTACAAAGTATGGCGTTGGTGCAAATCCAAATTTTGTTGAAAGTGCATCCATATTTGCAACAGCATTAGGAGTTGCTCCCATACCAAACCCACAACTTGCAGATGCAAACACTGCTGCATCATAATCTCTGCCCATGACTTTAAATGTAATGAAGTAAGCAAATATAGCCATAAGTACTGATTGAGCAATTAACATAACTACTAATGGAAATGCTAAATCAAATAATTCCCATAACCTTAATCCCATTAAAGCTATGCATAAGAAATAACTTAAACTAATATTTCCTATTACCTCTATCTCTTTCTCTTCAATCTCTTGCTTTTTTATATCACAAACATTTCTTATAATAGCCGCTGCAATCATTGCTCCTATATATGATGGAAATGTTAGACCTGTATCCTGAATAAACTTAGATATAATTGATCCTACTCCCATAGCAAAGAAAAGATAAGCTGAACCATTCATAAGTTTATGATGACAAAGTATCGCTTGATTATCTTCGTGGAAGTCACTTAATGGAATAGAGTGATCCTCAGAGTGTTTAGGTGTTTTAAGCTTATAGTTTTCTATTAAACTCTTTGCAACAAATCCACCTATAAAACTTCCCATTACTAAACCAAATGTAGCTGATGCAAAAGAAACTGTTGTAGCTCCACTTACACCCATCTCTTCTAAAAGAGGTCCAAAAGAACCGGCTGTTCCGTGTCCACCAATCATAGAAATAGACCCAGTACATAATCCTAATAAAGGATTTAAATCAAATATTTTTGCTAAAGAAGCTCCAACCACATCTTGTGAAATAACTAAAAGAATAGCTATTCCTAAGAACATAGCCACTTTTATTCCACCATTTTTTAATATCTTAAAGCTTGCTGTAAAGCCTACACTAGCAAAAAATGTAGTCATAAATAAATTCTGTAGTGTGGTATCTAATGTTACACTTGCTATATTAGTTATCTTTAAAACTAACATAACTATTGCAAATAAAAGTCCACCCACTACTGGTGCTGGTATACAATATTTAGATAAGAATTTTACATTTTTTCTAAGATATGTACCCAAATAAAATACAATAGTTACTAAAGCCATTGTTTGAAAAATATCCAAATTTAACTCCATCTTATGCTTCTCCTTCTTGTTTATTTTTCTTTAGATTACTATATACTTATACTTTTGTATTTCTTAATTTTATACCTTTTTGTCTCTTTTTGCAAACTATGGTCCTTTTGCCATATTAATTTTATCATTGATAAATACTATATCTTATCTCATAATAGATATAAAAAACTTAATTAATAAGGAGATAAAATTTATGACATTAAAGAAGAAGTCTGCTATTAAATTAGTATGCCCTGTATGTGGAGAAGAAATGATTGAATTTAAATATGGCTATGATAATAATGTTCACGGTAAAGTTTATTTTAAATGTGAACATTGTGGTCATAAGGAAAGTAAAATTCTATAAAGAATCATTTTTTTATCACATTATCCAAAATTCTACATAAATTATTATCATAGAGAATTTTACGAAGGGATATACTATTATGTACTATAAAAGAATCGATGACTGTATCGACTGCAATGATTGTGTAAATAATCCATCTGAATTATCATGTAATATTGCTTGTTCTGATACCAAAAAAAACTGTTATGAATCATATAAGGTTTTTTCTCCTCAAACTTATGCAAAAGCATGTATTGCTCTACAACCTTATCAAAATTTATTTAATATAAATTGTGCATTTGATGCTGGAACAATATTTAAGGATTTATATAGTCCTTATTGTGCTGTTAAGTATTCTGAGGAGGCAAAATAATGAATCAACAAGAGCATTTAAATTCAATTAGAAAATTACAATTTTTCGCTTTAGATCTAAACTTATATTTAGATAATTTTCCTACCTGTAAAGCTGCTGTAGATGACTACAAATTAATTTCCTCCAAATTAAGAAAATTAATTTGGGATTATGAGCAAGAATATGGACCATTAACTAACTTTGGTTCAGCTTATATCCAAAATCCTGATGCCTGGATTGATACTCCTTGGCCTTGGGAAAAAGAAAGTAACAGGGAGGATTAATTTATGTGGTATTATGTTAAAACTTTAGAATATCCTATTAATTTAAAATCTTGCGATTTAAATATGGCAAAACTTATAATAACTCAATATGGAGGACCAGATGGTGAATTAGGTGCTGCACTTAGATATTTAAATCAAAGATATACAATGCCAACAAATAAATCAAAAGGATTATTAACTGATATAGGTACAGAAGAATAAGAACATTTCTGTTATATATATTAAAATACTATAATTACTTATTATAAAACTAAAAGCATATTGGATCTACACCAATATGCTTTATATTTTA
>NZ_JADPEL010000086.1 GCF_015667795.1 Clostridium sp. D53t1_180928_C8
CTATATCTCCTATTTTAAATTCAACATAATTATATATAATATCTATATATTATTAAACTTTTTTTCACCATATCTATTTAAGTAAATTCTAATTAATCCTGCTATTGGCATAGATAATATCATTCCTAATGCGCCAAAATAGCTTCCTCCTATTAATACAACTATAAGTATCCAAACTGGAGATAATCCAATTTTATCTCCAACAATTTTAGGTTGAACAAAATTCCCATCAATTTGTTGATATAACAAAAGTAATATTGCTCCTGTTATTCCCATAGACATACTTGTAAATATTCCTAAAATAAATGCTAATACAGCACCTAGAATTGGCCCTATATATGGAATTATATTAGTTATACCAGCTAAAACACCTATTAAAACTGCAAATGGATGTTTTATTATTAGTAAAAGTATAGTTGAAACTATTCCAACAATTATTGAATCTAAAATTTCTCCTAAAATGAATTTACCAACTATATTATCTAAATCTATCAAGAAGATTGTAAGAGCATTTTCAAATTTATTAGGTAATAAAATATGGGCAAATTTCTTTAATTGTCTTATTAATCTTTCTTTATCAGATAAGAAATAAATCATTAATATTATAGTAACAATAAAATTTAATATAAATGAAGAAATATTAGATATTGAAGATACAAAAAAACTTACTATTTTCTCAGCTACTATTCCAACCCTATTTGCTATTTCTGATGCTATTTGTCCTGTAATTGGTATATCTATATTTTTATCTTTTAAACTTTTAACAATTTCATTAGTCCATATTTTTAATTGATTTTCAAGTTTTGGTAAGGAATCTATTATTTCATTAATACTTTTAAATATTGGAGGCACTATGTAGTTATATATTAAAACTAATAAAATAATCACTAAAGATAAAAGTAAAATAATACTTAATAATCTTAACAAGAAATTATATTTAAAATTATTTTTTTTAGATGTTTTTGATAGAAAATTAGCTAATAGTTTTTCTATATACATCATTGGTTCATTTAATAAATAAGCTAATAACATAGCATATAAAATAGGCTTAATTATACCTATAAAATTTTTAAATTGATATACAATCCACTCAATTATATTCTCACTATAAACTATTGTTTTTACTGTTAATACAACAACTAAAGCTATAAATATAATTATAACTCCATATTTTATATAAAATTTATTATTTCTAAGCTTATCAATCATATTAGATTTCCTCTCCTTAAGTTTTCTTTAATTTTAACTAATTGCTTATAATAATTTACCCATAATTAAGTAATTTAATTTATATGAAAGAAAAAAAGAAATCTTAATAATTTATCTAACTAATATTTTTTAACTCTGTAAATTAAGAGTAATAACTCCCACTACATAATCATTTTCTTTAACACTCAAATATAATAAAAAAAGATGCAACAATATTGATAGTTTTTTACCTATTCTAAGGATTTTTCCTTAACTATTGTTGCACCATTGCAAATTTCTTAAATATAACTTAAGACTAAATTTATTCTATTATGATATTTTTAATATATCTTTTTTCTATTTCTATAAATATTTTAATAATATGTTATTCAAATAGCCTAAGTACTCTTTCTACATATTCTTGATTGTAGCCATTATTTTTAAAGTCCTCTATATAGAACCTATCAACTACTTTTGATTTGCCTAAACTTTGTAATTTACTATCAATTTCATAGACAACATTTTCGTATCTTTCATCAACAACTTCAATTGAACCGCCAATTAAACTTATTTTAGTTCCATCACTCATAACTAAATTGTAGTATACATTACTATCTTGACCTTTGGTAAAACCTAACTCTAATCTTTCTACATCATCATAATAATATACTTTATCTGAAAAAACTGTTTTATAAATTATTTCATCATTTGTTACTGCTGTATAATTTGTATAACTAAAAATTATAACTCCAACTACAAAAATAATATATAAAAATTTAGTTAAATTATTTTTAGAAATTACACTAATTTTTCTATCCATTTCTATAGTCCATTTAACTAATGGACTATATGAATCAATATTCTCATATCTTATTTCACCTTTACTTTTAGAAGATATTTTTTTACTTAAAAATTTTCTATTAAGCTTAACTATTATTATACCAATAACAGAAGCTATAAGTATCATAATAGCACCCATACTTTCTGAAGATATTGTATAAAGTAAAAATGATTTTCTATGAGAAATTAATTTATGACTTTCAACAAATAGTAAATTCCCTCCTATTACTAATACTATAGTAGTAAAAACTATTATTAAATATTTTAAGATCCACCCTAAAAACTCTTTTATTGATTTATTCAAAACACTTCACCTACTTTTATATTAGGTTTACCCCCAAAAAATCTTTAATACTATTTTACTACCTTTTTAAATTATTATCCATATTAATACCTTAAGTACTTTATAATTAAAAATCTAATACCATTATATTAATATTCACATTTCAATATTATAAATATTATTTATTATTGTAGAACTGTTGCAAAGCTTTCACTAACACTATCTAACAGCGTATTAATTTCCTCTACACTCATTTTTTCATCACCTATATTTAAAACAATTGACTTTTTTGATAAATGTAAATTAAAGTTATTTATTCCTTCTCTATATTGTACTATTTTTGTTTTTATTCCCCTATTAACTAACTCCTCATTTAAAGCATTTGCTAATATTAAGTTTTCGCCATAATTTTCACATTTTTCTGCTAAAATTATTTCTATATCTGATTTATCTGTATCTTCTTCATTACTTTCTCCCCTATGAATATCTATTAAAACATAATTTGAAAAATTTGATATATTCCCTTTAATAGTATTTTCTGCATTTAAAAATGATGTTTTATATTCACTTGGTTGTTGACATTCTAAAAATGTTGAATTTATACTTAATTCATTTAACTTATCACTTAATACTTTTCCTGCATCCATAACAGAATAGCCATCTTTGTACTCCTCATCACCATGAGAGTTATAAATAACTGCATTAATTTTTGAATTTACTTCTTTATTACTAAGAGATACTTCATTTAAATCAACATCTAAAGTTACATCCTTACCTTTTACAACCTTAGTATTTATTTCATTAGAAATATTATTAACTAATTTTTTATTAATACTATTTGTATCCTTTAATTCAGATTTCTCTGAATTTATACCACTACTTAAAGTAATACTACCTAATAATATTATAACCCCTGTACCCGCTATTATTTTTCCAATTCCAATCTTTTTATTATTTCCAATCATAATAATTCTCTCCTTTAACTTTTTCTTATTATTAATCATTGAACTAATTCCTAAAGGTATATAAGCTTCCCCTATATAACTAAGAACGTTAATAATTGTATAACCATAAGATACCCTTTCCCTTTTATCTAACTTTGAAATAACCATATTGTCACAAGCTACTTCACAATCTTCTTTTAATGTATTTAGTGCAAATAATATTATTGGATTAAACCAGTATACAGCCTTTAATAAATATATAATCAAAGTTAAAGTAACATCTTTTCTTTTATAATGACATAGCTCATGTAAAATTATATATTTTAATTCCTCCTTCTTAATATTATTAAATATTTTTAGTGGAATTAAAATTTTAGGTTTTATAACACCACATAAAGCTGGACTACTAATTTCATTAACTACTAATATTTCTATATTTCTTCTTATATTTAATAAAGTTAAACACTCCTTTAATATTTTATAAGACTGTCTATTATATCTGTATATCATATTTTTTCTTATATTGATCAACTTATAATAAGAAAAAATTAAAAATATAAAAAATATAGAAATTCCAGTTATCCATATAGAGATTAATATTGTTTTTGTATTAAAATAATTATTTATATTTGCTGATTTTGACATAGGTTTTTCAATAATATTATTTGAAGTTTCTGAAATGTTATTTATAGGTGTTTTTATCTTATTTGTATACGACTTTATTTGAGAATTATCATTTATTAATTTTTCATCATATGAAATGGAGGTATCAACCTTATTAAATAAATTGTAAATACTTATTTTACTTTCTGGACCATAAGGTATAATCAATTTAATTATTAATAAAAGCCATAAAAAATATACTATATTAATTCCTAATATTTTTCTTATAATAGGCCTTAAAATTAATATAATAATTGCTAAGATTGAAGTCAGTATCGATACTTGAAATATTATATTTAATATATTTATACAAGTCACCTCCATTTTTTGAATTACAATTGTAATCTGTAATTATAGTTTACACTTGTAATTTTAAATAGTCAATATTTATTTTACAAATTTTACTATTAATATTCTTGAATTTTTATCTGTTTACATAATTCATACTATAATAATATTATTACATAAAATGTAATAATATTATTATATTGACAAAAATAAATTACATGTGTAAACTTAAAGTATAAATTACATCTGTAATCAAGAGAGGTGTTATTAATGAAGGAATTACCTAAAATATCTGATTCTGAATGGGAAGTCATGAAAATTATTTGGAAAAATGATACTATAACTTCTACTGAAATAATTAAGGAGCTACAAGAAAAAACAAATTGGAAAGCTCCAACTATTAAAACATTAATTAATAGATTGTTAAATAAAGAAGCTATTAACTTTACTAAGAAAGGGAAGGAATATTATTACTTTTCTATTATTTGTGAAGAAGAATGTGTTAGAGAAGAAAGTGAAAGTTTTTTAAATAAAGTTTTTAATGGCTCTTTAAATTCAATGATGATTAACTTTGTTAAGTCACAAAAACTTACAAATACTGAAATTAACGAATTAAAGTCCATATTAAATAATTATGAAACTAAAGAAAAAGAACAATAAGGAAAAAACTTATTGTTCTTTTTAATAATCTATTTTATTTATTAACCATTATTACTCTCTTAGCAATACTTGCTGAATGATCTGAAATTCTTTCAATATTAGTTAATGAATCTAAGTATATTATTCCAGAATCTATACTGCAAAGATGCTGATTTAATCTCTTCATATGTTCATTTCTATAAGCTTTATCTAACTCATCTACATCTTCTTCTAATTCTATAGCATTATTTGCAATACTCATGTCATTTTGTTTCATTGCTTCAAGTGATAAATCATATGATTCTAATGTTTTATTATAAATTTCCTTTATTTCATTTAAAGCTTTTTCAGAAAATTTAACATTATTCTTTATAGCATCTTCAGCCAATTCCGCTATATTTTCTGATAAATCCCCTATTCTTTCTATATCATTTATAGTATGAAATAATAAATCTAAAGATTTTCTCATATTATCGTCTAATGATCTATTTGATAGCTTAATTAAATAATCTATAATTCTTTTTTGTTGTTCATTTATTAGTCTTTCTTTTTCGAATGTTTCATTTATCTGCTTTTGAGACTTATTTATTAAAGCATTAGTTGCACTTGTAAAGCCATCTTTCGCTTTTTTTCCCATTCTAAGAGATTCCCTAATTATATTTCCATAGGCTATAGCAGGTGTTTCTAACATTCTATCATCTAAATATTTAATAATAGTAGTGCTTTCTTTTTCTTCATCGTCTTTATCAGTTATTATTAACATAGCTAGCTTAACTATAAATTTAGAAAATGGAAGTAAAAGAATAACATTTACTATGTTAAACAAAGTATGTGAATTTGCTATTTGTCTAGCAGAATCATTTGGATTTAAATATTGTACTATCCAAGTTATAGGTTTATTTAAAATAACCATAAATAAAATTGTACCTATTATATTGAAGCACAAGTGCATTATAGCAGCTCTTTTAGCATTTTTATTTGCACCTACACTTGATAAAAGTGAAGTTGTACAACTACCAATATTATCTCCATATAGTATTGGTAATGCTCCAGATAGTGGCATTAACCCTTGGGATGATAATGCTATTAATATCCCCATAGAAGCACTTGAACTTTGTAATATAGTTGTCATTAAAAATCCAGCAATTAATGCTATAAATGGCTCTGTTGCAATTTTAGCTAGAATACTTTTTACGATTGGATATTCTGATAGTGGTGCAACCGCTTCTTTCATAAATCGCATACCTATAAATAGTATTGCAAATCCAATTAATATTTCAGAAATATTCTTAAGCATAGGTTTAGATTTTGAACCTATCATATATAGTACTATACCAATTCCAAGGGCTATAGATGATAATATACTCACATCAAAAGAAACTAACTGTGCTGTAACAGTTGTTCCTATATTAGCACCCATTATTACTCCTATTGCTTGATAAAGACTCATTATACCAGCATTAACAAATCCAACAACCATTACTGTTGTTGCTCCACTACTTTGAATAATTCCTGTAACTACCGTTCCTACTAATACCCCCATTATTGTACTACTTGTTAAAAGCCCAATAGCTTTTTCTAATTTAGGACCTGTTGATTTTTGAAGGCCTTCTCCCATTACGCTTATCCCATAAAGAAATAGACCTAAACCTCCTATAAGACTTATTAATATATGCAAAAATACCCCTCCTAAAAAACTTACTATTATTATTCTCCTTTTTAGAAGACTAATTTATACATATAATAAAATAATACTTAATTGAATTTATAGAAAAAAGGATTCACATTGGAATCCTCTACTTATTATCTGATATCATATTTAAAATTTGCCTAACATCACCATTATATTTTTTAAATTCAGTATTTAATAATTCAAACTTTTCAACTGAAACCCTAAAAACATTTAGTATTATATCTAGCTTTTTAATTGTATTCATACTAATATTTCTTAATTTCATTACCTTAAGATATTCATCACTTAAATATTCTATATTAGTAGCTTCACCAGTAATTTGTATGCCTCCAATTTTTTTCATATCCTTATAATTATCAAAGATTCCTATACTAACTTTATTATTTCTTAATATATTAGCAAATTTAATTCCACCTTCTGATATAAAATAAAACGTATCATTATAATAAATATATTCAATAGGTGTAGCTCTTGGTTGATTTTCATATGAAGTACAAAGGACACATGTATTATGATTAGAAATAAATTTTTTAATTACCTTTTTAACTACTTCTTTACCAAGTTATGGGGGTTGAAAACAATTAATAGGAGGGTAAAAAATGCCAGACTATAAAATGGATATAAGAGGAAAA
>NZ_JADPEL010000087.1 GCF_015667795.1 Clostridium sp. D53t1_180928_C8
GACGTGCGAGTAGCACGGCCAGTAACAGAGCCTTATAGGCGTAGAGCAAACCACCCGTTTTACGGGTGGTCCTGATTTTATTTAAATTTCTAAATTTTCTTTGATTTATTGCCATAGACTTCAAAGAATTCCTCAATAAATAGTAAAGGATAAATATTGGGCATATGTGTATAAAATTTCTAATAGTTCAAATAATAATACTGCAGTTAATTATATAAACTTAATTAAGGAGGTAGCTCATAATAATGAAAGCAACAGGAATAGTTAGACGTATTGATGATTTAGGAAGAGTAGTTATACCAAAAGAAATAAGAAGAACTTTAAGAATTAGAGAAGGAGATCCATTAGAAATATTTACAGATAGAGAAGGTGGAGTAATATTAAAGAAATATTCACCTATCGGAGAATTAACAGATTTTTCTAAGGAATATGCTGAAAGTTTACAACAATCAATTGGACATATTGTTCTAATTGCTGATAAAGATGCTTTTATATCTGTAAGTGGAGCAACAAAAAAAGATTATTTCGAAAGAAAAATAAGTTCTGAACTAGAGGCTATTATGGATGGAAGGAAATCCTCTATAATAATAGAAGAAAGTAAAACAATACCTCTACATAATGATGAGGACCAAGGTGAATATACAAGCCAAGTAATTGCACCTATAATTACTGAAGGCGATGCTATTGGAGCAGTACTTATAGTTTCAAAGGATTCAGGAGAAAAATTTGGTGATTTACAATTAAAATTAGCAGAAACTGCAGCAGCTTTCTTAGGAAAGCAAATGGAACAATAAATAATTAAATACATATTACAATATTTGTTAAATAAATGAAGAATATATGTAATAATACCTCTAAGCTTTAAATAAAAATTAGTAGTAGTCAGTAATTTGAGTTTGGAGGTATTTTATGAAAAAGCAATCTCTCATAAAAGGAAGCTTAGTATTAGGGTTGGCAGGTATGGTGGCAAAGGTTCTAGGATTTTTCTTTAGGTGGCCATTAATAATGCTAATAGGTGATGAAGGAATAGGATATTATCAGTTGTCTTATCCCTTATATATGTTTTTCGTAGCTATGGCAAGTGGTGTACCAGTTGCAGTTTCGAAAATGATTTCAGAAAAAAATGCAGTTGGAGATATAGAAGGAAGCTACGAAGTTGTTAAAGAATCATCGTATTTAATGATGACTTTAGGAATTGGAACTTCCATTATATTATTTCTTTTTGCAAAGCCTATAATTAACTTTTTAAAGTGGGACATGAAATCCTATTATGCTTTGATAGGTATATCTTTTGCACCCATGATGGTTTCGTTTGTAAGTATATTTAGAGGATTTTTTCAAGGGCTACAAAACATGACTCCATCAGGAACATCACAAATATTAGAGCAGATAGGTAGGGTAATAATAGGAGTTGGACTAGCTTATATACTTTTACCTAAGGGAATTGAGTACTCTGCTGGTGGAGCTGCGTTTGGAGCTGCGGGTGGAGCTATGATAGCATGTTTATATTTATGGTTTAAATATTTACATGTAAGAAGAGAAATGGGAATTAAAAAAGTAAAGACAAACACAGAAGTATTAAATCAAATATTGAAAATAGCAATTCCTATTTCGTTAGGCGCTACAGTTGGAAGTATAATGAATTTAATAGACTCAATTTTAGTTCCACAAAAATTAATAGAATCAGGTGTTGTTAATGCCACAGCATTATATGGACAACTTACTGGTAAAGCTGCCGTATTAGTAAATATACCATTAACATTATCTATGGCAATATGCACATCGTTAATTCCAATAATTTCAGAGCATTATATATTAAACAGAAAAGAAGAAATGCAAAGTAAAATAAATATAGCAATGAAGTTATCAGCTGTAATAGCATTGCCATGTACTTTAGGAATGTTCTGTTTAGCTGGACCAATAATGAAATTGGTATTTTTTGATAAGTATGAGGGGATAGAAATATTCAGATATCTTTCGATATCTATTCCATTTATAATAGTAACGCAAACAACTACATCTATACTACAAGCAACTAATCACTATATAAGACCAGTCATTAATTTGGTAATAGGATGTATTGTAAAAGTTGTTTTAACAGCTACGTTAGTTCCTATACCAAGCATAAATGTTTTTGGAGCTGTAATAGCAAGTGTTGCTGCTTATGTTGTAGTTACTATATTAAATCTTATAGCACTTAAAACTAAAACTAAGTGTAGAGTAAGTGTATATGACTCTTTTATAAAGCCAGGTTATGCTTCGGTTGCGATGATTACTGTAGTTTTATTTAGTTATAATTTTGTTATGGAAAGAGTAGATAGTAATAGTATTTCTTGCTTATTATCAATATTTATGGGTATTATTATATATATGATAGCTATTTTAATCTTTAAAGTATTTGAAGTTGATGAAATAAAGAATAGATTAGCAAGAAAATGATATAAGGAGAGTACTATATGATAAAAATAGTTGGATTAGGACCAGGTTCACCAGATGCACTAACTATAGGAGCTGTTGAAGCATTACAAGAAAGTGAAAATTTGTATTTTAGAACAGAAAAGCATCCTACAGTTGATTATTTAAAGAATAGATTAACATCTTTTAAAACTTGTGATAACTATTATGAAGAAGGAAGCAGTTTTGATGAGGTATACTCTAACATTGCTCAAAATATGATTGAGGAGTATAAGATAACTGGAGAGTTAGTTTATGCAGTTCCTGGTCATCCATTAGTTGCAGAAAGATCAGTTTTAAATTTAATTAATTTATGTAATGAAAATAATATTGAATATAAGATATTACCAGCAGTTAGCTTTGTTGATGCTATGATGGATAGACTACAAATAGATCCAATAGAAGGATTAAAGATAATAGATGCATTTGATATTAAGAATCAAATTTTAGATAAAAGAATTGGAACTATAATAACACAAGTTTATAACCAATTAATAGCATCAGAAGTTAAATTAGAATTATTAGAATATTATAATGATGATACTGAAATTTATTATGTTAGAGCTGCAGGAATAGAAGGAGAAGAATCTATAAGGAAGATTCCAGTATATGAACTAGATATGCAAGAAGATATAGATTATTTAACTTCTGTATACATTCCTAAAGATGTAAATAATAAAAAAGATTTCTATGATTTAATTAACACAATAGAAGTTTTAAGAAGTGAAGAGGGATGTGCATGGGATAGAGAACAAACTCATGAAAGTATAAAAAATTCACTTTTAGAAGAGGCTTATGAGGTTATTGAAGCTATAGAAGATGATAACATAGATGGATTAATTGAAGAGTTAGGAGATGTTTTATTACAAGTTGTATTCCATTCAGTTATAGGAAAAGAAGATGGATACTTTAATATATCAGATGTAATAGAAGCAATAACATCTAAGATGATTTATAGACATCCACATGTTTTTGATAACAAAACATCTAAAAGCTCTAATGAAGTACTAGAAAATTGGGATGAACTTAAAAAGAAAGAGAAAAGTTATGAAACTCTTACTGAAGAAATAAATGGAATAGCAAAAACATTACCAGCAATGATAAAAGCACATAAGGTACAAAAGAAAGTTGCTAAAGTAGGGTTTGACTTTGAAAGCGTAGATGAGGCAGTTAAAAAGATTGAAGAAGAAATAAATGAAGTATTAGATGTATATAAAACCAATAATAGGGAAAAAATAATAAATGAAGTTGGAGATTTATTATTTGCCTGTGTAAATGTATCTAGATTACTAAATATAGATGAAGAAGAAGCATTAAATAAATCTACTAAAAAGTTTATAAAAAGATTTAGCTTTATTGAAGATAATGTATTGAAACAAGGAAGAAATTTAAAGAGTGTTACATTAGATGAGATGAATAATCTTTGGGAAGATTCTAAGAAGTACGATTAATAAAGAAAAAAGTGAATTTTCTGAATGAATAGAAGGATTTTTAGAATTTATGCAGAATAATTTTAAAGAGAATAATAAATTAATGACTATACTACAAGAAAAAGTTGTAATAAATATATTTTTATAGAAAAATACCCATATTACTATAGACTACTTAATAAAGTGGATATATAATAAGGTAATGTAGTTATAGTACATAAGTAGAAATAGTTAACTACAATATTTTTAACTGTTTATTTAAGGAGGATGTAAATCGTGAATAAAGCAGAATTAATTACTAGCATGGCTGAAAAAAGCCAATTAACAAAGAAAGATGCAGAAGCAGCTTTAAAAGCATTTATTGATTCAGTTCAAGAAGCTTTAGAAAATGGAGAAAAAGTTCAATTAGTTGGATTTGGTACTTTTGAAACTAGAGAAAGAGCAGCTAGAGAAGGAAGAAACCCAAGAACTAAAGAAACTATAAACATTCCAGCTTCAACTGTTCCAGTATTCAAAGCAGGAAAAGAGTTCAAAGAAAGAGTTAATAAGTAATTATAAATGTAAGCCCGAGTTATCTCGGGTTTTTTAATATAAAAAAATAAGTTTTATTATGAAGGAGAAAAATAAATGAGATTAGATAAATATTTAAAAGTTTCAAGAATAATAAAAAGAAGAACAGTTGCAAAAGAGGCTTGTGAGGGAGGAAGAGTTGCTATTAATGATAAGGTAGCTAAACCATCTACTGATGTTAAAGAAGGAGATATAATTGAAATAACATTTGCAAATAGAAAATTAAAGGCAAAAATTGTAAATATAGCAGAGCATGTAAGAAAAGAAAATGCTAAAGAAATGTATGAAATATTAGAAGGTGTAGAAGACCAAGAATAATTTTTAAAGATACTTCATATATTTAATCAAGAAATGTATGGAGGAATAGATAATGGAGAAAAAAATAGATAATAAAATTGAGGATAATAAAGGTAATATTATACTAGAAAATAGAAAGAAGATGACTTTAACAGGTGTAGAAGAAGTTATTAGTTTTGATGATGAAAAAATATTACTTAATACTAAACTAGGAGCACTAACAATAAAGGGTTTAAATCTAAAAATGAATAAATTAGATGTGCAAAATGGTGATGTAATGATAAATGGAGAAATATATTATATTGTTTATAGCGGTAAAGAAATAAAAAAAGAAAAGGAAAGCATATTAGGAAGGCTTTTCAAATAGGAGGTTATTATGCCATTAGATACAAATGTACAATTTAGCATTATATTATATGCATTATTGGCAGGTATATTAACCGGCTTAATGTTTGATTTATATAGAATAATTAGAGGTAGTAAAGTTCCAAGAGCCGTAATAGCAATAGAAGACACATTGTTTTGGATATTAGCTGCTATGGTTATTTTTGCATTTCTCCTTTATACAAATTTTGCATTTTTAGGGCCATATGTTTATATATTTATGTTGATATCTTTAGCATTATATATGAAGTTTATAAGTAATAAATGTATAAAATTTGAATTATATATAGTTAATGCCATTGGTAAAGTGTTTAGAATTATTTTCAAAAATATATCATATCCATTTAAAATTATATTTCATAATATTACTGGAAAAAATAATTAGTATAAAAATATCTTGAATTAAATATGTAGAGTGTTTACAATATATTTATAGAATGATATAAAAGAAGGGTATTATATATTTATGAAAAAAAACATAAACCTTAAGGGAATTATTGTTGTTTTAATTATAGGAGTTTTTAGTATATGCTTGTTAAAGCAATTAACTGTACTAAGAAGGATAAAGAACGATATTGCTATTCAAACTCAAGAATTACAAGAGTTAAAGGAAAAAAATATTAAGTTGCAAGCGGAACTAGATAGAGCACAGAGTAATAATGAATATTTAGAAAAGTTAGCAAGAGAGAGATTAGGGCTAATAAAGGATGGCGAGCAACAAGTTATTCCAGATGATAGTTCAGAATAGTATTGGTTTAAGTTTAAATTTCTATTAATGTGGTTATTATTAATAATAACATAGATTATTTAATTTTAAGGAGGATTCTTTGTAAAATGACCTTAATGGCAGGAAACATATTAGAGGGTACAGTGGTAAATATTACGAACTTCGGAGCTTTCGTAGAAATAGAAGGTAAGACAGGATTAGTTCATATTTCAGAAGTTGCAGATTCTTTTGTAAAAGATATAAGACAGCATCTTAATGAACAAGATAAGGTTAAGGTAAAAGTTATATCAATAGATGATAATGGTAAGATTAGCTTATCTATTAAGCAAGCTAATGTTAAGAAAAAGTCAGTTAAACCAGCTGAAATTGAATGGACAGCTGAAAAGAAAAAAGCAGCTCCAGCAAATTTTGAGGATATAATGTCTAGATTCTTAAAGGATAGTGAAGAAAGACAACAAGACTTCAAAAAACATCAAGAATTTAAAGCAAGATCCAAAAAAAGTTTTTAGATTTGAGACATAATATAGTTTTATATATAAGAGAGAGATGATATGTTTTTATTATCATTCTCTTTTTTTATGGCCCTTTTTTATGTTTTGATTACAAAATTAAAAAAGGACAGGCTATAGAGATGGCTATTTTACTAGCTTTAGTAGGGAACATAAAAAAATATAAAAAAAAGATAAAAAAATGTTGACAGTATTATGTTCATCATATATAATTAATTTTGTCGTCAGGTGACGGCAACAAATGAATACGCTGAAGTGGCGGAACAGGCAGACGCACAGGACTTAAAATCCTGCGGTAGCGATACCGTACCGGTTCGATTCC
>NZ_JADPEL010000088.1 GCF_015667795.1 Clostridium sp. D53t1_180928_C8
CCCATCATCATATATAATAAATATACTATTATAATAACTATAAATGGAATATTAAATACTCTCTCATTACTTTTATTATATTTTATATCTAACTCTTCTCTCTTTATTATCCCTCTTCTAATATTTAATTCTGCTAGTTTTCTAATTACAAAATATACTGCTATTCCAAATGCTACAGCTATTAAACCATAAAAGCTAGCTAAATATATTTTTTCTGCAATTCCTATTCCTTTTAAACTCATATCTGTAGCTTCTTCCATTACTGAAGTACTTTCAGGTATTAAGCTTATTAATTTTTGTAATGTTATTGATGTACCATTTATTAAAAAATGTATTAATGCTGATGCAAATATTGAGTTAGTTATTCTTACTACCAATGCTAATATAAAACCTAAAACTGCTGCATATAAGAATTGTTGAGGATCTAAATGCATTATTCCAAATAATAATCCCGTTATAGCACATGCCAAATAAATATTTTTCTCTTTATAACCTGATAATACTACTCCCCTTATTGTAATTTCCTCTGTTATTGCTGGTAATACAGCTATGAGCAAAAGTAAAACTATATATGGAGAGTCTACAATACCAGTTACAAAATTTCCAATTTCATTTTCAAAAAAGAATTGAGAAATTAGAGAAAAAAATGTCATTATCGGTTGACATAAAAATGCTAATAATATTATTAATAGTGTATCTTTTAAATAAAGCTTGTTCAATTTTAGCACATCTTTTGCTGATTGCTTTGTAACAATTAAATATATTATCGCTGGAAAAATAAAAGTTACAATATGACTAATTAACAACATTAATTTACTATCCGTAATATTAAACCAATTAAATATTAAATATGTTGGTAAAAACAGTTGTAATAACATAATTATTAAAAAATATGTGTTTGCTCTTGTGATCTTTTTCATATATCTCTCCTTTTATAAATATTTTATTTACTTAATGTATATTAATTTTAATTCTTGACAATAATATAAATGAAGTTTTAAACTTCATAGTTAATCGCCTCTCCCCCATTTTATTTATATACAAAAATAATCCCTTTAATGTCATCTAAATATTAACGGGATTATTTTTGTTTTCTAAATTTATCTATAATTTTGTTTTTCAAGTTCAACTTTAAGCATTTTTAAAGCATGGTTAGTTGCTGAAGTTCTAACCACCTCTCTATTTCCAGTAAAATTGCACTTTTCAACTATTGTATTATTATTCACATGTACAGCTATATAAACCAATCCTACTGGCTTTTCATCAGTTCCTCCTCCAGGTCCTGCTATTCCTGTAGTAGCTATAGATGTATTAGAACCACTTTCTTTTGCAATTCCCTCAACCATTTCTTTTGCTGTTTCTTTGCTTACTGCTCCATGCTCATTAAGGGTTTCTTTCTTAACACCAAGCCTTTTCATCTTAGCTTCATTAGAGTAAGTTACTGCCCCCTCTAAAAAAGAAGATGATATACCAGGATATGAAATTAACTTAGCTGCTACCATTCCACCAGTACAAGATTCAGCCGTTGAAATAGTTAATTCATTTTTACATAAAATCTCTCCCACTATATATTCAATTGAAATTTCATTAAATTTCTCGCTATTCAATTTACTCACCTCAATATAATTCATACATACTCATTATAACCTCTTTATTCTAATATTTACATATTACTAGTAACTTTTTCTAATAATTCTAAATAAAAATCTCTAAAGTAAAAACCTTAGAGATTTTTTATTTATATTTATTAGCGCTAATATAATAATCTCCTGAATTACTAATTCCCTCTTCCAATATAGAAAAATTACTTTCTTTTAACATGGAGGTAATTATATTTACATGTTGCCTATTTGAATTATCTAAAGTTATAGTAAAATTATCATTCTTATCCACTATTCCCATGTAGTCATAAATATCACTATATTCACTAAGTCCTAATTTTCCTCTTATATCCATTTTATAGTCTGGCATTTTTTACCCTCCTATTAATTGTTTTCAACCCCCATAACTTGGTATCTCTCTCCTAACTGTCCTTATTTTATGTAATTATTTATTATTTTATTCCTTATTATATTTTAAAATTAAAATATAATAGCCTATTAAGAAGTATATTTTTCAACTTCTTAATAGGCATATTAAATATTATTTTTAGGCTTCTTCCCTTAAGTTTCTAACATCATCTAAGATCTTTCCAAGTTCATTTGCTGGAACTTCATCATATCTTAAAAATTCACTAGTAAAGTTTCCTCTTGCTTGAGTCATTGATCTTAAATCTGTTGCATAGCTAAACATTTCTGCCATTGGTACCTCTGCACTAATCTTTTGAACCTTTCCTTCTGGTTCCATTCCTATGACCCTTCCTCTTCTCTTATTTATATCACCCATTACATCTCCCATATAGCTATCTGGAACTAAAATTTGAACATTCATAATTGGTTCAAGTAAAATTGGCTTAGCTGCTTCTAATCCTTTCTTATAAGCAATTGAAGCTGCCACTTTAAATGCCATTTCTGATGAGTCCACTGGATGATAAGAACCATCATATAGAGTAGCTTTCAATCCTACAACTGGATATCCTGCTAAAACACCAGTTGATATGCAATCTCTTAATCCTTTTTCAACTGCAGGAATAAAATTTCTTGGAACTGCTCCACCAACAACCTTATCCACAAATTCTAAGTCTAATTCACCATCTTGTCTTGGTTCAAATTTTATTTTTACATCTCCATATTGACCATGCCCACCAGACTGTTTCTTATGCTTACCTTGCACGTCTGAATTACCTTTTATGGTTTCTCTATATGGAACTTTTGGTTCTTGTAGAATAACATCTGCTCCAAATTTACTCTTTATTCTACTAGCTATAACTTCTAAATGAGTTTCACCCAATCCCCAAATTATGGTCTCTGCATTTTCAACATCCCTTTCTATTTTAAATACAGGATCCTCTTCCATTAATTTTGATAATGAGAGTGATATCTTTTCTTCATCACCTTTTGACTTAGGTAGTATTGCCATTGGCATTACTACATTAGGTAAATTTATCTTATCATACATTACCTTAAAGTTTTCGCTACACAATGTATCTCCAGTGGCTGTGTATTGTAATTTAGATACTGCACCAATATCACCAGCAACTATTTCTTTAGTTGAAACTTGATTTTTCCCTTTCATAAAAAATAAATGGTTTAATTTTTCTTGCTTTTCCTTATTAGGATTTAATACTGTCAATTCTCCATTAATTTTTCCTGTAATAACTCTAAATAAAGATATTTTACCTACAAATGGGTCGGCAATAGTTTTAAAAACTAAAGCTGAAAATGGTTTATTTTCATCTGTCTTTATGAAAACCTCTTCAGAATTATCTAAATTTAATGCTTTTTGAGGTAATGAATGTTCTGGTGATGGGAAACATTGAATTATACTGTTTATCATTGATTTTATTCCTATAACTTTTGAAGCGCTACCACATAATACTGGTGCTATTTCACCTTGTGCACATCCTTTGATTAATCCTGAATAAATATCATCATCACATAATTCACCATCATTTAAATATTTATCTAATAATTCTTCATCAGTTTCAGCAACAGCTTCCATTATCATTTGCTTACATTCTTCAATTTTATCAACTAACTCATTAGGTATATCGATTGTCTCTTCTTTACCAGTCTTAGAATTATATTTTATTGCAGTTTTAGAGATAACATCTACTATTCCTATAAAACTGTTTTCTTTCCCTATAGGATATTGAATAGGAACTATACTCATTCCAAAACTATTTTTCATGGTTTCTAACGTTTTATCAAAGTCAGCATTTTCCCTATCCATTTTATTTATAAAAAATGCTCTTGGTAATTTTATTTTTTCACAATAATCCCATGCTTTTTCTGTTCCTACTTGTACTCCAGAAACGGCACATACTACAATTGTGGCTATATCAACCGCTCTCATACCTTGATACATTTCTCCTTGAAAATCAAAATACCCCGGCATATCTACTATATTAATTTTAGTGTCATTCTCTTCAAATGAAGCAACTGAAGTTGATAAAGATATTCCTCTTCTCTTTTCTTCTTGTTCATAATCCATAACAGTACTACCATCTTCAACTTTTCCTAATCTATCTGTGTTGCTCGTATAAAATAACAAAGCTTCTGATAAAGATGTTTTTCCTGTTGCTCCATGACCTATTAACCCTACATTTCTAAGTTTCTTATAATTGTAGTCTTTCATAACATCACGATAATACTATTTTTAGTATTATCTTTCACCCACCTTTCTTTATATAGATTAATTTATTGTCCTCTTATTGGTAACTATTATTTTAAAGTTATACTTAATTTTTATGAAATCATACTTATAAATAGTACTTAATTCATATCATCCTATTATCCTTAAATTTTACATTAACTAAAATTATTCCAATTAATTATAGTTTAACCATATAATATATTGTTTTATTCTAACTTATATCTATATTCTATAAATAAGGTGCATATATTTATTAAATTTATTTTATATTAACTTAAATATTTACTATTAATGAAATTTAAAATTACTAAAAAAAATAAGACCTATACTAAGTTTTTAATCATTAGTATAAATCTATATAATTTAAAATTTAAAATTTTAATTTTTACTCTTTCTTCTATTAACGTTAAAAATAATTTTAACTCACTATTCTTTCCTTAACATTATATTTATTTTGTTTCTTATATTTTAACTTATAAATAACCCAATTAATTATAAACCCAAAAACCCCACCTGAAAAATCAATTATAACATCTCTAATGGCCATTGATCTTCCTGGTATAAAATATTGATGTATCTCATCAGTAATTGCATATCCTAAAACAATAACTAATGAATATATTCTTGCCCTTTTTATATCAACATAATTCTTACAAACTAAAATAGCAAAATAATATAATATAAAATACTCAGTAAAATGAGCTGCTTTTCTTACAATAAATGAAGCAATTGATCCTAAATGAGTATTTAAATCAATTCCTATAGCAGAAAGTAACTTTATTACTAAGTCACTTTGTTTAGTTGAAACTTCAGCTGGTTGGTTTGACATACAAAATATAAATAACATCCATCCAATTAGTAAAGTCCAACTAATTATAATTCTTTTGTTTTTCATCTTTTTCTCCTTAATTTATTAATTAAATAAAATTTATTTAATTTTTCTCAACTAAATATCTATTTATATAAGCTAATGATTCCTCTAATATTCCTTGACTACTTTCTAAATCTTGTAATTTTACTTCTAAATTACAAATTCTTTGTTCTAATAAATACATAAGCTCTTTTATATCATTTAACAACTTGGCTTCATAAGATACTTGTATTCCATCAGAATCAATATATATTTTTTCTGGTGTAGATCCACATTCTACACACTTAGCATATATTCCTTCCTTTTCAGTATCTCTAAATACTTTAAAAGTGTCATTATTACATTTAGAGCAATTAGATAGTATTATAAAATCGTAATAACTTATATCAAACTCATATTTACTTTTACAATGCTCACATGTTAAAACTAAATTATTTCCTTGAGTTTCTATCAAAAAAGTATTTCCTGAACAACCTTCCTTTTCGCATACCACTGTTCTTATCATAAATATTCCCTCCTATATTTAAATAGAAATATACTTCCCTCAAAAATTATTATGATATATTTTCATATAATATGCTTAAAGATTAAATATTTAAAAATTTATTTTACTCCAACTGATAATTTATCTAACTCATTTTTTATATTGTCAATCTGTTCATCTATCTTACTTGTATTTTTACCAGCTAAAACCAAGTCCCTTTTTTCAAGTTTTAATTTTATAATCTTTTCTTCTAAGTTTATTCTCTTTTCCACACGACCACTCCCATTCTTATATTATGATAAGAATAATTAACAAGTTTTTTTATATCTTTTATTTTTAAATGTTATAACACTATTATATAATACTTTCTTCAAATGATAACAAAAAAACCATAACAAATTTTAATTTATTTTACGACATAATATTATATATTTTATATTAATTACCATTTAACTTTTTTTTATTTTTTTATTAATTCTATAAATAAAAAAAAATTCCTCTTTTAGTAATTAAAATTATACTAAAGAAGAATTTAAAATTATTTTATATAAAATAAAAAACTACGATTTACATCGTAGCTTTGGTGGAGGTAAAGGGATTCGAACCCTTGACCCCTTGCGTGCAAGGCAAGTGCTCTCCCAACTGAGCTATACCCC
>NZ_JADPEL010000089.1 GCF_015667795.1 Clostridium sp. D53t1_180928_C8
AACAGGAAAGTTAAGCTCTACAGCGTCAATGGTACTGCACGGGTGACTGTGTGGGAGAGTAGAACGTTGCCAGGTAAGAAGATACTTAGTTTATACTAGGTATCTTTTTTTTTAGATTAATATAAATTAAGAGAAAAACTAGGGATTTTAAATTTATATGTATAAAATTTATTGAAATGTTAAATTATGTATGGTATTATGTATGATAAGAATGTTTAGTGTGTTATCAATTAAGTTTGAGCATAAGCTGAAAAGGAATATTATCTTAGAGTAAGAGATAATATTGAACTTTTCAGCTTTTTTTTGCTTGAAAATATAAAATTCTAAAAATTTTAATATACGTTAAGTAGATAATATTAACACATAATAAATATTATGTATTAATATATATAAATTTTAAAAAGGGGAGAGAAAAATGAAAAAATCATTTATTAAAAAGTTGAGTTTGTCTTTAGTATTAACTTTAGGTGTTGGAATTTTATCTAATACAACATTAGTACATGCAGACAATAAGGCCCAGTATATTGAAAAGTATGAAATTTATCCAATTCCACAAGATATTCAATATACTGGAGGAAGTGTAAGTATTCCTAATGAATTAAATCTTGTATGTAAAGGGGAAGTAGATGAAGCAACAAAGAATCATTTGAAAGATACTTTAGAGCTTTTAGATTCAACTATAGTAGAATCTAATTCTGTTGAAGAAAACAAATTTAATATTATAGCTAGTATAGCTACAGAAGGAATTGACTATACTCCAAAAACTGAAAATTTATTTGAAAAGTTTGATGCTAATGTTTTAGAGATTACTGATAATAGTATCAAATTAATAGGGAATGATAGTGATGCATTATATTGTGCAGTAACAACATTACAATTAATGATAGAACAATCATCAAACAATGAACTATTAAAAAATGTAGTAGAAGATTATGCTGATATTCAATATCGTGGATTTATTGAAGGATATTATGGGATACCATGGTCAAACCCGGAAATAATTTCTTTAATGGAATTTGGTAGTAGAACTAAATTAAATACATTTATTTTTGCACCAAAGGATGATCCATATCATAATAGCAGATGGAGAGATCCATATCCTCAAGAAGAGTTAAATAAAATGGCTGAAATAATTGAAGCTGGTGTTAGAACTAAGAATCGTTTTGTTTATGCTATACATCCATTTATGAGCAATGGTATAAATAAAGAAAATTATGATCAAGAAATGCAATATATAATTGATAAGTTTGAAAGCTTATACAATTTAGGAGTAAGACAATTCGCATTACTTGCAGATGATGCGGTTTCTGAAACCGCATTACAAGTTAAAGCAATTAATACTTTAACAGCGTGGTTAGATTCTAAAGAGGGTACATATCCTTTAATTTTCTGTCCACAAGCATACAGTGGTTGGCCAGGAGCATCTTATTATAATCAATTTAGAGATGGAACAACAATTACAATTGGTGGAGAAACACAACAAGTTCCTTCAGTTAAAGAAGATGTTGAAATTATGCATACAGGTCCAGCTATAATTGGTAATGTAGATGATAATTTAAACAATGGATTTAAAGATGTATCTGGACGTTATCCATATATGTGGTTAAACTGGCCAGTTAATGATTACACAGATTCAACATTATTTATTGGTAAGGCAGAAATGCTTAGAAAAACTAAAAAATTAAATGGATTAGTTTCAAATCCAATGTGTGAAGCAGAATTATCAAAAATAGGATTATTCCAAATAGCAGACTTCTCTTGGAACGTTGATGATTTTAATGTTGATTCTTCATGGGATGCTTCATTTAAAAATGTTGATGAATCTGTTGAAGAAGAATTAAGAATTTTATCTAGACATATGTCATATCCAAGAGATGGTGTTTATCATCAAACAGGATTAGCATGGGAAGAATCAGAAGATTTAGCAGAGCCAATTGATGCTTTAAAAGCTAAATTAGAGGCAGGAGAAAATGCCACTGTAGAAGCTGAGTCACTAAAAATTAAGTTAGAAGAAATATTAAATGCGGCTAATTCATTAATGAAAAAAGCTCAAAATGAAGGTTTAAAGAAAGAGTTTGAACCTTATAGAGAGTCACTAGTGGCTACATTAGAAGCTTCTATATCTGGATTAAATTCAATAATTGCAATTGGGGCAGAAGATTATGATACTGCTTGGAATGAATATTCTAATATAGCAACTAAGATTATTGCTTCAAATTCTGTAACTAAGCCAGGACTTAAACCAGGGGGATATACAAAGTTAGAGGTTAAACCAGCTACTAAGAGATTACGTCCTTTAGCTAACTACTTAAATTCAAAATTAGGTAAGGAGCTAAATAAAATATTAGGATTAGAAAATAGTACCGTAGCAAGACCTTATTACAACTTTAAGGATTGGTCTAATGTAGCAGAAAATGAATTCAATAAGTATAATGATGGAGATATATCAACATATACGGAATTAACTGGTGGCGGAAAGATGCAAAGAGTAGAAGATTACTTTGGATTAGATTTAGGCGAAGTTAAAGATTTAGTAAATGTGTCAATTGTACAAGGTCGTGATGATTCAGATGCTAATATATTCCATTATGCAGTTCTTGAAGCATCTAAAGATGGGGAAAAGTGGACAACTATTAAAGATTATTCAGAAGAAGCTGCTAATAATAATATTAATGTGGATACAAATATTTCAGCACGTTATGTTCGTTTACGTTTAACTAAACAAGGATATAATAATAAAGCTGATTATTGGGTTCGTGTTCGTGAAATGTCTGTAGTTGTTAATGATGGTATTAAGATGGTAAGTAACGCTGAAAATATTAATGGCGCTAATCTTATAGATAATAAAGATAATGTATCATTAGAATTACAAGAAACTACATTAAATACTGATGAATATGTTGCTATTCAATTACCTAAATTAGAATCAATTAACGTAAGTAATATAGAGTTACCAGAAGGCGTTGTTATTGAACAGTCAGAAAACTTCAAGAGTTGGAACACTTTAGAAAACAATAATGATGAAATAATTGCTCGTTATATAAGAGTAAGAAATAATTCTGATTTTCCTGTTAGCTTAACTGAAGTTTTAAATATTGCTATTGAAGTAGTTGAAGAACCTTCAGTATCAGTAGGTACTACTTATGGACAAGCTGATGCTAATGGAGCTAAAAAGGATAATCCTTCACAGAAAATATTCTCTGTAGATGGATTAACTGAAGGAAATCACAAGATTACAATAATCACTGAACCAAGTGGAGCAAACAGCAATCAATATAAAGCATCTGTGGATAAGTTTGTTGTTAAAAATGGAGAAGAAACTTCAGAAGTTAATATTACAACAACAGCTCCAGGGATTGTATTATCAACAGGAAATACTTCAAAAGCATGGAGTATGTGGTCACCAAAGACTGGATGGTTAAATCAAGATGAAATTTATTTAGTTGATACAACTGGTACTATCGAATATGAATTCAATGGAACTGGTATTGAATTATATGGTGCATTTGGACCAGATATGTGTAAATATAATTACTTTATAGATGGTGTAGCATATGATAATTCATTAAATAATGTATTTGACGGACAAGATTCTACTAAAGGTCACTACAAAACTAAGAACTTAACTATAGATATGGGACAAAAGATTGCTTTAAACCACATCCAAGTTAAAGTTGCAGAGGATGTAGCAACTGAAAATCCACAAGCAGTATTAGGTCAAGGTAAGGTACAAGTTTCAGTAGATGGTAATGAGTGGGTTAATGTAAAAAACTTTAATATTCAAGGAAATGAGCAAACAGAAGATGGATTTAATGGTCGTGAGGTACCATATTTCTGGATGGATATTAATGTTGAAGGAAATACAGAATATAGATATATTCGTTTAGCATATGAAGAAGAAAAAGAGTTTATAGTAAATGAAATTTCAATTAATAATGGACAATCGTTATTTGGAAGTAAAATATACGAAATTTCAACTACTGAGGAACTATCTAATACAAATCAATTATCAAGTTTAGTTGATAAACAGTTAGAAACAAAATTTACTATACATGCAACTGAAAATCCAGGATATTTAACTTATAAGTTAACAGATAGAGATCAAATTTCTGCTATTACTATAATTCAAAATGCTAATACTATTTCAAATGCTAATGTTGAAGTATTAACAAATGGGAAATGGAAATCTATTGGAAGATTAGATAAATCAATAAATTTATTTGATATTAGTAATTTAGCAAATACAACAGGGCTTAAGATTTCATATGACTCTATAGTAGCAGATTTTCAATTAATTGAAATAACTTATACAACAGATGCTAATTTAGTGCCTCCAGTTGAAATAAATTATAATGTTACATTCGTAAATGGAGAAAATAAAACTGTAGTGGAAGTATTAGAAGGTGAAACTGTTATAAGACCAGAGGATCCACAAAAGGAAGGGTATTCTTTCTTAGGATGGTATTTAGGAGAAGAGTTATTTGACTTTAATACTAAAATAATAGAAGATATTATTTTAGAAGCTAAATTTGAAAAGATTGTTAGTACTAATAAAGATGCATTACAAATAATTATTGATTATGCTGATGAAATATTATCAGAAGGTGTGTTGGAGGGTGTAGTTCCAGCTGTAGTTAAAGAGTTTAATGAAGCATATGAGAATGCAAAGATAGTTTTATTAAATTCATCTGTGACTCAAAAAGAAGTAGATGATGCATTCATTAGATTAAGTAATGTAATTCAAATGTTAGAGTTTAAAAAAGGTAATAAAGAACAGTTAATTTCTTTAGTAGAAAAAATAGATAAGTTAAATTCAGAAGAATATATAAAAGCTACTTGGGATAACTTATCAGTAGTATTATCAGCTGCTAAAAATGTAATTGTAGATGAAAACGCAATGGAAGAAGAAGTGAGTAATACTTATGAAAGTTTAATAAGAGCATTCTTACAGTTAAGATTGAAACCAAATAAGGATAGATTACAAGATTTAATAGAGAAAGTTGAAGAGTTAGATTCTGTTAAATATACAGAAGAGTCTTGGAGTAATTTAAAGGATAGATTAAATGATGCTAAATATGTTATGACTAATGAGGAAGCAACTGAAGAGGATGTTGAAAAGGCAACTAATTCTTTACAAATTGCATTAGAAAAATTAGTCATTGCAGATGCAAGCGATGTTAATAATGGCAACAATAATAATTCTGGGGAAGGAAGTAATAATGGAAATAATTCCTCTGAAAATAATAGTGGTAATTCTAATGTGAATAACTCTAATAAATTACCTAAAACAGGAGGAACAGCTGCAGTTGGATTATTAGGTGTATTAACAGCAGGAGCAGGTGTAATTTTAAGTAGAAAAAAGAATAAATAAGTTAATTAATACTTAAAAATCTTAAATGAGTTTATTATAGACAAAAAGTACTTTCTAAATTTTGAGAAAGTACTTTTTTTTATTTTGTATTTAGAATACCACAGGTTCGACCTGTGGTTCCGGAAAGCTTCTAGCGGTGAGTAGAAATAAAAAAACCTCCGTTGTAAAATTATAGTAGGTTTGCCGACCACAACTATAATACAAGGAGGTATCCAATATGGATAATAGTAGTTTAG
>NZ_JADPEL010000008.1 GCF_015667795.1 Clostridium sp. D53t1_180928_C8
CGATCTTATACTACGATATTTTTCTTTTTTAATAATCAATAATATTAAAGAAATAATTATTGGAAAAATGATTAAAAATAAAACTTTACCCATTGAACCACCTTCATTAAATATTTATTTGATTAAAATTTATATTTTCATTATAGCCTTTTCTACATATTTTAGCACATCTTTCAATATCATTTTTTATACAAAAAAGGAGCTATTTTTTATAGCTCCTATAATATTGATCCATATAATCTATCATCTTTTGTATATACTGTAATAGTAAAAGTACCTAATGGTCTAAAATTACCGTTAGTAGCTGATAAATATCCTCTAAACTCTAATGTTACTCTATCTTCTAACTTCTCTTGTAAAATTACTTTATCTACTTTAAAATAAACAGGATCATTTTCTCCTACTCCAAATTGCTCACCTAAAAAATATGCATTTTCCATACAATCTTCTTTTGCTTCTCCTGAAATAAGTTGAACCTCTTCACTTGTACTATCCCAGTCACTTACTATAAAATCATATACTCCTGGATTCTTACCTAAATATTCTGTTAGCAAATTTAATCCAAAATCTACTTCTTTATATTCACCTTCAACATATGGAATATCCCCATAATCATGATATATTAAATCTCCATCGTTTAGTGCATTTATATCTTTAGTAGATTCATATATTTTCCCCATCGCAGTAAATTGAGTATATACTTTAGGTTCTTCTACTGCCTCTTCTCCTTGTACAACTTCATTATTTGTATTTTCATTGCTATTTACATTACTATTATTATTAATTGAACAACCAGTTAATAATCCTAACATAATAATAGCGCATATTATTTTTTTCTTCAAAACACTCACCTTCCCACATTTACATTTTAATATAAAAAAAGAGATTAATCCATTATTAAAATGTTTTAATCTCTTTAAAAGATGTTAATTTTCTTTAAACACCTTTTTTAAATAAGTTTTTCATATTATCCTTTAAGTTATCTATGAAGCCACCCTTTTCTACATCTCTATCACAGTATAATTCAACTTCTCCAACCTTTTGATCATCTAGATATACTTCACATTTTCCTACTACTTCCCCTTCGGTGTAGCTATCCTTCATTTCATCTAGTATTATTTTGTTTATTGGTTCTCCATCGCTGCCTTTTAATGTAACTATAACTAAATCATCCTTTGCTTTTGCTACAAAGAATCTATCATTACTCTTACCTAAATAAACTGTTTCTACATCATCATCTTTATTGAATAACTTCTTTCCTTCATATTTAGAAAAACCATAATTCATAAGCATACTTGCATCACGATTTCTAACTTTATATGTTGGAGCTCCCATTATTACTGCAAGCATTCTAACATTATTTCTAACAGCAGTTGCGCTTATACAATACTTAGCTTCTTGTGTAAATCCTGTTTTTAATCCATCACAACCATCAAAAAAACGAACTAACTTATTGTGATTTACTAATTCTATTGGACTCTTTCTTCCTTCAGATATAGTTTCCATATATGTTCCACTATATTTTAATATTGTAGGATGTTTTAATAATTCCAATGACATTATAGAAATATCTCTTGCAGTTGTTACATGCCCTTCCTCTGGTAAACCATTACAGTTTTTGAAATTTGTATTAGTCATACCTAATTCTTTAGCACGCTCGTTCATAACTTTTACAAACTCATCAGTAGAGCCAGCTAAAAATTCTGCCATAGCTACAGCCGCATCATTTCCTGAAGCAATAGCTATGCCTTTTAATAATTCTTCTACTGTTCTAACTTCTCCAATATCAAGAAGCATAGTGCTTCCACCCATTTTCTTTGCATTTTCACTACAAACAACCTTGTCATCTAAAGTTATTTTTCCACTATCTACTGCTTCCATTGCAAGTAGCATAGTCATTATTTTAGTTACAGATGCTGGTGCAAATTTTTCATCTGGGTTTTTTTCATATAATACTGTACCACTTATAGGCTCGATAAGTAATGCAGATTTTGCATCTACATTCATTCCTTCCTCTAAGCATGCAGTATAGATTTCATTTGGATATCCTTCATCAGTATTTTCCTTAACTGCAGCAATTGGGATAACTGTATTTAAACATAATAAACATAAAAGAATAATAGAGATTTTGTTAAATATTTTCTTTTTCATTTGTTCTCCTCCTTTTACGCTTATTATTTCCTAAAAATAAAAAAATATGATAAAAAGAAATTTACATTCTTTTTATCATATTTTATAACTATTAAAATATCCTATAATTTATCAGAATCAAGGTATACTCTTCCAAGATCCTGATTTCTAAAATAAAAACAATTAATAAAAACTATCTCACTATATCATATATTAATGGAATATTTAAATCATAACTATCTTCGATAACTATATTTTCTAAGATGCTTTTTCTAGCCTTTTCAATTTTCTCTTCACTATTTGAATGTATGTATGCTAGAACATCTCCTTTATTAACTTTTTCGCCTCTCTTTTTATTTAACACTATTCCTACTGCTAAATCAATTTCACTTTCCTTAGTTGCACGACCTGCTCCTAATTCCATAGCTATAAGTCCAAATGCCTCAGCATTAATTTTTGTGATATAACCATCTACAGGTGAAGTAACTTTTTCTATATATTTTGCTTGTGGGAACTTGCTATAGTCATCAATTGGAGAAACATCTCCTCCTTGTGCCTTAACAAAATCTTTAAGCTTTTCTAAGCCTTTTCCATTTTCTATATTTTCCATAAGCATTTTTCTTGCTTCTTCAATACTTTCTGCTTTTTTAGCACAAAGTAACATATTTGAACCAATTGTTAATGTTAATTCTAGAAGATCTTTAGGTCCATTCCCTTTTAATAACTCTATTGCTTCTTTAACTTCTAAGCTATTTCCTATAGCATATCCTAAAGGTTGATCCATATCAGATATAACTCCAATAGTTTCTCTTCCTAAATGCTTTCCGATATCAACCATTTCTTGTGCTAATTCTTTAGCTGTTTCTGGTGTTTTCATAAATGCACCATCGCCAACTTTAACATCTAAAACTATTGCATCTGCACCTGAAGCTAATTTTTTACTCATTATACTCGATGCTATTAAAGACATATTATCTACTGTAGCAGTAACATCCCTTAATGCATATAGCTTCTTATCTGCTGGAACTAAGTTTCCACTTTGCCCCATTATAGCAATATTGATTTTATTAACATTTTCCATGAACTTTTCTTCTGTTAGCTCAACTGAAAAACCTTCAAATGTCTCTAGCTTATCAATAGTTCCTCCAGTATGACCAAGGCCTCTTCCTGACATTTTAGCAACTGGAATTCCTAATGATGCAACTAAAGGTGTTAAACAAATTGAAGTTTTATCTCCAACTCCACCTGTAGAATGTTTATCTACCTTTATTCCATTTATATTACTTAAATCTATTTTATCTCCTGATTCAACCATTGCATTAGTTAAATCTGCTGTTTCTCTCTTATTCATCTTATTAAAGAAAATTGCCATAAGCATAGCTGATGCTTGATAATCAGGAATTTCTCCTTTAGTAAATCCATCAACAAAAAAGTTAATTTCTTCTGTTGTTAGTTCTTCACCTTTTCTTTTCTTCATTATTAAATCATACATTCTCATAAGTCTTTCCTCCTCTAGCTATCTAACTATATCCTTCAAGAAACTTTTACCTACTAATTCATTTTCTACGTTAAAGAAATCTAATATAGTTTTTCCTATATCAGCAAATGTTTCTCTTGTACCAATATTAACTCCTGACTTAACATTTTTACCATATACAAGAACTGGTATGTGTTCTCTTGAGTGATCTGTACTGCTAGTAGTTGGATCGCAGCCGTGGTCTGCTGTAATTATAAGGATATCTTCCTCGCCCATTTTCCCATAGATTTCTTGTAATCTATTATCAAAATCTTCAAGTGCTTTTCCGTATCCTTGTGGGTCATTTCTGTGTCCATATAACATATCAAAGTCAACTAAATTTGTAAAGATAAGTCCTTCTTTTACAGTGTCCATGTATTCTAAAGTCTTATCTACACCATCCATATTGCTCTTAGTATGAACTGCACTTGTAATACCCTTTTGATTATAAATGTCTTCTATCTTACCAACAGCTGCAACTTCATAATTTGCATCTTTTAAATATTCAAGCATAGTTTTATTAAATGGATCTAATGCATAATCCCTTCTGTTAGAAGTTCTTTTAAAGTTTGGAGCTTCGCCAATAAAAGGTCTTGCAATAACTCTTCCTACTGCCCATTTATCAACAAGCATTTCTCTTGCTATTTCACACATTTTATATAATCTTTCTAATGGAATTACATCTTCATGTGCTGCAATTTGAAATACACTATCTGCTGAAGTATATATTATAGGATATCCTGTTTTTACATGTTCTTCTCCCAAATCCTCAATTATTTGAGTTCCTGAAGCTACTATATTACCTAAAATACCTTCAACATTTGCTCTCTTTTTAAACTCATTTATTATATCATCAGAGAATCCTTCTGGATAAGTATTTAAAGGTTCTTCAAGTATAACTCCACTTATCTCCCAATGCCCTGTTACAGTATCTTTTCCTTTAGATGCTTCTTCACATCTACCAAAAGCTCCTATAGCTTCATCACATTTTTTAGGAGCAGTTACACCTTCAATATTACCTATTCCTAATTTCTCTAATTCATTTATTTTAAGACCTTTACAAGTCCTATATACATTGTCTAATGTATGACTTCCTTCATCGCCATAACTTCTGGCATCTTTTAATTCTCCAACTCCAACACTATCTAATACTATTAATATAGCTTTCTTCATATTGTTTTCTCCTTTCGTATATAAAGCCCCTTTTTCAAAGCTCTTAAGCTCTTGGATGGGAGTTCTTATAAACTAAGTTTATTTTATCATTATTTATTATTTCATAGTAAGTATCCATATAGGTTAATACTTGATTTCCTAAAAGTTTTTGTACTGCTCTTACATTTGCACCATTTTGTAATAAATGTACAGCAAAAGAATGTCTAAAGGTATTTAAATTAACATCCTTATTTATTCCAGCTTTATGAGAATATTCTTTTACTATTCTCCAAACTCCTTGTCTAGTTAATTGATTTCCATTTAAATTCACAAATAAATTTGGTACTCCAGCTGAAGCAATTATATCTCTTATACCTAAATATTCTTTTAATGCTGATTCCGCACTTCTTCCTATTGGTATAAGTCTTTCATAATTTTTATTATCATGACATCTAACATAAAGTAAATCAAGGTTTACATCTTCTACTGATAAGTTAATTATTTCAGATACTTTCATACCAGTTGCATACATTAACTCTAATAAAGCATTGTCTCTTATCCCCTTATTACAGTCCTTATCAACAATTTTAATTATCTTATCCACTTCTTCGACAGTTAATATCTCTGGAAGCTTTTTAGATTGATCCGTACTCTTATAATATATCTTTGGTATATCTCTAATTATTTTTTGATCTTTTAAATAATTATAAAAACTTCTTAGACTAATTACTATTCTACTTATAGATCTTTCAGATTTTCCTTCTTCTAAAAGATGATCTATATAATTTTTAACAGTCTCATTATCAGTTTCGTCTAAATATATATCTTTACTATTTAGATATTTAATATATAAATTTACATCAGTTACATAAGCATAAACAGTATTATCACTTTTATGGCTTTGAAGTAATGATTCCCTATATTCATTTACTATCTCTTTCATAATTCTCCCCATTCCCACCTTATTTATTATTATTCGACACTTGCTTTTAATTTCCTTTTATAATTATCTATTTATTAAACAACTTTATAAACATTTGTTACTACGAACTTAATAATATTTGGACAAATATATGCTTCAATAAAAGTACCGATAATAAATACACATGCAAATACCCCTATCTTTAAAATTAGTTCTCTCTCTACTATTGTATTTACTTTACCTTTATTAAAGAACCTATCTTTAAGTTTTGTTGAAGAAAATTCAATTCCAACTATACTTAATGCAATAAAACAAGGAATATAAATAATATTCTGTGGTATTGTAGAGGCTAAAGCAAGCCATAATCCTTTCCCTTCAAAAGTTGAAATCAGAAAACTAAAGGTATATCCTAATGTAAATCCTTTTACAAGATCTACTAGTAAAATTACTGGTGTCCCAAATACGGTAAAGGACAAAGCTATTATTATTGTTATAAGTACTAAATTTTTCTTGAGTACATTTAATAATAAAACCTTATTATTTACTGGATCCTTAACAATACTTTCTGTAAATGTAGAAAAATAGCTTGTAAGATCAGTTACATCATTTGCATTCATATATTTTACTATATATGTACCCAATGCTATTCCAACACAGAAAAATATAAAAACCATTAAATAAAAAAATTTATTTTCCTTTTTATTTAAGTTTAATTTACTTATAATATTCACTGAAAACACCTCCATATTGTTATATCTTAATAATATGATGGGATTTTCAAGTATATTCATAAGTGAATATATGTAAATTATATTTTTATATATATTTTTTAATCTTTTCAATTTTTTCTTTAATTTCTTTTAAATCCAAACTATAATTTATCTCTAATATTTCTATAACCTTTTTAATATCTTCAATTTCATTTAGTTTTTTTTCTTTTTCAACTTGACCTCTTCCTAATCTATCACTTACAAACATTAAAATCATATCATTTAAATCTACCTCCTTTACTAAATTTTCTGTTTTAGCAAAAGGTAAGTTTTTAATTATATAAAGATGATGCATATGATACTTTACTAAATTTAATATTCTCTCTTTTTCATCATTTTTATAATCATAATATGTTAATATTTTATCTGCTATTTTTTCTCCTTCAGTATCATGATTGTAAGATATAAGCCTGCCTTGTTTATTTCTTTTAGTTGTTGTACTTTTACCTAAATCATGTAATAAAGCACCTAGCATAAACGTTCCCTTATCATTTGCAAAATCTTTAATTTTAGCTGCAGTATCAACTACTTGCTTTAAGTGATTCCATACATTTCCCTCTGGATGAAACTCTTTATTTTGCTCTATTGTCTCTAAAGTTGTTAATATTTCTAATGGTGTATTTTTAAGTGACTCTTTTATTTCCTCTAAATAAATTGATGGTCTTTCATAAATTAAAAGTTCATTTTGTATTTCTCTTAGTTTATTTTTCTCCATACTTCTCTCCTTTTTAACATTCTTTACTCTTAGTTTTCCTATATTTAATTATTTTAAAACAACATAATTATTCCTATTATTATATTAATATTAATTATCTAAAGATGTAATAATATATTTATTTTTAGGGTAATTTATATATATTATTTAGTTGAGGTGGTTTATATTTTGGAAGATTTATTTAATAAATTTTTACCTATACTTATTCATTTATTTGAACTTATGGGAATTTTAATATTAACTTTAGGAGTTTTTACAGCCTTTTTTCACTATATTCAGAAAAGATTTTTTAAGAAAGAGGTTAATATTAAATATGAATTTGCAGATATTATGATTACAACCTTAGATTTTAAATTAGCTGCTGAAATATTAAAAACTGTTACTATAAAAAGTATGGATGAACTTGTAATATTAGCTTCAGTTTTTATTATTAGAATAATTATGACATTTGTATTAGAAAAAGAAATGAAAATTGAGGAAAAAAAAGAAGACACCTCTCGTTAATATTAAATTGAGTAGGTGTCTAAAAAAATTCATTATATATCTATTTTTTTATTCCAAATAAATTTATCCCTCTTAATACGTTTGTACTACCTGAAAATACTAGTTCTACAGGTACATTATTCATAAGTGGAACTGTAAAATATTTTTCTCCTAAGCTATAGCTTCCATCTGTTGCTGTAAAAGCATAAGTACCTTCAGTAGCATAAAAATATACATACCCATCATTATCTGTCTTTGTATCAAGTCTAAGAGCACTATTTTTTCCTATTATTAAAGTTATAGGATTATTAGAATACGGTTGTCCCTTTAATAAAATTTTAATTTTAACAAGTACAGGATTATTCACGTTTTTAAAATTTGGATTTGAAAGTACTACATCCATAGGTCCATTAGGGCAGTGTCCACCTTTTCCAATGTCCTGTGGAGTATCTGGTACAATGCCTCCACCATTTACAGCTAATATCATTCCCCATCCTACTACAATTACAAGACCCCCACAGCCATAATCCCCACCGCCTATTCCTGCTCCATAATCTCCACCAGTAGCATCTATATTTATAGCTCCTACAACTCCTATACTGCTTGCATCTCCATTGAATCCACCACCAATTCCAGCTCCCTGATCTCCACCTCTGGCTTTTACATTTCCTGTTCCATATATTGTTATATTTCCAGCATCTCCTCCTATAATTCCATTACCACAACCTCCACCAATTCCAGCTCCTTGCTTTCCTCCCGTTGCAACTATCGTTCCTGGTGATGTAATATTTATAAATATACTTCCAGTTGTACCTAGATTTCCAGCTCCAATTCCAGCTCCACCATAACCTTGTCCAACCCCTGGATTTTCTCCACCTATTGCCTCTATTTTACCTGTTCCAATTATGCTTATATTTCCTGAATTTCCACCATAGGTTCCATTACTCGAACCAGAACCTATTCCTGCTCCAGCTCCATTAAAATTAACAGTTGTTGCCTTTATTAATCCAGGCTCTTCAATATTTATTGATATGGTTGTACTATTTCCGAAATTACCACTACCTATTCCTGCTGCACCTCTTCCTCCTATAGCTGTTATTAATCCTGTTCCACTTATACTTATATTCCTAGAATCTCCACCATAGGTTTCATTGCCATCTCCACCACCTATTCCAGCTCCACCATTTCCTGAAAATGTTCCAAAGTCACCACCAGTTGCTGTTATCTTTCCTGGATTGACTATTGATATTGTAATATTTAATGATTTACCTAAGTAACCACCACCTATTCCTGCTGCACCACCGCCACCTTTAGCAACTATCTTAGGAGAACCAGTTATAATAATATTTTCACTTCTTCCATTTTGTCCACCTCCTATTCCAGCTCCAAATCCATTATTTATTGCATTAACTTCAACAGTACCTTGAATTGTTATATTTTCAGCCACTCCCAAACTTCCTGAACCTATTGCAGCTCCATCTGCATCACTTGTAGCTGTAATTATTCCGTTTCCTTTTATTATTATATATCCCGAATTCCCGCCTATCACTTCATCGTCTACATATATGCCACCACCTCCACCTATTGCAGCGGCACTATATCCTGCTATTATATCTAAAGTCCCTTCTCCATCAATGGTTATATTACCTCCATTTTCTGCATAATTTCCACCTATTCCTGCTCCTGAATGATACCCTTGACATTTCAACTTAGAACTGGAATCCTGTGCTATTACTGTAAGTTTTGTTCCTTTTACTACCCTAATAGCATAATTTTTATTTGTCTCACCACTTGCACCTGAATTATTAATTATAACATTGTTTCCTGAATATATTAGCTTATTGTCTTGTAAATTATTATTTCCAAAGTCAATACATGCCTCTTGGTTTATTACATTTCCAAAATTCAAACCATTTATATTCATAGTAAGTGGTGTGGTTCTATTTGATTCTACTGTTATTGTTCCATATGCATCACTACCACCACTATTATCTACTATATTAGCTACCGTTTCTGTTATTGGAATAAATATATTATTTAATCCTGCATTTACTGTATAATTAGCCATAACTTCCTCTTAAAAATTCTTATTGATATATACTATTAATTTACTTATTTAGAAGTGTTATTTTTACTTATTTATTGATAGTAATTATATAAAAACATTTAAATTTTAATCTTTTTTACTACTTTTTATGCGTTTTTAGTGACTTTTTGACCACTTTTTTAATTCTCCTTTTAGTAATATAAAAAACTCTTATATGTACATCTAAATACAAGTAAGAGTTTTTATTTTCTAAATAATATATATGTAATAAAAGAATTCATTAAATTATATTTTCTACGTTTCTTTATTTTTTACTATAGATAATATAACTGCTCCTAATATACCAATAACTCCACCAAGTGCAAAAAATAAAATTATATTCTCACATATAGCACCTACTATTATTCCTATCCCAACTCCAAATGCTATTCCCTTAGTCAAATATTCATAATCATTTTCAGATAAAATTATATTTTCCCATAACTTTCTCATCTTCATAAAACCTCTCATAGTATTTATATTACTTTCTTATTAACATTTCTGATAATAGATTTTGAGAGTACATATTTATATTACAGCTTAAAGTCATTATTTAATTACTTTGATCACTATTTTAAATTAATTTACTCAATATGCCATACATTTTTGTATTGTAAAGTAAAACTTTACGCTGTTTTCTGTACTTTCTACTCCAAAATTACTATGATGTACTTCTAATATCCTTTTTACTATTGATAAACCAAGCCCTGTTCCTCCGAACCTTTTATTTCTTGATTGTTCTTTCCTATAAAATGGGTCCCATATCTTTTCTATCTCTTCTTTTGTTAATGTAACTCCAAAGTTCTCTATTTCAAATACACATTGGTCTTCTTCATTCAATTTTATTAATACATTTATTTTTCCACCATCTGGAGTATATTTAATTGCATTAGTTAAAAGATTAGTTACTACTTGATTTATTCTCTTTTCATCTCCAAAGGCTATTATTTCATCAAAATCATTACAATTTATAATTAAATTTTTCTCTTGAATCATCGATTTTAGCTTATCTTTTTCCTTTAAAAAAATGCTACCTAAATCAAAAGGTTCTTTATTTAAAATAAATGAATTAGATTCTAACTTTGATATCTCTAACATTTCCTTTACGAGCTCATTCATCTTATTTGTTTCTTCTAGGATATCTTCATACATATCTTCAGTATACATTCCGCTTTTAACACCATTTATACTTCCCTGTATTATAGTTATAGGTGTCTTAAGCTCATGAGAAATATTAGCTATAAGCTCCTTGCGTTTTTCTTCCTGAATATTCTTTATACCCATCTCTTTCTTAAGTTTTCCGTTTGCTTCTTGCAATTCACTTAAGCTTTTTTCTAAATTACTTGAAATTAAATTTAAAGAATTTCCTAACACCCCCATTTCATCTTCACTTTTAACATTATATTTATATTGAAAATCACATTCTGATATCTTCCTTGCTATATTACTCATCTCTACTAAAGGCTTAGTCATGAATCTAGAGTAAACTAATGAAACACTTATAACTACTAAAAATGCTACTGTAAAAATTATTAAATAGTAACTATTCATAGTCCCAAACACATCATTAACTTCAGTTAAAGGAGTTATAGCAATTAAATATCCATTTGATATTTTTTCACTAACAAGTAATATTTCACCTATGTTATTTAATGCATTAGCTTTAGTTGTATATTTACTCTTTGAAAATATGTTACTCCTAACTTCATAATCTAAAAATAAATCTGCATTACTTAAAATATAATATGAATTATCTTCAGGTATAACATACTCAATACTACCCTCAATATAATTATCTTCACCTATAGGTACTTCATAAGAAGGTAATGCCAAAATAGATTTTTGTGTATCTAATGTTTGACTTGGTATAATATTATAATATGGGGAAATAGTATTTCCATTTATCATAATAGATTCTGCAAAAAGGTATCCAAATTCATTTATTACACCATAAACTTGAACTGTATCTCCCTTTTTTATTTTAATTTTTGGAAACTGATCTCCTAATATAACTTTATACTCTTTATTATTTTCATAATCTTTAATTACAATTTGCCTTTGTCCCATATAAGTTTCTAAGGAAAATCCCTTTGTCAAACTTAAATCTCTATAAGATAAAGCTATATTATCACTTTTTTTCGTATCATTGATAAAATTTATAATCGCTTCATTTGTTCTAGGTATACTTAAAAATTCTTTAAAGCTACTTAATGATTTTTCTAATTTATTTTCTTTTTTCCCTATATAGTATTTTTCAAAATATAAAGCTTGAAATATCAATTGTGATCCTACAATACAAATTAAAATAACTAGATTCATTAAGAAAAATTTAGATGCAATACTTTTATTTATAACCTTAGTCAACTTCAAATTTATATCCAACTCCAAATACAGTTTTTATACAATAAGATTTATGCTTCAAACTCTTTCTAAGCTTCTTTATTTGTGCATCTACTACTCTAGTATTTCCGAAATAATCATATCCCCATTTAGCCTCTAAAAGTTTTTCTCTAGATATAACAATATTTTTATTTTCCATAAGATACTCTAGAATATCAAATTGTTTAGGCTCCAACTCGATTATTTCTCCATCTATATATGATTCCATCTTAAGCTTATCAATTTTTATTCCATTATAATCTAATATATTTTCTTTTATATTACTTTTAGTACTTTCTATTAAATCTATTCTATTTAATAATACTTTAGATTTTGCAACCAATATCTCCAAGTTAAAAGGCTTTGTAACATAATCATCTACCTTTAATTCATATCCCATTAAAATATCCTCATCGTCGCTTCTAGCTGTTAACATAATAACAGGCACATTAGATTTTTTTCTAATTCGTCTAAGAACTGTAAATCCATCTAACTTTGGTAACATAACATCTAAAATAACTAAATCTATATGGTAATTAAACTTTTCTACTGCTTCCATACCGTCAGAAGCACTTATTACACTAAAATCATTAAACTTAAAATAGTCACAAACCATCTTATTTATCTTTTCTTCATCCTCTACTACCAATACAATTTTATTCTTCATAATCCACCTCTTACAGTTCTCTATACTACGACTAAGTTAAAAAGTTTGCTTTCAGCAAAAATGAAAATATTACTTTATTCAACACTAAAAATACACTATCTAATTTTCACCTTTTGTGTTTACTTAAATTCTTAAGGCTTTTGCTGGCTCTGTCTTTATTAATTTAATATTTATTAAATTAGATAATCCCATAGTTAAAATAATATTTATTACTATTAATATCACAAATGATATTATATTTAATGATAAACCATAACCAAACTGCACTTTATATAATAATTCTAATAAAACTATAAATATAAATGATATTATTGTTGAAAGAGTTGCAAAATATATACTCTCCTTAAACATAATTCTATTTATATTTATCATCTTATATCCTAATGCTCCAAGAAGACCTACTTCCAAATATCTTTCTATAGAAACCTTATACAACATAACTGAACTTATTGCCATTGCTACTATTAAAATTATATAAGATAAAGCTGTATATAGTTTCATTAATTTAACAAAAGAATTTTGGAATGAATCAACTTCTTCTGCTCTTGTGTATACACCAATTCCAGAATCCTTTAACTCTTTATCTATCTTTGATATTTCTTCAAAGTTTTTTATATCAAAGGATATTGCTGCTACATTATCTTTATCGATATTAGTATTATTATAAATTTCCTTTTCAATATCTCTACTAATTATAAAATCTTGATATTGTGAATTAGTTAAACCACAAACCTTTAGTTTTACTTCTTCTATTTTACCATTTTTATCTGTATATTTAAGTTTTACTTCTTTACCTAATAGAGATTTTACATCTTGTGCTAACCTATTTGCTATATTTATTGCAATTGCTATTTCATTTTCTGTAGCTTTTGGCATTACTCCATATGCTAAGCTTTCTTTTGATAATACTGTAGGTATCTTATTTCCAATATTGATAGTATTATCACCATTTACTAACGTTATATTTCCCAAATCATATTGATAATATATACTTTCTATATCATTTCTACCTTTTAATATACTTAATATTTCTTCTGGAGTCTTCTCTGTCTTTTTATCTACAGGAGCTTGACCTATGTTATAAAAAAAATTCTTAGTTTTAAATTCTTCTATAACCCTTCTTGTTATTTTTTTCGAAGACAGTGCACCTACAAAGGCTGCAGATCCAAAAGCTATTATAAGTGCCGCTATTATAAACTTTAAAAAATGTATTTTAAAATTCTTTAAACTTAGGTTAGTTGAAACTTTCTTTGATAGTTTAGGCTCCTCTGACTTCTTTTTTTCATCTTCTCTTGTAACTGCAACTTCTTTACTATTTTCTACTGTTTTTTTTGTAACTATATTATAATCCTTAAGTTCTATAATCTCATCTGCATATTCAGCTACTTCTTCATCATGAGTTATTATAATAACTGTTTTCTCCTTAGCTATATCCTTTAGTATACTCATTATAGCTTTTGTAGCTTCGCTATCTAAAGCTCCTGTTGGCTCATCAGCTAATATTATTTTAGGATTATTCACTAAAGCTCTAGCTATTGCAACTCTTTGTTTCTGACCTCCACTTAGTGTTTCAACCTTCTGATTTCTTTTATCTTCAATACCTAGAGAGCTTAATAACTCTAAAGCCCTCTTTATCTTGTCTCCTTCAGTATCATTACTATTAAGATGAATTCCCATAAGCACATTTTCAAAAGCAGTATATCCCTTTAACAAATTGTAATTTTGAAATATAAAACCTATATTATTAAATCTATACTCACAAAGCTTGTCTAGAGATAAATCACTTAACTTTAGACCTTCAACTTCTATTTCTCCAGTATATTCAGTATCAAATCCTGCAATTAAATTTAATAGTGTAGTTTTCCCTGAGCCACTCGCCCCCAAAAAACAAGTTAATTTATTTTCTTTAAAATTATAGTTAACATCTTTATAGATTTCTATATCCTTAAAGCTTTTATTTAAATTTTTTAAACTAATCATTATCTATCACCACTCATTAAATTATTTGTTATATTAATATTAGCTGTTATAAATGCTGATATTATTCCCATAACTAATCCTAATACTAAAACTACAGCTAAACCTAATATTGTAGAATTAAAACCTGATACCGCCATATCTAAGATTGATTTTGACATATTATTTATAACTGGTAATGCAATTAAAAAAATAATAGCTGAGACTATTGAAATTAATAAATACTCCATAATATTAAGATTTATTATACTTCCCTTTGAATATCCATTTATCTTTAATATTGCAAACTCTGATTTTCTTAGATATCCATTTATTATAGTAACTGCTAATGTAACTACTATAGCTATAGCAGCTATTATTATAGTAAGTGAGCTTGATTGTTCTTTAGTTGAATCACTTATCCTTAATATATCTTGTACTGTTTCAAACTCTCCCATAGGAGTTAGTCCATCTTTATTTAGTTCTTCAACTATATCCATAATATCCTTAATATCCTTAACTCTTATAGTAAATGAAATATTATCTGAATTCTTTTTATTTTGTTCTCTAATTTCTCTAACAATATCTAAACTATATACAAATGAATCTTCTAATTCATCTATACTTTTTTCACCATATGGACTTACATATTCTACAGATGTATCTACTACTCCAACTACCAGTACATTTTCAAGCTTAATATCTACTAATTTAGGCTCACCTGTTGTCCAATCATATCCTTCTCCTAAAATTGAAATATTTTTCCCTATAATATCTTCTGGTTTTAAATTCAAATTTTTAACAAACAAATTACTTACTGCAACTTCTCTACCTTCTTCATTTGGCATTCTTCCTTCTATTACATTATTTACCCAAAGTGAAGTATTACTATTTTTAACACTATAATCTGTAATAACATCATCTATAGTAACTTTCATATTACTAATTATATCTAAAGGAATAAGATATTCTATTCTTTTATCATTCTTATATTTTTTTAATACTTGAGATACATCTTGCTCTATATCGAGTTTAGGTTGTATCTCACCCTCTTCATTCTCAATAGACGTTCCTCCCGCAGATACTACCTTAGTAATCAAACTTATATCTCTTAATGTATCTCCTTTCTCTTCTATAAGTTTATTTAAAATTTCTTGTTGTTCATTTACTACTGTGCCACTTAAACTTAATAATAAGAAATATGAAGCTAGCATTAATATAAGTGATGTTAAAACAAACTTCGTGAATAATCCTTTAAAATTCTTAACTCCTTGAGCAGCAGCTCTTCCTATTGATAGTGATGGTTTTACTTTTCTTATCTTTTCTAAAGACTCTTTTACCTTATTACCATCAGAAAGCTGACTTATTGTTCCATCTTTTAATAAAAAACAATTGCTATCCTCTGTTACTAAAGATTTATCATGAGTAACTACTATTACAGTTCTTTCTTTAGCTATTTTACTTAATGCATTCATCATTAAGTTAGATGTTTTTTTATCTAATGCGCCTGTAGGTTCGTCTGCAATTATTATTTCAGGGTCCTTCACTAGAGCTCTAGCAATAGCTACCCTTTGCTTTTGACCACCTGATAATGTAGATACGCTTTTCTTAGCTAATTTTTCAATTGATAATCTTATTAATATATTAGCTACCTTTCTTTCTTTTTCATCACTACTTAAATTTTCTAATTCTAGTACAACCTTTATATTATCCTCTACAGACAAGTGATTTATAAGCTGGAAGTTTTGCCATATAAAACCTACAGAGTTGTAATAATACGAATTCATCTCCTCATCATTAAAATTTTTAATAATTTTACCATTATAAGCTACTACTCCTTCATAATCATTATCCATACCACTTATTATTTTTAACAAAGTAGATTTTCCACTTCCTGAAGGTCCAACTATAAAATTTAATCCTCCTTTAATCTCTATATTTAAATTTTTTAATACTTGTACATTATCAAATCTTTTGCTAATATTTTTTAAAGTTATCATTATAATCTTTCTCCTTATATCTTTTATATGTTAACTCTCTATTCAAATTTCAATGCTGGCGTTGCTTCTTCACCAAACATCTCTTTTTCTTTATCATCATTTTTTTCTTTATTCTTATCATCTTCTTTTTCATGTACTTCATAAGAATTAAGCTCTTTATCATTCTTATCTTCAAACTTTATTCTATTATTATTGCTACATCCAATAGTAAATACTGATATAGAGATACTTGCTATCAAAGCAATCATAAATTTATTTTTTATTTTAACCTTTTTATTCGATGCACTTATAAACTCTTCTACAGTTATTTTATAATCTTGATCACTTATTTCCTCTCCAATTAAGCTCTTTGCATCTAATCTTCTCTCATCTTGTTCTTCAAACCTATCATTTTTGTTCCACATATTTTCCATCTCCTCTTTTATTTTTCTAATCTACAATTTATTAATTAGAAGTTCTATTAAAGAAATCTTATAAAATTGTAATTGTAATAGTATGGATTTCTTTAATATTATTAAAATTAAGTAATACTTCTTAAAACTAACTTTTTTCTTCTAATTATTTCTTGATAAACATATTATTTCATCAAATTATGATATATAAATGAATATTTTATGACTTTATTATGACTATCAAAATGTTAAATTAAAACTTACTTATAAAAAACATAAACACCTAGGAATTTTAAAATTACATAGATTTATCAGTATGAAAAAAATACAAAATTGGAGGTTATAGCAATTGAATTAAACTCTAGCTTAGTAGAAAGCTTCTCATCAATTTCTTTAGATAGGTTAAAAGAATTTAAAATTTTTTAGACTTAAAGTCAAATAGGAGAATCATTTTGACATTATTATTAGGAATATTAGTTCTGATAGGAATGTTAATAACATTAAAAGTAGAATCTCTATAAATAACATTTTGGTATTATTAAATTGGTATGTTTTTAGTTAGTATTGCAAAAAAAAGACACTTCTAAATTTGTTACTTAATAAGCAACAAATAGAATGTGTCTTTAATATTTTTAATTTAGTTTGTAGCTATAAAAATATGTTTGTAGCTATGCTTTATCTAATTGATAATTTATAACTCACTTGTTAAAACCTTGACATTTCTAGCTTATAACCAATTAAGATACTTTATTCTTTAATCTTAGCTTGTCTGCAATGATTGCAATGAATTCACTATTAGTAGGCTTGCCTTTATCATTGTGAACTGTGTATCCAAATAGCTTGTTAATTGCTTCAATTTGTCCTCTTCCCCAAGCAACTTCTATAGCATGTCTGATTGCTCTTTCAACTCTTGAAGCTGTAGTATTGTACTTCTTAGCTATTGAAGGATATAATTCTTTAGTTACAGCTGATAATAATTCCATATCATTAACAACCATTGTTATAGCCTCTCTTAAATACATATACCCTTTAATATGTGCTGGAACACCTATTTCATGAATTATGTTTGTAATTTCAGTTTCTAAATCAACAGGACCTCTAGTATTTGTATTTATTATTTCGCTTGTTGTCATTGCCACTTGTTTTTTAACAGGTTCATTATCCACTGCTAAAGTATCATTAAACATATCTCTTATACGTTTAGTGAAAATATCCATATCAAATGGTTTTACAACATAATAATCTGCACCTAAAGTTATAGCTCTTTGTGTTATCTTATCTTGTCCAACTGCAGATAATACAACTATTCTAGGGAATTTTTCTAAATTCATTGAATTTAATTTTTCTAAAACTCCTAATCCATCTAAATGAGGCATTATAATGTCTAAAACTACTAAATCAGGTTGTTTTTCCTCAATTAGTGTTAAAGCTTCTCTACCGTCCTTGGCAATTCCTGTTACTACGATGTCTCTTTGATTTAAAAGATAATCATTTAAAATACTGCAAAATTCTTTGTTATCATCAGCAATAATTACTGAAATCTTATTTCCATCCATCTTTTCTCTCCCTTTCTACCCACTAGAATATCTTATTTGAAAATTTTACATTTCCAATTTCCCACATAACTTATTTATTACGGTTACATTTTATATTTAAATTAAGTTATATTTAGTTGTTTTTTAACTTCATTGATTATATTATAACATAAATTTTAAAATAATAATAGTTTATTTTACATTATTTTGAAATTTTTTTAGGAAAATGTTAAGAAATTTTGTGTTGATTAATGTATAAGTTTTAAAACAACAAGATATAGCATTTTTTCCATGTTATTTTAGCTATATCTTGTTGATAATTTTCTAAATTTATTTTAATTTATAATCCCTGCTTCTTCAAGCATCCATTCGATATATATTCCATATCCAATATCAGGCTTATTAATTAAAACGTGAGTAACAGCACCGACAATTTTTCCATTTTGTATTATTGGACTACCACTCATTCCTTGAACTATTCCTCCTGTTTTACTTAGAAGTTCTTCATCTGTAACTCTAATTATCATACTCTTAGGTCCACACTTATCTTGTTGTAGTAACTTAACAATTTCTATGTCATATTCTTTTGGACCTTCTTCTCCTACAGTAGTTATTATAGTAGCAGGTCCTTCTACAACTTCATTTCTAAACCCTACAGACATTGGCTCACTAAAATTAGGATTTACTAAAGGTTTATTAGTACTTCCAAATATTCCTGAAGAAGAATTACTTTGAATTGTTCCTATAGCACTTTTCTCATTTACAAATAATCCCCTTAATTCACCAGGAACACCTTTTTCACCTTTACGCACACTTAATATTGATGCTGATAATAAATCGCCATCTTTAATTGTAAATGTAGTATTAGTATCTCCATCTGTAATAGGATGACCTAGTGCACCAAATGTATCGCTACCTTCATGATAGAAAGTTAATGTTCCTATACCTGCTGTTGAGTCTCTAACCCAAAGACCTAGTTTATAATTTTCACCTTCTTTAACAAGTTCAATATCTTTATTAAACTTACATCCTTGACGCATAAACTCTACATTTACTACGCTACTATCGCACTCTTTTATTAAAGTTCCTAATTGTTTAGATCCTTGAATTTCTTTTCCATCCACTTTAAGTAATACATCTCCTAATTGTAATCCTGCTACTTTTGCTGGACTACTTTCAGTTCCACCTCTAGTTTCAACTTCAGAAAAACCAACAACCAACACACCTTCAGTAGATAACTTTATTCCTACACTTGTTCCACCAGGATATAATTTTATATCATCTAGCTTCTGTACTGCAACTGATTTTATTGGAATCAGTCCTAAAAAATCAATGTTTACTTTATCCTTTGATAGTTTTACAGTATTAAGTACACCTTGATTATTAACAGATATATCTGATACTTCCATACTATCATTGATATATATTTTTTCTGGCAATTTCAAAACACTAAAATATGCTATTAATGCCAAAATAGCTATTGGAGCAGTAATCATACTAAAATACTTTAATATTTTTTTTAACATTTTATCTCCTCCCTTGCTTCTGACATTAATTTTCCCTGTATCGTTTTTTTATATGCTGTATTAACATTGTTAACACAGTCAAAAATTATTAAGTAAATACATTTTGTATAAAAAAAATAAAACCATGTTAATTTACCATGATTTTATTCTTTACCGTATTGCCTAGGCTTATGTATAATTTTCTTAAATATTTTTCATTTCTTTCTTTTTTATTTCGGCAAATTTCACCATTTCTGATGCATTTTCGATAGTAACATCACTTATTTCATCTCCACCAACCATTTTAGCAATCTCTCTAATTTTATCTTCTCTTGTTAACATTCTTATTCCTGTAAATGTCTTTCCATCCACAACATGTTTAGATACAAAATAATGATTATCAGAAAGTGCTGCAATTTGTGGTAAATGAGTTATACATAATACTTGATGCTTTATTGAAACTTCATACATTTTTTCTCCAACACGTTTTCCAATAGTTCCACTAATACCAGTGTCTATTTCATCAAAAATAAGCGTTGGTATTTTATCTTTATCTACAAAAACACATTTTAAAGCAAGCATTATTCTTGATAATTCACCACCTGATAATACCTTTTCTAATGGTTTTAAAGGTTCACCTGGATTTGCTGAAACTAAGAATTGAACTTCATCATAACCTCTTGAATTCATTTCATCAGTTAAATTAACTTCAATTTTTATTATTGCTTTTTCAAGTCCAACATAAGATAATTCTTTCTTAATATTAACTTCTAATATTTCAGCAGCCTCAACTCTTAATTCATGAAGTTTTTTACCTATTACTTTCATTTTTTCTTCTATAATAATAAGTTCTTCTTTTAACTTATTTATTATTTCTTCAGAGTTTATTAACTCATTATATTTTTCTTTTAAATTTTTTAAATTATCTAAAATCTCTTGTATTGAGTTTCCATATTTTTTCTTATATAAACTTATAGTATATATTCTTTCATTTATTTGTGCCAATCTATCTTCGTCATATTGTATTTCACTACCTATATCACGTATTTCTCTTGTCACTTCTTCTAAACTATAAAATGCTTCTTCTATTTGTGTTTTCTTTTCTCTTATTATTTCAGAGTGGTTTTCAACTAATGATAGTTCAGAAATAACTTTTGATAATCCTTCTAATACTGAAATCCCTTCATTAGATGAATTTAAATATCCATAAGATTTTACTAAACTATTTGATATTTTTTCAGCATTTGATAACATATTGAATTCATCTTTTAAATCTTCTTCTTCATTAACCTTTAAATTAGCCTTTTCTATATCTTCTATTTGAAATTTAATATAATCTGCTAATTTTTCTCCATTTTCATTTCCTGATAACTTATTTATCTTTTCAACATTTTCTAAATAAGTACTTCTTAATTTATCATATTCTTCAAGTAAGTCTTTTATTTTATCATAATAAAATTCATCAACATATAAAATATGAGTACCTTTATTTAATAAATTTTGATTTTGATGCTGACCATGAATATCTAATAGCTTTTCTCTTATCTTTTTTAATTGTGATAATACAATACTTCTATTATTAACTTTTATTAAGCTTTTACCATGTAATGTAGTTTCTCTACGTATTATTAGCATTTCATCCTTCTCTATACCTAATTCTTCTAATACGTCGTAAATTTCATCATTTTCAATTGAAAATACTGCTTCTACTATTGTTTTATCTTCTCCATATCTTATTTGATCCTTAGAAAATTTCCCACCTAATACATAGTCTATAGTATCTATAAGTATTGATTTACCTGCACCAGTTTCTCCTGATAATATATTAAATCCTGCACCAAACTCAACTGATAACTCTTGAATTAATGCGAAATTTTTAATACTTAATTCAATTAGCATTATACCCCACCTTTATAAACTCTAAGAAATCATCTTTCTTACTTTAGAAATTAGCTCTATAGCTTTTTCATCAGTTCTAACTAATACAAAAATAGTATTATCACCGGCTATTGTTCCAGCAACATCATTTGTATATAATGTATCAATTGCCTCTGCAGCAGCTGATGCAGCACCTGTTAATGTTTTTATAACAACAAATTTATCAACTTGCTCTACATCTATTGCTGCATTTTTTAAAATGCTATAAAGCTTATCATTTATATCACGCTCTTCCTTTGTTGCAGATATATATTTATATTTTCCTGATTCACCTTGAATTTTTACTAATTTCAATAATTTTATATCTCTAGATACCGTTGCTTGAGTTACATCATACCCTGCATATTTAAGCGCTTCTGCTAATTCTTCTTGTGTTTCTATATCATTATCATTAATAATTTCTAATATTTTACTATGTCTTTTTGACTTCATTTTTATCACCTTCTCAATTTGTTAATTAATGTACAATCATTAGTACAGGAATCCTATTTTATATCAAAGTTCTATTTAATTTAATTTAAAAATATTTTTTTAGTTATTTAATATTTTTTTTCTCAAAACATTAAAATAATCATAATTATCAAACAATAAAATTTTTGCAACATCTTTAGCCTTTTTAATTATTATAGATGTATTATCTTTAATTTTTCTAGCTTCTTGGCCATCAAATGTTAAATAAATTTCTCCATTATAATTTTCAGCATTAATTAAAATCTCACTACTACTTTTTAATACAATTGGCTGCATTCCTCTAGTATGAGGGCAAATAGGAGTTAATGTTATGACTTCAACATCTGGATATACAAAAGGTCCTCCTGCAGAAAATGAATATGCTGTAGACCCTGTAGGAGTTGAAACTATTAATCCATCTCCTTTAAAAGTATAATATAATTTTTTATCTATATACACTTCAAACTTTGCCATTCTTGACAATGTTCCCCTTGCTATTACAACATCATTTAAAGCTTTACTATTAATATCCTTACTTTCATCATCACTTTTACATTCTAAAAGAATTCTATTTTGAATATGATACTGTCCATTTTTTATCTTATTTAAAGCTTCGTCTAAATCTTGTATTTCTATACTTGACAAAAATCCTAAATTTCCTATATTTATTCCTAAAATAGGAACATCATATTTCCCATTAATATCTCTAGCTATACCCAGTAAAGTTCCGTCTCCCCCTAAAACTATAAGTAAATCTAAATTATTATCAAATTTATACTTATTTATTTCATAACTATTAAGTACAGTTACTTTAGAGTTTTTAAATATATTTGTAATTTTTTCAATAACTAAAGATAATATTTTTCCTTCAATATCTTTTGACGGATTCAATGCAATTACAATATTTTTCATATTATCTCCCTTTACTATACTTATATACCTATAGCCAGCTTTTAAAGCTGGCTATGAGATTCATTTACAATATCTTCAATTTGACTTAACTCGAAATTCCCCTCTTTTTCTTTATCCTTAGTAAAGTAAACAAGATATTCTCTATTTCCTTCTGGACCCTTAATTGGTGAGTAGCTTAATCCTAGTACATTTAATTGATTTTCTATTAAGAAGTTTATTATTCTATCGATAACCTCTAAATGTACTTCCTTATCTCTTACAACACCTTTCTTTCCAACTTTATCCCTTCCTGCTTCAAACTGTGGCTTTATTAACGCAACAACTTCACCTTTATCTCCTAGTAATGCCTTTACTGCAGGCATTATAGTTCTTAATGAAATAAATGATACATCTATTGATGCAAAATCTAAAGCTACACCAATGTCTTCTGGAGTAACATATCTAATATTAGTTTTCTCCATACAAACAACTCTTTCATCAGTTCTAAGCTTCCAAGCAAATTGCCCATATCCTACATCTACTGCAAAAACTTTAGATGCATTATTTTGAAGCATACAGTCTGTAAATCCACCTGTTGATGCTCCTATATCCATACAAACCTTATCTGTAAGATCAATTCCAAAAGTCTTCATTGCTTTTTCTAACTTTAAGCCTCCACGACTTACATATTTAAGTTTTTCCCCCTTAAATACTATATCAGCATCAACTTTAATTTTCTCTCCAGCCTTATCCACTCTTTGCCCATCAACAAATATAAGTCCTGCCATAATATTAGTTTTTGCTTTTTCTCTTGATTCACAAATTCCTTTTTCAACTAATAATATATCTAATCTTTCTTTCTTAGATGCCATATTTTTCTCCTTTATCCTAAAATGTTTATAACACATTTTTCTATAGCTTCTGCATCAAGCCCTGCATCTCTATATAGTAAATTAACATCACCATGTGGAACAAATTCATTATTAAATCCTAAACACTTAAATTTCCCATTAAAATTAAGCTTATTTAATTCCATTAATACATAGCTTCCAAATCCACCATTAATAACGTTATCTTCAATAGTTATAATGCTATATCCTTCATTAATCAGCTCTCTTAACATCTCAGTATCTATAGGTTTTACAAAAGTTGCTCCTATAATAGTAGGATTAATTCCCTTATTGACTAATAATTTTCTTGCAATCATAGCATGTTGTACCATCTTTCCTACTGCTATTATAGCGACTTTCTCTCCATTGATTATCTTTTCCCATTTTCCGTATTTTATTTCACTTATTGCAGATATATCTTCACAGCAATCAGCACCTCTTGGATATCTTATTGCAATAGGTCCATTTTGTTTTACAGCCCAATTTAACATTATAGCTAACTCTTCTAAATGCTTTGGTGCTAAAACTGTCATATTAGGTATTGCAGATAAATAAGATAAATCAAATACCCCTTGATGAGTTTCTCCATCATCACCTACAATTCCTGCTCTATCAATTGCAAAAACCACTGGTAAATTTTGAATACAAACATCATGTATAATTTGATCAAAAGCTCTTTGTAAAAATGTTGAATATACTGCAAAAACAGGTCTCAATCCAGCACTTGCCATACCAGCTGCAAGTGTAGTAGCATGTTCTTCTGCTATTCCAACATCAAAAAATCTATTACTATACTTTTTAGCAAACTCCTTTAAGCCTGTACCATCTGGCATGGCCGCAGTTATTGCAACTATATCACTATTTTTTTCTGCTAGCTCTAACATAGTATCTCCAAATACTTTAGAATATGTCTTTTTTGCTGGAATATAACTTTCACCACTTTCTAAATCAAATGGTGAAACTCCATGAAATTTATTTGGATTTTTTTCTGCAAATTCATAACCCTTTCCTTTTTGCGTTACTGTATGAATTATTACAGGTCCATTAATTTCTTTAGCCTTACTAAATACTTCATTCATTAATTCAATATCATGACCATCTATAGGTCCAATATATTTTACACCCATATTTTCAAATAACATTGATGGTACTAATAAATGTTTTAAACTGTCTTTTACTCTATGTAAATATTGGACTACTGTTTTACCAGCATTGCTATTACTTAAAGTAGAATTTATGTCTTCTTTTAATTTATTATAGCTATGGTCTAATCTTAATTTATTTAAATGATTAGATAATCCACCTACATTTTTAGAAATTGACATCTGATTATCATTTAAAACTATAATCATATTAGTTTTATTAAAACCAACATCATTAAGTGCTTCTAATGCCATACCTCCAGTTAATGCACCATCACCTATAACGGCAATAACATTATAATCTTCATGCTTAATATCTCTTGCTCTTGCTATGCCTAAAGCTGCTGATATTGATGTGCTACTATGACCAACACCAAATGAATCATACTTACTTTCACTTATCTTTGGAAATCCACATAAACCATTATATTTTCTCAATGTATCAAATTTTTCTTTACGTCCTGTTAATATCTTGTGAACGTAAGTTTGATGTCCAACATCCCATATTATTTTATCTCTTTCAAAGTTAAATGTTTTATATAAACTAAGTGTTAATTCAACAACACCTAAATTTGAAGATAAATGTCCTCCAGTTTTGGATACCTTTTCTATTAAAAATTCTCGTATTTCATCACTAAGCTTATAGAGTTCCTTATTAGTCAAAGTTTGCACATCTCGTGGATAATTTATATCCTCTAATAATTTTGACATATTTATCATTCCTTCATTTAGTTTTCTCTGTCTAAAAGTTCCTTAGTTAAAACCTTTAAAGCTTCAGTATCTACAGATAAACTATCTAATATCTCAATGCTTTCTTTTGTTAGCCTCTCGCATTCCTTAATGCAATACTCTAACCCATGCATTGTAATAAAGTTAGTTTTATTGCTTTCCTCATCACTCAAGACATTTTTTCCTAATTTTTCTGTGCTTCCTATAACATCTAAAATATCATCTTTTATTTGAAACGCTAAGCCTAAATTTTCACCAAACTTATCTAATTTAATAATATCTTCTTTTGATGCATCTCCAAGTATTGCCCCTGCTAATATAGAAACTTTAATAAGCGCCCCTGTCTTTTTCATATGCATATATTTAAGTTCATTTTCACTTATTTTTTTACCTTCATTAATTATATCTACTACTTGCCCGCCTATCATACCTTCTGGTCCTGCTGCAGATGCAATCATTTCTGCTGCCACTAATGCGTTTTTATCATTTTTCAAAGCAAACTTCATCATTAAATTCATAGCTTCATTTAAAAGCGCATCTCCCGCTAATACTGCTATATTTTCACCATATACTTTATGATTAGTAGGCTTTCCTCTTCTAAGATCATCATTATCCATACATGGTAAATCATCATGTATTAATGAATATGTATGAATCATTTCAATAGCTGAAGAAAATTCTAATATTTCTCTCCAGTTTTCTTTATACATACTATACGTTAAAAGCATTAATATAGGTCTTATTCTCTTACCTCCAATATTAATACTGTAGCTTGCTGAATCATAAATAACTTTATTGTAGTTCCCCTTATTCTTAAAATAATTTGCTAAAAATTTATTTATATCATTTTTCATTTCATTAAATATCATTTTCTTTCACCACTTCAGCATTTTCTTTAATTGTTAAGAATTTGCCCTCTAACGCATCTAATGTCTTATATAATTTATTAACGATTTTGCTTCCCTTTTCATATTCTTTCATAGCATCTTCTAAACTTAACTCTTCATTTTCTAATGTAGACAAAATAACTTCTAAATTATTTAACATATCATTATAGCTTTCCTTCTTTGCCATGACAAAATCCTCCTTTTTCTGTAGGAGTAAAATTTCCTTTTACATACCCATCTTCCATAGAAATTTTTATTTCGGTATCACCTTCAAAAAACTCTTTACTTTTAACTAATTTGCCATTTCCATCCTCTATTATAGCATAACCTTTTGCTAAAATATTTAAAGGATTATGGGCATTTAATATATTATTTAACGAGAATATCTTCTCTTTATTGCTCTTTATCTTAAACTCTAATATCTTTTCTATTTTTTCCTTTAAATTATCAATCTCTAAATATGCATTTACAATTCTATTGCTTGGTGAATTTAAACTTAAAATTTTCTCTAAACTTTTAACCTTTTGATTTTCTTCTTTAAGTCTATCACCTATTATAGTACTTAATCTATCTTCATAGTTACTAATCTGCTTATATTGATCTACTTCTAAAGGTACAACTACTTCAGCTGCTTGTGACGGAGTGGCTGCTCTAAAATCTGCTACAAAATCTGATATAGTAAAGTCAACTTCATGACCAACGGCTGATACAATAGGTATTGATGATTTAAAAATAACATATGCTAATGGCTCTTCGTTAAAGTTCCATAGTTCTTCCATGGATCCTCCACCTCTACCTATTATAATAACATCTACATTTTTCTTTTTATTAAAATACTCTATACCTTCAATTATAGTTTTATATGCTCCCTCCCCCTGTACTAAGGCAGGATAAAGAATAATATCAACTTTTGAATTTCTTCTTCTTATAACATTAATTATATCATGTATAGCAGCACCAGTTTCTGCCGTTACAATGCCTATCTTATATGGATTTTTAGGAAGGGGTTTTTTAAACTCTTCTTCAAAATACCCCTCCCTACTTAACTTTTCCTTTAACTTTTCAAATTTTATGTGAAGTTCCCCTAGACCTTCTTGTTCTATCCTATCACAATATATCTGAAATGTTCCATTTGCAGTATATACAGACGCTCTTCCTGATACTATTACAGCCATTCCTTCTTGTAATACTATATCTAAATCAAAGCTTTTACTTTTGAACATAATACAATTAATCTTACTATTCTCATCTTTTAATGAAAAATAAATATGCCCACTAGAATGATATTTTAAATTTGAAATTTCTCCTCTTACAGAAAGGTTATTTAATATGAAATCATTATCTAATACCTTTTTTATATAATTATTAACTTCTGATACTGTTAAAGTTTTAATTTTCATTTTCATACTTTTCTAAAGCCTCACATACATTCTTCATTAAAAGAGTTGTTGTAAGAGCCCCAACACCACCTGGAACAGGTGTAACAAAAGCAGCTTTATTTATAACTTTTTCAAAATCAACGTCACCAGTAATTTTTCCTTCTACAGAATTAGTTCCTACATCAATAACTATTGCACCATCTTTTACATAGCTATCATCTATAAACTTTGCTTTTCCTATAGCAACAATTAAAATATCTGCTCTCTTACATACTTCTTTTAATTCTTTAGTCCTTGAATGGCAAATTGTAACTGTACAATTTTCTTTAAGCATTAATGCTGATGCTGGCTTACCTACTATATTACTTCTTCCAACAACAACAACTTCCATTCCCTCTAAGTTTATATCTAAGCTCTTTAATATTGTTAATACTGATTTAGGAGTACATGGCATAAAAGTATCTTCTCCCATATACAATTTACCTTGATTAACAAATGTTAAGCAATCTATATCCTTCTCTGGAGATATTGATGATATTATTTTCTTTTCATCCATGTTTTTAGGTAAAGGTAACTGAAGTATTATTCCATTAATACTATTATCATTATTTAATTCTTCTATTTTTTTTACTAATTCAATTTCTGTTACTTCTTCACTTAAATGAATTCTCTCAAACTCTAATCCTAGTGAAACTGCCACCTTTTCTTGATTATTTAAATAAAATAATGATCCTCCATCATTCCCAACTAATATAGATGCAACCTTAGGAGTATTTATTCCTTTTAACTTTCTACTTTCTACAAAGTTTTTTATATCTTCCTTAACTCCTAAAGCTATAACTTTACCATCTATTCTATCACCCATGTTTTTGCCCCCTCTAACTCTCTCGAAAATAATTTTTCGTTTATAAACTTTTTAAGACTTTATCTAATACTCCGTTAACAAATGAACAGCTCTTTTCATCTGAATATTTTTTAGTTAATTCAACTGCCTCATTTATTGCTACGCTACCTGGAACATCCTCAACAAAAAGCATTTCTCCTACTGCTAATCTTAATATTGTAATGTTAACTTTAGAAATTCTATCTAATTTCCAATTTACTAAAGCATCTACTATCTTACCATTAATAACTTCTAAGTTATCAGTAACTGTTTTTACAACATTTTTTATATATTCTACGTCTATAGTATTTAAATCCATCTCATAATCTTCGATAAAATTTTCTATTGTTTCCTCATAACTATTTTTGCTAAGTTCCATGCTAAAAAGCAACTCCATTGCTTTTTCTCTTGATTTCTGTCTTTTCATAACTTCCTCCTGAGTATATATAATATACATTAATCTCTTTATTTGTATTATAAACTTATATTACATTAATTAAACATATGTATATTACAATATTATCTTATTTATGTCCATAAAAAATAACTTTTATGGCTCAACTTTTACTATTATAAATAATTTTTATAAAATTTACTATCTAAAAATTTTATTTGATAGTTAGTAGTTGTAAAATTTTCACCTATTTTAAGATGAAATACAACAAAAAATGGCCCCTAGATAAGAATTCCAACCTTCATCTTAAGAATTCAGTTTATGTAAACATTATATTTTTTCTATTACAATGAGAAACCCTCTGTTTAACAGAGGGTTTTTTTACTAAACTTCTAATGTTTCCTGTTGCTCCTGCTTTGGAACAAATATGTTTTGAACATTGACATTAACTTTGTCAACCTTTAATCCAGTCATAGCTTCAACAGTCTTTTTTACATTTTCTTGAACTGCACTTACTACCTCTGGAATTTTCATACCATACTCTACAGCTACATTTAATTCAATTATAGCCTTATCCTCTTCTAATGTAACTTTTACACTCTTCCCACTAGAAGACTTTTTACCTTTTAATATTTGTGATATGTTACTTGAAACTCCATGTGGAACTTCAACGATTCCTTGAATTTCATCTGCTGCTATTTCCGCTATAACACTTACTACCTCATCAGAAATTTTAACAATTCCTATAGTAGATTCATTGTTTACATTTTCCATGCCTTAACCTCCTTAAGGTTTATTATATAAACCTACTTTTCCTTATGTTTATTATAGCAAAAGAGCCTTTATATTACAACGAATTATTTCATTGATGTTATATCTACATCATTTAATGTAGTAATATCTTCAACAACTTTCTTAATTGAAGCTGAATTTTCTTCAGTTAAAACATCTTCTACTTTAACATAAACCTTAACTGTTTTATTCTCATTAATCATACAAAGAGCATCTTCATAACCTTTATTTCTAATTTCTGATTCAACCCTACTTTCTTGATCTTTCATCTTAGCCTTTTCAACTAATGCATTATTTGCTATATCCTTTGATTCTTGTGATGCATTAGCATCCTCTGTAATAGCCTTCATATCATCTACATACTTTTCATCTTGTTGCTCTTTAGTTAATCTCATGCTATAAAAATATTCTGTTGTACTTAAAGTTTCTTCTGTTGCTGAATCTGTTTTAGTATTGTCAGTATTTTGTTTTAATACAGCCTCTAAGCTTGTTGGATCGTTATATCCATTTTCATTTAGCTTCATAGATAGCACTCCAACACATACTATTAAAGCCATAAGTGTAAAAATAATCCCAAATTGTTTTTTTGTCATTTTTAATTCCTCCCATTCTTTTTATATAACATTATATGCTAGCTACCCATAGGATATACATTAACCTTATCTAAACTTAAATTATAGAAGCTTGATACAGCTTTTTGTATATCATAAGTTATCTTATTGCTCTTTGCTCCTTCTGCAACGATTATTATACCTGTAATCTGAGGCTTATAAGTTTTCGTTATAAAAGGTTCACTTGTATTTGAATCATTTTGCATTACAACTGTTGCACCCTCTGTTTCTTGCTTTGTTATCCTTGTTCCTCCATTATTATCTTCCTCTTGTGTTTCAGATGTTTGAGTATTTGAGTTTGTAGCTGGTACTAATACTTCACTGCTTTCAAAATAAATCTCAACTTCAACCTCACCCACGCCATCTATTTTAGAAAGTATACTTTTTAATTCTTGCTTTTTTTGTGTTTCATAATCTAATAGTTCTTTAGATGTTGTAATACCTTCATCTCCAGCAACTTCCTGTGCTCCACTAGGTGTGTTATCAACATTCCCCTTACTTAATCCAGCATCATCTCCCATAAAATTACTTACCGCTAGCCATAAAAATATAATTACAAGTAATACTATTAAGCAGTTAACAAACTTTTTATTTTGCATTAGTTTATTCATTTCACCATTAAATTTATCTTTATCCATACCTCTCTTCACCCTCCTATCTTTTTCTATTTTCCCATACTATATAACTTTATTTTTTCTGGTGGTATTTTAAAAACTTCTGATAAATAATTTTTTATTTCCTCTGCGTTTTCTACTTTTCCATCATTAGATACTGCTTCTTCACTTTCCTCATCTATATTAATTTTAATGCTGTCAACTATTTTTATTCCATTTTCCTTTACACCAACTTCTAGACTCTCTATGCTATATGTCATACTCTGTAAATTTATTTCACATTCAACATTAGATTTAAAATCTTTATTTGAAAATTCTTCCTTAAGTAAGCTATCACAATTGCTATTTAAATTATTTTTAAAAGATTCTATTTGATTTTTGCTTACATCCTTTTCATTTTCACTAGTAGTTCCTTCATAAAACATGCTTTCATAATTCTTTATTGTATTTACTAACTCTTGTTCTCCACCAGTAAAAAATTTTATAATTGGATTTATCATTACTGAAATCAATATAAGACCTAATACAAATTTTATATACTTCTTCATTGAATTATCTGGAGAAATTATATCTACTGCAGTCATAAATATCATAGTTGCAACTAATGTTATAACAAAATTATTTATATACTCCATCACCTTAACCTCCTATAACAAATTTACCTGCAGATATCATAATTGATATAAGAATAAAGAACATTATACTTACACTTACTACACAGGACATTATAAGCACTAATGATTCTCCTGCTGCAGCTATAGAGCTAGTAATTCTTTTATCTGTTATAGGTTCAAGTAATGCTGCTGAAAGCTTAAATATAAGTGATGATAATATTAATTTAATAATAGGATATAAAATTATTAATATTATAACTATTAATCCAATAGATCCAATGGCATTTTTTATAATCAATGAATATCCTGCTACAGATGCTATAGCATCTGAAAATGACTTTCCTACTATTGGTATAAAATTATCAACAGCAAATTTAGTTGTCTTTAAAGTAACTGCATCTATTGTTGAAGAGGTTATACCTCTAATTGTTAATACACCAATAAAAATTGTAAGAATAATTCCCTGAAGCCATACAGTAGATTTTTTTACCATTCCACATAAATTGGATAGTTTTGCTTCAGTTGAGATATTATTTGTAAACTGCAATACAAATGTTATTAATATTAATGGTATTATTACATTTATATATATTTTAGGAATTAATATTGTAGCTCCAAGTATTATTGGATCCATTGTAGCTGCTTGAGTTAATCCTCCAGCTGCTGCTAGCATCAATACTAATACTGGTAAAACCTTATCCATAAAATCTGCTATTTGAACAATGACATCCTTTGCTAGTGATATTGATATAATGAAAGTTTTTGATAGTAATATTATTAAAATTGCATAACAAGCATAAAAAGCTACTTGTGATACTCCCTCACTAGAAAAAGAAGATTGTATATTTTTAAACAATGAACATATTATTCCTATTGCAACAATTGAAAATGCTAATGCTAACACGGTTTTTACTTCTCTAAAAAACAAACTTATTACAGCATTTAAAACTGTTGAAAATGATATATTTCCTTCTCCTGTTTCTATATAACTTTGTATATAACTTATAGGGTCTAGTTCATTAACAAGTTCTACATCACTTTTCATTGTGTTTATATAATCATATAAGCTGTTAAGCTTTGATTCTACCTCTTCATCATTGGTTACAGTAGTAAGTTCTTCTGCATAAACAACTTTATTGGGAACTATAGAAATTCCACTAACTGTTAGAATACTGATAATTGTCAAAGACCAAATTATCTTTAAAATATAGTTTCTCATTTTCTCACCTACAATATCTGAAGAATTGAATTCAATACAGCCATTAAGATTGGAATAGCTAGTCCTAATATCATAATTTTCCCTGCAAATTCAACCTTAGTACCTATACTTCCTGCACCAGAATCCTTACATATTTCGCTGCAAAATGATGTTATATAAGCTATTGCAAGAATTTTTAATACAATACCAATATATACAGTGTCTATATTAGCTTTATTTGCAATTTCTTTAATAAAATCTATTACATCTCCTAACTGTCCTATCATATAAAGGAATATTCCTATTCCAGCTGCGAGAACTACAAACAATCCAACTTCTGATTTCTTATCTTTCAATAAAAGGAATATGAATAACGCAGTAAAAGCAAAAAATGCAACTTTAATTATCTCCATAAAGCCCACCTAAAAAGTAAACATAGTTTTCACAGTATCAAAAAGATTTGATATCATTCCGATAATAGTAATTAATATAATAACCATTCCTGCTAAATTAGCTAATACTGCAATTTCATCTTTCCCATTTCCTTTTAATACTTTTTCAATAACCATAAGTAAAATTCCCATTGCACCGATTTTAAATAATAAACTTACATCAAACATAATAAATTATATCCCCCCTTAGATAAAAAATATTGCTAGCATCGCACCAATAGACAATCCCAACGTTCTATATAATTTAATATTTTCTTTTTCAAACCTTCTAGCTTCCTTATAATTTACATCTATATTATCTAATGCTACTTTAAATATTTTGTCTTGTCCTGTTACTCCAGATGAACCAAGAGTTTTAAAAAAATCACTTATAATTTTATGATCATCTACACTTAAATTTACTTTTTCTGCTATTTTTGTATAAGCACTTTCAAAGCTCTCATATATGCTCCCCGTATAACCATTGTCAAGTGTAAATGCCATATCAGTAAATATCTCTGAAACTGGCTCTGAAACCTTTTTGCTAATTTCTAATAAGGCTTCTGGCAATGGAGTATTAGAATATATAATCTCATTACTTAACAATAATAAACTTTTTTGAAACTCCTTTAAATGTATACTTCTTCTTTTGTAATTTTCTCCATAAAAATAACCTACAAATGTACAAATTAGAAACATTAAAAAAATCATTACATTTCTAAGCATTGTAATTCCTTCCCCCTATTTACCTTATAAACTTTTTCTATAGTTCCAGCCCCCCTTCGATTGCTTAAGACTATAACTCTTTCTAGCACACAATTATCTATTAATTCTTTGAAAACTTTTCTATTATAAATATCATCTATATCATAACCATGTACTGTAACTATAATATTAACTCCTGAATTAAAAGCCATATTCAGTGCTTCTAAATCACCTTCTGTTCCTATTTCATCACATATTAATACTTCTGGAGAAAGACTTCTTATAGCCATAATCATTCCTGACTTCTTTAAACAATTATCTAAAATATCAGTTCTAATTCCTACATTCATTTGAGGAATCCCATTATAACAAGCAGCAATTTCACTTCTTTCATCTACTATTGTTACTTTTTTTCCTTTTAAATTTATTTGATACATTCCATTTGATAAATTTTTTGCTATATCTCGTAATATTGTTGTTTTCCCACATTTAGGAGGAGATACTATTAATGTATTATATACTCTATTATCATTTGTAATAAATCTCATTACTTTATTAGATGAACCTATAACCTCTTTACATATTCTTATATTCAATGATGAGATATTCTTTATAGTTCTAACTTCACCTTTTGATATTACGCACTCTCCAGCAAGTCCAACTCTATGTCCTCCTTTTAATGTAATATATCCTTGCTTAATCTCTTCTTCAAATGCATACAATGAATAATTAGAAATTTTAGTTATCATATACCTTAAATCTTCTCTCGTAGGAATATAATCTAACACTTTTTCTTGAAATGATAAATTTAATATTATTGGCTTTCCAACTTTAATTCTTATTTCCTGTATTCCATCCGCCATTAAAAATTCCTTGATACTATTTCCTATAGTTTCCGGAAGTATTTTATAAATTTCCTCGTATCTCATATCATCACTTCCTTAATTACCTTTCTCTTTAATTTTTATTTCACATAATAGCTAATTATTCATACTATAAAAAAAATATGTAAATTATTTCTTTAAAACATATGTAAAATAAATATCTATAATAATATATTTACTTAACTACTTATAAATTCCATAAATTTAATTAAAAAAACACAAGTTATTGTAAACTAGTTACAATAACTTGTGTTTTTGAAAATAAGTATATTTTATAAAAAAAATATATATGTATTATTCCTTAGCTATACCTCCACAAAATGGACAAGGAATAGCATTATTATTCTTTAATGCTTGCTGTTCTACAAATAAAGGTTTGCTACATTTTTCACATTGGATCTCAATATATTCATCTTCTAATTCATTTAAATCATCAAATGATACTTCCTCAAATAGTTCCTCTTGTATATCTGTTAAATCATTATCTATATATTCTATATTTTCTTCTAAATATTCTTGTCTTGAATTTAACTCCTCAACTTGTGAAGACAACTCTAACAATATATCACTTAAAGAATTAAATATATCAGCATATTTTTCATCTTTTATCTCATTTATTTTGGTTTTAACTTTATCTATTTTAGTATATATTTCTCTCATACTTTCACTTCCTTTGAAGAAATTATTTTATATATATAATTATACCCTTATTTAATAACTAAATCAAAGATTGATATCAAACACACTGCTCATTTCAATCGTAGGTGTAAGCTCGAATAACTAAATCAAAGATTTAGATTCTCGCTTATAAAAAAACAAATGCTAAGTTAAAAACCTAGCATTTACTTTAAGACTAAACTCTTTCCATGTATTCCCCAGTTCTAGTGTCTACTCTTATAGTATCACCTTCGTTAACGAACATTGGTACATTAACAACTGCTCCAGTTTCTAATGTAGCTGGTTTCATAGCGTTTGTAGCTGTGTTACCTTTTATTCCTGGGTCAGCTTGAGTTATTAATAATTCAACAAAGTTTGGTGCTTCAACTGAGAATGCATCACCTTTGTAGAATTTGATTACTGCAAACATATTTTCTTTGATGAACTTTATAGCATCTTCAACTTTTTCATAGTTTAATGGAATTTGCTCATAAGTTTCTTGATCCATGAAGTAGTATAACTCTCCATCAGAATAAAGATATTGCATTTCTTTTCTTTCGATTACTGCTTCTTGTAATTTTGTAGTTGGGTTGAAAGTAGTATCTGTAACCCCACCTGAAATAACGTTTCTTAACTTAGTTCTAACGAAAGCAGCTCCTTTACCTGGTTTAACGTGTAAAAAGTCTATTACTGTAAACACTTGTCCTTCATGCTCAAAAGTAGTACCTTTTCTTAAATCACCTGCTGATATCATAAAAAATTCCCTCCAAATCAATTGAATTCATAGTTATTATGACCTTTATTTTTAACAAATAATCATAATTATATATGTCGTTTAGTGACACAACAAAAATATTCTATCAAAATTACTAAAGAAATGCAATTATTTCATCAAGAACATGAAAATTTTTAATAAAATTAACTATATAACTCCAATATTACTGTTAAAATATTATCTTTTCCACTAATATCATAATTGTATATTTCAAATTTTTCCAAATTATTCATTAATTCTTCTATTTTTTCATTCTTCCCATTTATCATTATTTTAACAGACCATTTTTCACCTAAATCTTCTACTTCTAATATTTCAATATCTTCATCTATATTTATGTTATTATTTATCTCATTAAACGTTAATTTTCCCGAACTAACACACTTTACTGTTTCTATATTTTCTACTTTATTCTCTGTATTAAAATAATAAAACATAATTCCAATTTGAATAATAGTTATAACAACTAATATTTGTTGTTTGTACTGACTTAAATCTATATTTAATCTATTCATATGATATGTTCACTACCCTTTTATCATCATAATTAGTAACCTTTTTAATTTTTGCACCTAACTTTTCTATTTCTTTAATATTTTTATCTTTTTCATATGTTATTTCAGCAGTATTATTTAAAACTCTAAAATTAATGCTATCTTCATCATATAAACTTATCCATTTTAATATTTCTTCTTTTTCAATATAATTTTTATTAGCCTCTGGAATATATTCTTTTTCATCTCTTTGTTTATATATACTTTCAAGATTAAAAAGCAATAAAATTATATTTAATAACATTAATAACTTATATCCCTTTTTATTTTCTTCACTTTCTTTAGATTGTATTTTTTCAACAAACTCTTTAGGAATAAAATCTCTATACTTTAAATACTTTTTCATTTATTATTTCTCCTATGTCAAAGGATATAATATGTAGTCTATCTCTTAGCTCTTCCGGAATAATATTTTCATCTTTTTTACTGGTAATTAAAATATCTCCCTTTTTAATATTGCTTAATTCATTATAGAAATTAAAATCAACCTTATTTTTTATTAGACTTTTAACGATAAAATTTTTTTCTACATTTATTAAATATATAAGTTCCCTTAACTCAATTATTATAATGTAATCTTTTATCTTTTTTATTTTGGCTTCTACTATGCTCTTAATATAAAATTGAATTGGTTTTACTTTAATAACTTTTGCTTCAATAATTAGATTTTTTACTTTTCTTCCATTACCCATTGAATACAAATATAATTTTTTTCTTTTTTTGTCATGTTCATAATGAATTAAAATATCATTCTCATCACCATATTCCTCTTTTACTATTTTACCAACAATAGACTCCTTAACTTTCCTTATATTTTCGAACTCTTTAATTAATATATTTTCTTCAAAAATAAATAAATCAATTTCTTTTTTCACAACATTTTTAATTGTAATTTCATCATATAGTTTATTTTTAAATATAAAATCATCCTTAGTAGAAACTATAATATCTTTCATATTATTCTCCTTACTATACCATATAAAATATTTTATATAACTTAGGCCTAAAAATAATTTCTACCTCTTCCTTATCATTTTTAATAAATAAAATATCAATCTCTCTTATACTCTCTACTTTACCAGTAAATCTCTCTTTTAAATAAAGTTTTCCTTCTTCTATAATAAACCTAAAATTTTCATTTTTACTAAAAACATATTCATAGTTAATATTTAAGTCTTCCTTATATCCATATATAAAACCCTCTACTTCTTCATTATTCCCTATTAAACTTACTACCTCATTTAATAAACCATACTCTAAATCATTTACATAAAAAATATCTTCTTTTATTTCATAAAGATCGTACTTACTTAAATTAGATATTATAATCTTAGAATTATAAATTATTAATATAGTTAAAATATTTAATAATATTAATACCTCTAGCATTATTACACCTTGCTTCTTTCTCATATACACCGTCCTCTTGATTTAGATGATGTATTTTCTATATAATAGTAAATCAAATTTTTCTTACGTATAACCTGAAAATTTTTAATCTTATCTAATAGTGTATTATCTCCAACAGAAACTATTTCTCCATTATAATTTAAAGTTCTAACAACAATTCTCTCATCTTTTAAGTAAATTATTTTAATAGAAATTTCTCCATTTATATCTTTGAAAGTTACTACTATATTATCTGACTTAATATCATTAGTTAATTTATCTGTAAACACCTTATTTTCTTCCATAGAAACTATTCCATTGCTATTGCATATAGTATCTATATTTAGTAATGCATTATCAAACTTATCTTCACTGTAACACATATTAATATTAATAAAATAATCTTTTATAGTTTCATAAGAAAGGGTTAATGTTACTCCTCCTAATAAAAGCACTATTGCTAAAATTATAACTACTTCAATCAATGTATATCCCTTTTTATATTTACTCATAGTAATCCATCCACCTATATTTACTAAACCTTCTATCTAAACTATCATCTTTAGTATCTAAGATAAGTTCTATTTTAATATCTATTTTATTGGGATCTTCTGTTGAAATTGCTTTAATTATTATTTCATCACCTTTTGGCATTTCTCCTAAATCCCATCTTGATAAATCAAATATAAAGTCATCATAAACTTCTAATCTTAAATCTGAAGTATTTGTTAAAGCTAATATATCTTCCATTGTCATATTATATTTTACTTCTTGCATTATACAATAAATAATTCTATTTCCTTCTTCTATTTCCTTACGTCTAAAAGAGCTTTTTATATTTTCACCTATCAATAATGCCACTATTAAAAACATTGATAAAATAATATTAACTCCTACTATAGTTTCTATAAAAATACTTCCTTTCTTTTTCACTTTTATACTTTATTCTCCTTCATAAGCATTAACTGTATCTATTCCAGTAGCAATTGTAACCCTATATACATTTCCATCTTTATCTATTATTCTTATAGTATCTGATTTTATATGCCCTAATTTATTTATATCTAAGCGATTATTGCTAGTAAATTTAAACCCATCTTGTAATGATATACTCTTTACTACAGTACCCTTTTCTGATGTATCTTTAAAAATTATTTTTCCTTCATTATTATTAATTTCAATTTCTCCATAACTTTCATTATGTTTACAATAATACTTACTATAACTAATTAAATTGCTTATCTCTGTCATAATCCCCTTTCCTTTAATCCTACTTGTAATATCTTTATAAGATTTAGCTATATTCAATGTTGGCAGAATTAATATTGTAATTATTGCTAATACCAAAATAACCTCTATCAATGTATATCCTTTTTTCACTTTTACTCCTTATATCAAAACAATATCTAAAAGTGGCATTATAAATTTAATAATAAAGCTTACAATTATTATGCCTATAAACAATATCAAAAAAGGTTGTATTAATTGTGTTAACTTATTTATTTTAGTAGTTAAAATTTTAAAAACCTCTTCCTCTAATAACTTAAATCTTTTATCTAATGAACCACTCTCTTCTCCTAATTTTATATGAGCTAATGTATATTTAGAAAACATTTGTGTTTCAATCATTGATTGTGATAACATTTTCCCTATTGTAATATCATTATTTATTTTTTTAATATTTCTATTTATGGTTTTTCCAAGCTCACTTTCACAACAGTACTGTAACCCTATTGCAATATTAATTCCACTATTAATCACTACTGACATTAGAACAATAGCTATATATTCATTAACTAATTTATATATAGGTATTCTTTCAATTAACACTCTAAAATATTGCTTTAAAAAGTTTTTAGCAATAAAATAAGGAATTATTATACTTATAATAGTTAATTGAGTAATTACTAATATGGGATTATTAAAAAACTTATCTTTAAATAATATTATATTAGAATATTGAATTGGCACTTCTTTACCCATTGATTCATATATATTACTCATATTAGGAATAAAGAAAAATAAAACAAAAAGTCCTAAAAGTCCTAGTGCTCCTAATAAAATCATAGGATATGTTAATGCTCCTATAATTGCTTTCTTTACATAAAATATTTTACTGTAAAATAGCTCTAACCCTTTTAATACATAAACTATCTTCCCTGTTCTTTCACCTATATCTACCATAGAGTTAAAAAAACTTGGAATAAGGTATCCTCCTTTTTTAAATCCCTCATATAAGCTTGCACCTTCTCGAATATCCTTTTCCATAATTTTTAGTAATTGTTTATATTCTTTCTTTAAAGGCAACTCATCTATCAAAGTTAATATATTTAATAAAGAAATACCTTCATCATATAGATTACCTATATTTCCTGCTATAAGAGCTAAATCTCTATAACTATGTTTCTTTTTCATAATTAATATTAATTCCCTCCATTTCTATAAAACTTTCATAATCCTCTAGAGATATATCTCCCGTCTTTAATAAATCGTTCAAATTATCTATCATTTCAACATTTGATAATATATGAGTATCATTATAAATATTTTTAATATTATTTTTCATTTCATTATCAATTATATGTATAGCAACTACTAGCGCTCTTCCTTTATATCCAGTATAATTACATTCTCTACAACCACCCCTTTTAAAAGCACTTATATTTTCTTTACAAATAATTCTTTCTCCTATTTTACTCTTACACTTTTTACATAATAATCTAATAAGTCTCTGTGATATTATTCCAACTAGAGAGTCTCTTATTAAGTACTTCTCCACCCCCATGTCTTCTAATCTAAAATACACCTCTCTTGGATCACGAGTATGAATAGTGGAATAAACCTTATGACCTGTTAACGATGCCCTTACTGCCATTTCTGCGGTTTCTTCATCCCTAATTTCTCCTAACATCACAATATCAGGATCTTGCCTTAATAAACTTCTGAGGCCCTCTGCAAAACCAATATTTAATGTTTTATTTAAATTCATTTGATTTATACCTGGTATTACTGCTTCAATTGGATCTTCTAAGCTAGATATATTTACTTCATCTTTGTTTAGTTCCTGAAGCATACAATAAAGTGTTGTAGATTTACCTGAACCAGTTGGTCCATTTACTATAGTTAATCCAGTATTAACTTTCATGATATATTTTAGTTTCTTTTTTTGCTTATCTGTTAAGTTTAATTTATCTATGGAATAATCAAACACATTTCCATATAACACTCTTATAACTATCTTTTCCCCATAGACAATTGGTATTATCGATACTCTTAAATCATAATCCTTATCCTCATATCTAAATGTTATTTTCCCATCCTGTGGTTTTCTCTTTTCTGTTATATCTAAGTTAGAACTTATTTTTATTTTAGATAAAATAGATATATACTCCTTATTTTCAAATATAAACATACTTCTTAATAATCCATCAACCCTAAATCTAACTAGTATAGAATCTTTATAAGGCTCAAAGTGTATATCTGAAGCTTTTAGCTCTATAGCTTTCTTAAAAACTTCATAATCAGCATCTTTCTTATACCCTAAATATGATATTTTAACTAAATATTCTAGTTCCTCCTCGCTTATAGTTACTATTTCAACTTTCTTTCTAAATATAAACTCAAATTCATCTATTATCTCCTTACTATATTTACTTGCATAAATATAAACTTTTAACTTATCCTCTTTAAAAGGAAATGATTTTATCTTTTTTGCTTTTTGTTCACTTATCTTTCGCACAACCGCAATATCCATATTTTTAATTAATTCAGTTTTTATCACCTTTAAATCACCATTAATAAAACTTTCCATCGCCTTTGCTTTTATACGTTTTTTTATTTTACTTCCTTAACTTTTGTAACTTTTAACAAAATTCAAGGAATTTTTCTTGAAAATAAAAAAAGAACTTAGAAATTCTTCTAAATTCTTCTTAATTAATATTTATAAAATTACAACTTTTTATAGTATCAGAAACCAAAATCACACTGCCATCTGAATATTTATATAAATGTTCTGGCTGTCCCTTTGAAGTACTTCCAATAAATAATATTTCTCCAGATTCATTAACTGATAATCCTTTTTCTGAATAAATGATACTTGGAAAGTCAAATAATAGTCTTTTTATTTCACCATTATTAAGCTCATAAATGGAATAACTATTATTCTTTACTCTTCCTAATAAATATAACTTACCATCGACAGATTCTATATCATTTATATCAATTACTTCCTTTGAAATTTCTTTTACAGTTCCATTTATATTAATTATATTAAGAACTGTATCTTCTCCATAATGTTCTTCAACTAAAGCTAATCCATCATCTATATGTTTTAAAAATTTAACGTATCCGTTGTTTATTCTATAAAGATTTTCTTCACTATTTGTTTTTACATCATAAGTAAAAATACCATTAATTTTTTTATCAGTATCAACTCCATAATAGGCTAATTTTTCATCTGTTATCCAATCTATAAACTGTCCAGAAATTACAGCCTTATTATCTAAAAGTATCTCTTTATTATTTTTTAAATCCATAACTGCCGGTTCTAAATATTCATCATTTATAAAATAAAAAACATAATTTCCTTCTGGTGAAATTTTCAAACTTGATATTTTATTATGATCTATCTTTATATCACTAGAGTTATAATGTATATAAAAACTATTATCCTTATAAAAAGTATATGTATTAGATTCTATATTATAGTTATTTATTACTTTATCTTCTGTATTTACCTCTTCATAACTATTTTCAGAGTTAAAATTGAAGGTTTCATAATCGGTGCTTTCATCCACAAACGCACCTTTATTTAAGTTTATTTTACTTTCTTCTTCTATGCTTTTTTTACTGCAGCCTAGAAAAAATACAGTAGTAATCATAAGCTGAATTACAATCATTCTTCTTTTAAATTTTCTTTTCGCCATTTACTCTTTTCCTTCTTTTTTAGTACGCTTCACCACTACAAATAAACTCTGCATCTCCAATCATATAAATTGAAGTACCCTCTATCTCTATTCTTAATTTTCCTCCTGGAACTGTGACATTAACTTTATCCTTTGTTAACTTCAGTTTATTGCATATTACAACTGATGCTGAACATCCTGTTCCACATGAATAAGTTGCTCCTGCTCCCCTTTCCCATGTTCTAACTAAAATATTTTCATCATCAATTACTTTAACAAAATTAACATTAGTACCTTCTTCAAAAAGTTCATATTTCTCTATATATTTACCTTCAGTAACATCATAGTTATCATCATCCACAAAAATAATAGTATGAGGAACTCCTACTAATATAGACGAAGCCTTATAATTTTTTCCATTAACAATAATTTCTTCATCTATTAGTTTATCTTTATTTTTTAAAGGTATCAATGCCCCATCAAAAGATATTTCACCCATATATACTTTTACTGTTTCTACTTTTTTATTATTACTTACTTTAAGTTCTAATTTTTTAACTCCATCTCCAGTTTCTACAGTAATTATTTCTTTATTTATAATATTATTTTCAAAAACATATTTTCCAAAACATCTAATGGCATTTCCACACATATTAGCTCCAGATCCATCACTATTTACTATAACCATTTTTACATCAGCTACATCTGATTTTCTAACTAATACTATCCCATCTGCTCCAATACCAAATCTTCTATGACAAAGCTTTTTAGCTAAATTACTTTCTTGTCCAACATATTTATTATCTAAATCTAATAAAAAAATAAAATCATTCCCTGTACCATGCATTTTTATAAATTCCATAATTTTCTCCTCCATAATTACAACCGTTTTACTAATACATAAATTAATGATATACTTACTTTAATTAATACTAAAGAAAGGATGACATTTATGGCAATAGACGGTATCTACTTATATAGTTTAGTCCAAGATTTAAAAAAATCAATAATAAATTCTAAAATTGATAAAATAAATCAGCCTGAAAAGGATGAAATAATAATAACCTTAAGAAAAGAACGAAAAAATTTAAAACTTTTAATATCTGCATCTCCTAAATATCCAAGATTTAACTTAACTACAGTTGTTAAAGCTAACCCTCTTCAAGCACCTATGTTTACCATGGTTCTTAGAAAATATTTAATAGGTGGTAAAATTATAGATATTGTTCAACAAGAAGGTGATAGACTAGTTAAGTTTCTAATCGAGGCTTCTGATGAACTAGGTTTTAATAGTGTTTATACATTAATCGTTGAAATAATGGGAAGACATAGTAATATTACTCTTGTTAGAGAAAGAGATAATAAAATAATGGAATGTATAAAACATATAGCTCCCTCTATGAATAGTTATAGAGTTTTATATCCTGGAATAACTTATAAATATCCCCCAGAATCACCAAAGATTAATCCGTTCTCTTTTAATGATACCACTTTACAAGAGTTTGTGGATAATAATTCAATAATTTTTAACAAAAATTTCTTTGTTTCTTGCTTTACTGGCATAAGCAAACCATTATCAGAGCATTTATTTATTGAATATAACAAAAAACATTCAGATTTCTCTATAAATAACATTTCTACCTTTGTTAATAATTTTATAAATACACTTTTAGATAATGAGTGTTTTAAAATATATAAAGATAATAATGGAAATTATATAGATTTTTATGTTACTTCTCTTATTCAATTAGAAGAAGAGTATTCTGCTGAAGTTTTAGAAGATATTCATGAATTAATGGATAAGTATTTTTTAGAAAAAGATAAACAAGAACGTATTAAAGGCCGTTCTGTAAACCTTCAAAAACTTGTTACTACAAATATTGAAAGATGTATAAAAAAAGAAACTAAATTAAATGATCTTTTAAAAAAATGTGAAGATAAAGATGATTTTAAAATTAAAGGTGATTTATTAACATCATATATATATAGTATAAAAAAAGGTGATAAGGACTTTACTACTGTTAATTTCTTCAGTGAGAATGGTGAAGAAATTACAATTCCTTTAGATGAAAATAAAACACCTTCTGAAAACATACAAAGCTACTATAAAAAATATAATAAATTAAAAAAATCTGAAGAATCTGCTCTAGAACAGCTTGAGAAAAATGATGAAGAGTTACAATATCTATATTCTGTATTAACTAATATTGAAAATTGTGAAAGCTATACAGAAATTGATGATATAAAAGAAGAATTAATTTCTACTGGATACGTAAGAAAAAGAAAGTCTAATGGCAAGAATTCAAAAAAATCTAAAGCATCTAAACCACTACATTTTGTGTCATCAGATGGAATAGATATTTTTGTAGGTAAAAATAATATTCAAAATGATTATCTATCTTTAAAATTTGCCAACAAAAACTTTATGTGGCTTCATACAAAAAATATACCTGGGTCTCATGTTATTATATGCTCAAATGATGTTCCAGACAAAACTCTTATTGAAGGTGCTACCTTAGCAGCTCATTATAGTAAAGCTAAAGATTCTTCAAAGGTTCCAGTTGATTATACTTTAGTTAAAAACCTTAAAAAGCCAAATGGTGCAAATCCAGGAATGGTTATATATCATACTAATTACACGATGTATGCAGAACCTTCTGATATTAATAACTTAAATATCGAAAAGAAATAACCACAGATTGGTAATAATAAAAATTAAGGTTTATCAAAATTAATAAAAAGGGAGTTTATCAAAACTCCCTTTTTATTATCTAAATATGATTTACAACCATATCTCCATGATTTTTTATTTTTTCGTTATCAAAATATTGATAGTAATAACATTTTAATTTACCATTATAAAGCTTTCTATTCTTAGTAGCTTTTCTTCCAAATGGTGTTTCAAAACCTTCATATGAAGTTAACACATTAAAATCCCAAGTGTCTAATTTTCTCTTATTCATTCCTAAGTACTTATAAAGTTCTTCAACTTCCTTCTTTTCTCCTAGTCTTTCACCATATGGAGGATTAGTTATAATAAATGCATTCTTTTCACTGCTTGAGAATTCTTTAAAGTCTCTCTTTTGGAATTCAATATATTTAGCAACTCCTGCTTTTTGAGAGTTACTTCTTGCTATTTTAAGCATTCTTCCATCTATATCATAACCTATAATCTTTATATCTTTATTCTTTATAGATCTTTCTGCCCCCTCTTTAACTTGCTCATAAATATCAGAGCCTATTGTTGGCCATGTTTCTGATACAAAGTTTCTGAAAAGTCCTGGAGCTATATTTTGCATTATCATTGCTGCTTCTATTAATATAGTTCCTGAACCACAGAAAGGATCAACTAAAGTATAATCTTCTTTCCATCTAGAAATTAAAACTAAAGCTGCAGCTAAAGTTTCTTTTAATGGAGCTATACCTGCTTCTTCTCTATAACCTCTTTTATGAAGCCCTACACCACTTGTATCAATAGATAAAGTTACTACGTCTTTTAAAATTGATACTTCTATTTTATAAACTGGTCCATCTTCACTAAAATGACTTATTCCATAATCTTCACTCATACTTGTTACTATTGCTTTTTTAACAATTGATTGACAATCTGGAACACTAAAAAGAGTTGACTTAACTGATTTACCTACTACATGCATTACTCCATCTTGAGGAATAATTTCACTCCATTTTACCTTTTTAGTTCCTTGGAAAAGCTCCTCAAAGCTTCTTGCCTCGAATTCTGCCATTTTTATAAATACTCTATCTGCTGTTCTTAAATGTACATTAGCAATGGCAATATCCATCTCATCACCTTCAAAATGTACTTTCCCATTTTCCACTTTTAAATCTTCATACCCTAAAGCCTTAAGCTCTTTTGCTGTAATTCCTTCTAATCCAAAAGTAGTTGTTGCTACTAAATTATATTCCATTGTTTACTGTCTCCTTTTATGATTCGTATATTTTAACTGAATCATTTCCGTCTATTTCATTTATTTCTACTGCAACTATTTCATTTTTTGATGTTGGTATATTTTTACCAACATAATCAGCTCTTATTGGAAGTTCTTTATGTCCTCTATCTATAAGCACTGCAAGTTGTATAGATAATGGTCTTCCTCCATCTATAATAGCTTCAATAGCAGCTCTAACTGTTCTACAAGTAAATAATACATCATCTACCAATATAACTTTTTTACCTTTTACTTCAACACCTAAATCAACACAATTTAATTCAGGACTTTCTTTAATTTCTGTTATATCATCTCTATAAAGACTTATATCAACATATCCTACGTCTACAGAAATACCTTCTATCTTTTCAATATTTTCTGCAATTCTTTTTGCTAATGGATATCCTCTTCTTTTTATTCCAATTAATACTATATCTTCAACACCTTTATTTTTTTCAATAATTTCATGTGAAATTCTAATTAAACTTCTTCTAATAGCATTATCATCTAATAAGTTAGCTTTTAACTTCATAAAAATAAACTCCTTATATCTTTCTCAATTTCTCTAGTAACTCTTTAAAATAGTTAGGCAACTCTGATGTAAATTCCATATACTCTTTAGTTCTAGGATGTATAAACCCTAATGTTTTAGCATGAAGCGCTTGACCTTCTATATTAAACTTTTGTCTTTTATAACCATAAACTAAGTCTCCAACTAAAGGATGTCCTATAGAAGCCATATGTACCCTAATTTGATGTGTTCTACCTGTTTCTAAAGTACATTTAACAAGGGATACACCTTTATTATATTGTTCTAATACTTCATAATGTGTTACTGCTCTTTTACCATCTGAATTAATTGCCATTTTTATTCTTTCTTTTTTATCTCTACTAATAGGTTTATCAACAGTTCCACTTATTGTGCTAAACTTACCTTCAACTAAAGCATAATATTCTCTCTTTATTGAATGTTCTTTAAATTGAACTGCTAAATCATTATGAGCTTCATCATTTTTAGCAATTACAAGTATTCCTGAAGTATCCTTATCTATTCTATGTACAATTCCAGGTCTTATAACACCATTAATACCTGATAAATCACTACAATGATATAATATACCATTTACTAAAGTTCCAGTATAATTGCCTGGTGCAGGATGAACTACTATACCTTTTTCTTTATTAACAACTAATACATCTTCATCTTCATAAATAATATCTAAATTCATTTCTTCTGCTGAAACATTCAATTCAACAGGCTCTGGTACTTCTACTTCAATAAAATCATTTCTTTTAAGCTTATAATTACTCTTAATCACCTTACCATTAGCTTTAACTTTTTCTTCATCTATTAAACCTTGAACAAAAGATCTTGACTTTCCTTCTATCATTACTGATAAATATTTATCTATTCTTTGACCTTCTTCTTCAACATTAATATTAAAATTTAAATTTTCCATATTTTTTACTCCGTCTATTTATATTCTGTAGACATTATAATATATAAATAAAGCATTCTCAATAGTAGTAGTAATTATAAAGTCAAATAAATTAACTAAAGGAGACCAAAATTTCGGTCTCCTATATGTATTAGTTATTTGAATAGAATTTTTTTACAGCATTTATATCATCATTAAGGTCTTCAACTTTAAACTCTTCTTTTTCATCCGAATTATAAATCTCAATTTCCTTTTCATGTAATTCATACTGTTCAACTGGTTGAGCTACATTATAATTTTTTGTTAAATCTTTTTCTAATTCATCGAAAGTTTGAAGCTGAGTATTCATGAAACCTCTAAATTTAGCTCTAAATTTTATAAACTCTTCTTTTACTCTCTCATACTCATCGTTTATAGCTACAACATCACCATGTGCCTTATCTAATATTCTTTGAGCTGTTTCATTAGCATTTCCAATAATTAATTCTGCTTGCTTCTCTGAGCTTTCCTTAGCCTGATCTGCAGCATTTTGTGCTAATAGCAAAGTATTTTGTATTGTTGCTTCTAATTTTTCATAATGTTCAAGTTTTTCATTTATCCTACTTAAACTTTCTTTTAATCTAGCATTTTCTTTATAAATTTCTTCATAGTTTTCAACAACTTCATCTAAGAATTCATCTACTTCTTCAACTGAATAACCTCTTATTCCCTTTTTAAATTCTTTATTGTTTATATCTATAGGAGTTAATTTCATTCCATCCACCTCTTCTATATAAATTTGTTCATTTTGACTTTATATCTTCCACTTTTTGTATTCCCAACAATTTCCCCTATTATAAATTTTCCTACTCCAGAAATCGTTATTCTTTGGCCATCTTTTATTTCTCTACTTTTATCTATAGACTTAGAATAGTCTATTAGTACTTTACCGCTATCAATAATATCAACAGCTTTCCCTCTAGATATATTAGCCAATTTAGAAACTATATTATCTAATCGTAATGAAGGAACTATTATTACACCTTCTAAGAAATTACTTCTAGGTAAATTCTCTTCATCAACCTCTTCTGTTGATACTGGTGCTCTTCCTACACTTCTTAACTCATATAAAATATAGTCTGCTACTTCTTCATATATGGGAACTATTGCAAAATCATCAATTACCCGTAAATCTCCAAGCTTTTCTCTTTCTATTCCTAATGCCATAATAGAACCTAAATAATCCTTATGTGAAAGATTACTAAACTTAGACTTATTACTAATCTTAATAATTCTATATGGAAAAGAACTAGAATAAATATTATTAAACGCTAGTATCCTTCTATCACACTCTTCAAAAGCACCTTTTGCCTCTACTAAAAAATCATTAGCATTAAAATTTTTAGTAAAATACATCCAAATATTTGGCTTACAAAAAAACTTGGTGAAGGTTGGTATGCCCTTATTATAAGCTAGGTTCATACATTGATAAACTTTTATAACATCTTCAGTATCTTCTTTTGAAAAATTTTTTAAAACCTCTTCTTTTGATAACATTTTATAATAATATACCGCTAATAAAATTTATTGCTATTATAGCTAATAGTGGTGCAAAATCTATCATCATATTCCCAAAAAATCTTTCTTGGAGCCTTCTAAAAGGCTCCAAGATTGGATAATTAAAAGATACTAAAACTCTATAAAAACTACTTTCTTTAATACTAGGTATATAAGAAAGTATTACTTCTGCTAAAATACTTATGTCTAATAAACTAAATAATAAATATAAAAAACTTCTTATGATTCCTATTGGAATCACCTCCTATTTATTCCAATTAAATAGTGCTTTTGAGCTTATTTCACTTCTTAATTCATTGCTAACTTCTACGTTAGATGGTGATAATAAATACACTCTTTGTTCAACTTCTTGAAGTTGAGCTCCTAATACACAACATGCTCCACTAATAAAATCCACTAGTCTTTGAGCTATTTTTGTTTCCATTGCAGTAGTATTTACTACAACTATTTTTCTATTTTTTATAGCATCAGCTATTTCTCTTGCTTCGTCGTATGAACCTGGTTTAACAACCATAACCTTAGCTGTTGCTGAGTTATGAATATTAACTACCTTATTTCCTCTTTGTTTTGAAATTATAGGTTCCACTTCTTCAACCTCTTCTTCTTCTTCAACTTCATCTAAATCTTCGAAGTCTTCGTCATCATATTCTCCTAAACCTATTATTTCCTTAAATTTTCCAAACATATTACTCATTTTATTCCATCCTCCTATTTTTCCCTTAATCCAAATATTCCAGAACCAATTCTAACTAAATTAGTACCTTCTTGAATTGCAATTTTATAATCATTGGTCATTCCCATAGATAAAATTTCCATAGATATATTTTTAAATTTTCTTTGCTTCAATTCATCAAAAATTGTCTTTGTTTTACTAAAATAATATCTATTTTCTTTCTCATTTCCTTTAGGTATGATTACCATAATTCCTTTAACCTTTACATATTTACACTCTTCAACAGCAGAAATCATATTTTCTAATTCTTCTTCATATATTCCACTTTTGCTTTCTTCTTTACCTATATTTATTTGAATAAGCACATTAGCACATGAATCATTCTTTCCAAACTCAGTCTCTATTTTCTCTAATAGTTTCATACTTGATAAAGAATGTATTAAGTAAACATTATTAACTAAATATTTTACTTTATTAGTTTGAAGCTTACCTATAAAATGCCATCTTATATCTTTTGGTAATACTTCCTTTTTAGAGATTAGCTCCTGAACCTTATTCTCTCCAAAGTCTCTTTGTCCAATATTGTATGACTCAATTATCATTTCTACTGGCTTAGTCTTAGACACTGCTACTAAAGTAACATCATTAGGTATCTCATTTAAAATTTTTACTGTTTTTTCTGCAATACTAATATTGATCCCTCCTTTGAAAGAGTTAATTCTCTACATAGATTATTATTCTTCAAAAGTATAAATTTCCCTTCTTAATCTCCATTTAATTATAACATTTTTCTAGAAATTTTTTAATACTTTTTTTAATTTAATTATCTGCTCTCTCCATAAATTTGGGTTTTATAGATTTTTTAGCCTCTGGAATAGTAATTTCATTAAATTTTTCTATAGTTATATTTAATTTTCTGATTAATAATTGATTTATATGACTTCCTTCTGCAAGTAAAGATGCTTCTAATTGATCTGGATCTCCTATAGCATAAAATTTAAAAGGGCTTCCTTCCATCTCATTACCATTTTCCTCAAATCTTATAAATGCCCATGCACAAACAAGCCCTGTAGTATTTAAAATTCTATAATTATTTATGGCTATTCCTTCTGCACCTGCAGTTCTTAAATCATTTAAAACCATTGCAGCATCTGCTGAATGTAATGTTCTTCTATCTACTTCCAGTTGATCATCTTTATGTATATCATATTCTCCATCATAAATAGTTAAAATTATTCCTGGCCCCTTTGTTTCAACTGTACCTGCAAGATCAGAATAAGATGATAATTGTTCTTTCATATGTTCAATTACTTTTTCATTATTTTCATTGTCATCATCATAATCACTAATGTTAAGACTAGAAATTTTTTTAGCCAATTCATAATTATCATCACTTAATGCTGTTATATCATTATACAATTTATTACGTTCCTCTATAGCATCCTTATACTCATTAGCATTCATATTAAGGAAACCAGTTGTTTCATTTATTCCAATGTTAGTTACAATTAAAAATCCAAGTGTTATGGAAGCAATTAAAATAAAAAACATATTTCTATGATTTTTCACTTCAATCACCCCTCTGTTTATTTTTATATTTTTCTAATAAAATTCTTCTAATAGTTCCAAAGTTATCAAATATTCTTCCACCAAACACAATTACAGCGGCAATATATATAGGAATTCCTAATTTATCACCTAAATAAGCAAGAGCAGCTGCAAGTAATGCATTCCCAAAGAAACCTGATATAAATATATCCGGCTTAAAATTTTTGTTAAGCGTTGCTCTAAATGCACCAAATACTGAATCCAAACATGCCAGTATAGCAACAGACATATAAGGAGAAAATTTTTCTGGTATATTTACATCAAATATTAATCCTAAAAGTACCCCTAATAATAAACCAATAAATGCTATCATAAATATTCCTCCCTTATTGAACTGGCTTTATATATTCATATCTTAGAGACTGTGTTGTTTTAACTATTGTTATGTCATCCATTTGCTTAATATCATTATTATAGCTTTTTAAAGCTCCATAATCTAAAACTCCTGGAAAATTCACTGCAAGATTTAATTTGCTTTTATCCCCTATAGCTTTTATAACAACTTCACTATTAGGATCTACTCTACCTGCAGATCCAATAGAAATTGAGCTTCCGGCCATTTTCATTCCTGTTTGTGGTGTAATTCTCATTTCATTTATTGAAATAGCCTCAGCACCTGCATACCATAAAGAATTAATTATGTTTATAATTTCTTCCTCACTAACAGTATTTACTGTTTGAGTTCCATTTGCGCCAAATACTGAGTTTTTAAGAGTCAATGTTATAACAATCCCTGGCCCTTTAACATCTAAAAGACCTATTTGCATTCTTGCATTATCAAGTTGCTTTTTTATCTCCCCTTCAATTTCCCCTTCTTTTGCAGCCGCATCTTCAAGTTTCTTTAACTCTTCTGATAGAATTTCATTATTCTTTTGCAAGTCCTCTTTTTCTTTTTTTAACGTTTCTATTTCTGACAATATATCAGCACTATCGTAGTCTATGTTGCCACTATTAGCTACACTTAACTGTTTAAATTGATATGTCAATAAAAACCCTAGAAATGCACAGACAACCGCAACAACTACTTGAGATAATACCTTTTTCATATTCACCCTCCTATTTCTACTGTGCTACATCTTATTGCTCTGAAGTGTTTTCTATTGTACCATGTTCTTCAGATGTTCCTTCTTCTATATTAGTTTCTTCTTTAACTTCTTCAACCTTTATTACTGGTGCTCCATTAAAACTAACATTTATATACCCTTTGGCAATTTTTATATTATCATCTAACATAATTCTATATACATTTTCCATCTTATTGTGTATATCACTATCATCACCAAATAATATTTCTACACCTCCTATATATCCTATAATATTAACAATATTACTTATATCTAAACTTGAAAGATATATCGCTTCTCTATTTTTAGAAATATAAGGATAGAATGTCTTTAAAATATGCTTATATGAATTAAATTCATCAACTCTACTTTCATCATCTTTAGCTGAAAGGTCAATACCTTTAATCTCGACTAAATTTCTACCATCAATATTATCTGTTTCTTCTAAAACTTCTAAATCATTATTAATAATTAATAACTCTACTCCATTATTAATATAATATACCGGTGCTTCCTCTGTAATATTAATCTCTAATGTATTAATACCTTTCCTTTTTACTTCAACAGTACTTACATATCTATTACTCAAAACCTCCTTCTTTATCTCTTTTTGATTTACTGTAAATATATTTAATCCAATTCTATCACTAACTTCACTTAAGAGAACATCATTGGAAATTGTGACATTCCCTTTAAAAATAATAGATTTAATATTAAATATAGGAGCTTTAGTAAGAAATATAAATACACCCACAACAACAACAATTGTCATTAATGATATCTTTTTTATTAATTTTTTTCTCTTTTTAGCTTTTATAAACTTTTTTACATCTCTCATTAGTTACCTTATTCCTTTTTAATTTCTATCTTTTACTATAATTTTATCATAAAACTTGTAATTTTTTATAATTATTTTACATTATTCTTTTTATATTGTACACAAAAATTAAGAGCCCCTTTAATAAGAAGCTCTTAAAACTATTATTAATCTATTTTCTTTTCAACCTGTCTTGATATATTTAACAATATTCCCATTGCCGTCAAGTTTATTACCAGAGATGTTCCACCATAGCTAATAAACGGCATTGGTACTCCTGTAACTGGCATAGATCCAGTAACAACGGCAATATTTATAATAGCTTGAACTGCTATAATTGAAGTAATACCCATTGCTAAAAGCTTTCCATAAGTATCCTTTGCATTCATAGCAACTCTAACACCTCTCCATATAAATATTAAGAATAAAGTTATAATAACCAAACAACCAATTAATCCAACTTCTTCTCCTATTATAGAAAATATAAAGTCATTATGTGGTTCTGGCATATATAAAGTCTTTTGTCTTGACTGACCAAGTCCAAGACCAGTAAGCCCACCTGAACCTAACGCTAAGAAAGATTGAATTAATTGATATCCAGCATCAGCTGCATCCTTCCATGGATCAATAAAGTTTAACATTCTTTCTCTTCTATAGTCCGAACTAAAAATAAAGAATATTGCTAATGTTAACATCGCTGGCATAATAATTCCAAACAAATGTTTAATCTTACCCCCTGCTACAAATAGCATTAAAAAAGTAACTATCATTATAATAGATGCAATACTCATATTGTGCTCAGCTAAAATAAGAGCAGCAAAGAAACCTGATACACATAAATATGGTACTAATCCATGCCAAAAATCTTTAACTTTATCTCCCTTAATATCTATACTAAATGCTAAAAACATAACAACTGCATATTTTGTTAATTCTGATGGTTGAAAAGATAATGGACCTAATGAAATCCATCTTTTTGCACCATTAATTGCCGGAAAGAAAAATACAGCAATTAATAATGGTATTGTTAATAAAAGTAACTTAGGTGTTATCTTTTTTAACTTATGATAGTCTATAGACATCATTACAGTCATTGATATTACACCTATTATTGCCCAAATCAATTGTCTTTTAAAGAAATACATACTATCGTTATTATGAAACATAGCATAAAAAGAACTTGTTGAGTATACCATAACAACACCTATTGATAGTAGTATACATAAGGTATAAAATATACCATAATCAATTTGCCCCATTTCTTTTTTCACTTTGGGCTTATAAAAACTCATAGACATTCCTCCAATTTAATTACTAAATTGCAAAAAACCCTATTATACATAAAATCACTGTTATCACTGAAAATACTGTAACTATTTTTACTTCATTCCATCCACATTGTTCAAAATGATGGTGAATTGGAGCCATTTTAAATACTCTTTTTCCTGTTAACTTGAAGGAAGTAACTTGTATTATTACAGATAAAGCTTCTACAACGTAAATTCCTCCAACTATTACTATTATTAATGGATTACCACTTATTATAGCTATAGTAGTAATAGCTCCACCAATAGCTAAAGAGCCTGTATCTCCCATAAACACTTTTGCAGGATATGCATTAAATTTTAGGAATCCAATTAAACCTGCTATTAATGCTACTGAAAATACAGTTAGTGAATAATCTTTAAGTATAAATGTTAAAACTCCGAAAAATGTTAAAACTAAAACTGATACTGTAGATGCTAATCCATCTAATCCATCTGTTAAATTAACAGCATTTGTCATAGCTGCATAAACAAATATAACAAATGGAACATATAACACACCTAAAGGAAGCTTAAAGCTAGTAAATGGTATCACAATATCATGTGGTAAATTAACATAGCTATAATAACCAAATGCTCCTGATACTATTAGTAAAAGAATCATCTTCTGCCATGCCTTTAGTCCTTCACTTTGCTTTTTTAATATCTTTAAGATATCATCTAGGAATCCAATAAATCCAAATGCAATAAGTGAATATAATGCTACCATTCCTTTTTCACTAAAGCTATCACTCATGATAAGCATAACTATTGCAGTTGAAAGAATAAACATTATTCCACCCATTGTAGGCGTTCCTGCTTTCTTTAAATGACTCTTAGGTCCTTCTTCTCTAATGTTTTGACCAAATTTTAATCTTCTTAAAAGTGGTATTGTAATTGGGCCAAGTATTAAGGCTATAATAACCCCTATTACAAAAGTTAATATTAATATTTTTGTTATCTCTCCTGGTAATATGTTCATAGTACTATCCCCCATATTTTACTGCTATAATTAGCAGTTCACCTCCTTCGTTGAATTACATCTCTTCTAACTTTTTAACAACATCTTCTAGTTTAACACCTCTAGATGCCTTAATTAATACTACGTCATCTAGCTTAACAATATTTTCTAATTCTTTTATGCATTCCTCTTTAGTATTATACATGATTATATTATCATTATCGAATCCATCTTTGAAGTTTTTTATGTATCCACCTATAACTATTAAAGTATCAACTTTATCCTTCGCATATTTTCCTACTTCATAATGAGCCTTTTCAGATTCATCACCTAACTCGTACATATCTCCTAGAATAGCAACTCTTCTTCCACTTTTATATGCAGAAAGTACATCTAAAGATGATTTCATTGAATCTGGACTTGCATTATAACAATCATTTATTATAGTAAGCCCTTGTTTTTTTATAACTTGTAATCTCATTGAAGTAGCTTCTAAATTTTCAAGTCCTTTAAGCATTTGTTTAAAAGAAACACCTAAACATTCTGCGACTTCAATTGCAAGCATTGTATTTAATACATTATGCTTACCTGCCATTGGTAGATTAAATACAGCTTCTTCACCAAAAGCATGAGCTAAAAACTCTGTTTCTTCTTCTCTTAATATAATATTAGATGCGTAAACATCATATTCATGATTATAACCAATTTTTTCAACTTTAAATACATTTGATGAAATATTTTGCAATAACTTATCTTCACCATTAACAATTAATACATTTTCTTTATTAAAGAAAGTAGAAATTTCCATTTTAGCCTTTAAAATATTTTCTTGTGTTTTTAAGTTTTCTATATGGGATAATCCAATATTAGTTATAACCCCAAGGTCTGGCCTTGCAACACTTGCAAGCAATTCTATTTCTCCTAAAGAGCTCATTCCCATTTCTAATACAGCCACATCATAATCGGATGTTAACTCTAATATCATAAGTGGTAATCCTATATCATTGTTAAAGTTTCCTTTAGTTTTAAAAACTTTATATTTATCGCTTAAAAGAGCTGCTATTAAATCTTTAGTTGATGTTTTACCTGTTGAACCAGTAACCCCAACAACTTTAAGACCTAATTTTTCTCTATAGAATTTAGCTAATTTTAATAGTGCTTCTCTTGTATTTTTTACCTTAATTACAGTTCCCTTACCTTTTACATCTTGCTCATCGAATTTAACTTCATCTATTATAGCAACAGATGCTCCACTTTCTAAAGCTTTTATTGCAAAATCATTTCCATTAAAATTAGCTCCCTTAATTGCTAAAAACACATTATCTTTTTCTACTTTTCTTGTATCAATACACAGCTTATTAAAATTAGCCACTTCTTTTTGTACTATAACTTCTCCATCTATTGCATTTAGCATTTCCTTAAAAGTCATCTCCATAATAATCACTCTACCTTCATCTTTAAATATTATTTTTTCATTACTAAGTATACTTCTTTTAATTATAGACACAATTCTAGCTCAATATTCTAAAAATAAAAGATTAATACTTTATTTACACATAAATTTAGCATGTGTATTTACCACATGCTAAAAAGTAAAATTCTTAATCTCCATATTCTGAACTTAATGTTAGCTTTACAGTAGTACCCTGTGAAATTAGTTCTCCGCTAGGAATATTTTGACTTATTACTACTCCATCACCTTGAAGTGTATATTTTATTCCTAAACTATCTAATAGTTCTATAGCTGATTCCTTTGAGTAACCTCTTACATCTGGCATAACAACATCCTTATTATATGTTGTATTTTGATCTGTGTAAAGATTTATCGTAGATCCTTCCTTGACAGTGTATCCTGGATAAGGTTGCATATTGGTTATTGTTTCTCCATCACCTTCTACAGTACACTCTAAATTGTATTCTTTTAAAGCTTTTTTAGCATCTGATACTGATAATCCACGTAACTCTGGAATGACTATATCTTTTAAAATTATATTCTCATCTTGTGAAAATTCACTATCTAAATAGTTGAAAATATCTTCTAATAATACCTTTCCTAGTGGAGCAGTAACTACACCTGCATAATAAGCACCATTACTTGGTTCATCTATACTTAAAAAAACAGTTATTTGTGGATTTTCAACAGTTGCAAACCCTGCCATAGATGATATATACTTGCCTGATTCATAAGATCCAGTTAAAGGATTTACCTTTTGTGCAGTACCTGTTTTAGCTCCAATATGATATCCTTCTAAATAAACTTTATTAGACCCACCTTGATTTACTGTTCTTTCTAAATAATCTCTTAAAGTAGCAGCTGTTTCTTTTGATATTACATTTTCTGTAGTTTTTGGTTCAAAATCTTCATCAACTATCATATTACCCTTGCTATCTACATGACTAATAGATTTCATAACATGAGGTTGAATTAATGTTCCACCATTAACTATAGCATTATATGCTGCCATATATTGAACAGCATTAACTGTATTTGTTTGACCAAAAGATATTGTTGCAAGGTCTGCATCATTCATATTTTCAGCAGATTTTATTATACCTCTTGCTTCTCCCGGCAAATCAACTCCAGAAACTTGCCCAAATCCAAACTTCTTAATATATTCAACAAGCTTTTCAGCCCCTATTTTTTCTCCTAATTTCATAAAACCAACGTTACATGAGTTTTGAAGAATTTCAGGTAATATTTGACTTCCATGACCTGATCTTTTCCAACAATGGATAGTGTGGGGTCCAACTTGTAAACTCCCCCCACAATTAAAAGTATCAGCTTCAGAAACTAAGCCTTCTTCAATAGCTGTTGACATAGTAACTACCTTAAAAATTGATCCTGGCTCAAATGTATCATTAACCAAGCTATTTCTCCACATTTTTTGAAGCTTTTCAGCATCTGTTCCACCTATAAAATCTTCATATCCTGAAAATGGATTATTAGGATCAAAATCCGGTTCATTAACCATAGCTAATATTTCTCCATTTTGCGGATTCATTATAAGTATAGAAACTCTCTTTGCTTTATTATCAACAAGTCCCTTTTCAGCTACCTTTTCAGCTATAGCTTGTAAATTTTTATCTATAGTTAATGTTACATCTTTACCATCAATAGGTGCAGTAAAATTTGATATTGTATAATCTAACGCTTCACTATTTCTATCTAGTTCAGTTATTCTTAAACCTGGAACTCCTGAAAGATATTCATTATACTGAAGTTCTACTCCTGTTAACCCTTGTCCATCACTATTGGTACTTCCAAGAACATGAGATAAAAATTGTCCTTCTGGGTAATATCTTTGAGTATCCGGTGATACTATAACCCCCTGAATACTTAATTCCTTAACTTTATCTGCTAAGCCCTTTTCTATTCTTCTTACTAAAGTCGCTGAACCAGCATCATTACCATTTGCAAGCTTAGTTTCTAGTTTATCCTTAACGGTAGCTGTATCCATATCTACAGCTTCTGCAATTAATGGTGCAATATCATCAGTAGTCTTTTCATTTTTCTTCAAATATTGCCTAATAGAATTTAAATCAAAGTCTATTCTGTAAACATTAGCTGAAACAGCTAACTCATTACCATTTCTATCTAAAATTCTACCTCTTCTTGCATCTATCCTAACTTCGCTTGTCCATTGATCTTCAGCTCTACTAGAATAGTCATCTCTTTTAACAATCATAATATAGGATAACCTAATAATTAACAAGGCAAACACAGCAGTAATAAACCATAGAGCTAATACCATTCTTTTACGCATGACCGCCCTATCTTTAAACCCTTTCTTATTCATATTAAATTCCTCCAAGGAACATTTAATTAATGAATAACAAAAGTTTAAAATACTACTGCTACGATATACCTTGTGTCTACACTTCTATAAATTATCCATTAATTAAATGCCGCTATAATTTTTTGTAGTAAACCACTTTTCTTGCTTTCCTCATTATTTAAATGTGAAAAGTATTCTTTTGACATATCAATACTTATAGTACTTTCAGAACTTGGATAAACCATTCCTAATTCATTTTCTGCAGTGCTTTTTATTTTATCAAAAGATGCAAATTTTAACATATCTACATTAATTGCTGCATTCACATCTTCCTCTTCCTTCATATTACCTTCTAAAATTAATAATTGTTTTTGAAGATCGTGTATTTTTCCATCTAAATATAAAGTTGTCGCTCCTAATGCAAACATAATGGCACCAATTGTTAAGCCACTAACTAAAAAACTTTTTCTTTTTTGATAAGCCTTTTTTTCTCGCTCTTTTCTTTGTATCTCTCTTTTTTTATCTAGTTCCTTAACTTTTCTCTCTGGTGCTAAAGCTGTATTTCCTCTTATATAATCATATTCCCTAACTCCCATTTTATTCACATCCCTGCCAATTTTCATAATATTTATATGTTTATATCTTTTCTACTACTCTTAATTTTGCACTTCTACTTCTTGGATTTATTTCAACCTCTTCCTTTGAAGGGTCTATTGCTTTTCTTGTTATAACTTTTACTTTTGCTTTTTCTCCACAAACACAAATTGGAAATTCTTTTGGACATCTACAAGATACAGCTAAATCTCTAAATTTATTTTTTACTATTCTATCTTCTAGAGAGTGAAAAGTTATTATAGCCATTCTTCCACCTTTATTTAGCTTGTTAACACCGTCTTCTATAGCCTTATTTAAAATTGAAAGCTCACTATTTACTTCAATTCTAATAGCTTGGAAAGTTCTTTTCGCTGGATGAGGTCCTTCTCTTCTCGCCTTTGCTGGAATTGCATCTTTTATTATTTCAACTAGCTCTAATGTAGTTTCTATATTTTTTTCACTTCTTCTAGTTACAATAAAATTAGCTATTCTTTTAGCAAATTTCTCTTCACCATAATCTCTTATGATCCTATATAATTCTTCTTCACTATATTCGTTAACAACTTCATATGCAGAAAAATTATTTTCTCTATTCATTCTCATATCTAAAGGTGCATCCTTCATGTAACTAAAGCCTCTTTCTCCTTCATCTAATTGATAGGAAGAAACCCCCAAATCCATTAGAATCCCATCTACCTTTTCAATTTCAAGCGCTTCTAAGATTGCCCCTATATTATGAAAATTGTTATGTACAAAAGTAACATTTGAATAATTCTGTAACCTTTTGCCCGCTGCTCTTAATGCATCTTTATCTTGATCTATACCTATAAGCCTTCCTTCAGTTGATAATCTTTTGAGAATCTCAGAAGAATGACCTGCTCCTCCTAATGTACCATCAACATAAATACCATTTTCTTTAATATTAAGTGCTTCTAAACATTCATTCAGTAAAACTGATACGTGATTAAACTCCATTTTTTTAACTCCTTATATTCCTAAATCGCCCATTTTTTCAGCAATTGAATTAAAATCTACATTTAATTCATTATACTCTTGCCATTTTTCCTTACTCCATATCTCTACTCTGGTTAAGGCGCCTATACTTACTATATCCTTTTCTATGCCTGCATATTCTTTTAGGTTTAATGGAATTAATCCTCTTCCTTGTTTATCCATTTCCACTTCACAAGCACCTGAAAAGAAAAATCTTACAAATGCCCTTGCATCTTTATTAGTGAGTGGTAACTTCTTAAGTTTTTCCTCAAGTATTTTCCATTCATTTTCCGGGTAAGCGTAAAGACATCCATCAAGTCCCTTAGTAATAAAAAACTTATTTCCTAGTTCATCTCTTAATTTTGCTGGTACAATAATTCTATTTTTACTATCCAAACTATGTGAATACTCTCCAATAAACATTTTGCACCTCCCATTAAGTCATACTAACCCACTTTTAACCACTTTACACCACTATATATATATTCTATAAAAATATTCGCTTTCCTTCAAGATATATTTACTTAAAATAGTATTTTTTTCTTTTTATAAATACTGATAAACCAACCTTTTAATTATTCTTTAATTAAAGTAATTCTACCTCATTTTTATTTCCTTTTTCTGGAATAGTGTGGCGATATTAGTCTTTTTTTCCTTTTATTTGTTGTATATTTTTTTATAAAAATAGGAACTGTTTTTACAGTTCCTTTTCTCTATTTATTATACGTTAAATCTGAAGTTTACTACATCTCCATCTTTCATTACGTATTCTTTTCCTTCAAGTCTATATAACCCTTTTTCTTTAGCAGCTGCTTCTGAACCACATTCAACCAAAGCATCATAAGAAACAACTTCTGCTCTAATGAATCCTCTTTCAATATCAGAGTGAATTTTACCTGCTGCAGCTGGAGCTTTTGTTCCTTCTTTAATTGTCCAAGCTCTAACTTCTTGAACACCTGCTGTTAAATAACTTATTAATCCTAATAATTTATAAGATTCTCTTATTAACTTATCTAATCCTGATTCTTCTATTCCGTATTCTTCTAGCATTTCAGCCTTTTCTTCTTCATCTAATCCAGATAATTCTTCTTCAAGCTTAGCACATACAACAACTACTCCTGAATTTTCATTTTCTGCATATTCCTTAACCATTTTTACATATTTATTATCTAAGTTTCCAGCCATCATATCATCTTCTGATATATTACAAGAATATAATACTGGTTTAGAAGTAATCATGAATAATGACTTAACGAAAACTTCTTCGTCTTCATTTAATTCTAAAGTTCTTATTGGCTTATTAGCTTCTAAATGAGCTTTAACTTTTTCCATTATTTCATATTCTGCTTTAGCTTTTTTATCGCCTGATCTAGCAAGTTTTACTCCCTTTTCCATTCTTCTTTCTAAAACTTCTAAATCTGCAAATATAAGTTCTAAGTTTATAGTTTCTATATCTCTAATTGGATCTACTGAACCTTCAACGTGAACTACATTTTCATCTTCGAAACATCTAACAGCATGTACTATAGCTTCTACCTCTCTTATGTGTGATAAGAATTTATTTCCTAAACCTTCACCTTTTGAAGCTCCTTTAACTAATCCAGCTATATCATAGAATTCTACAGCAGTATATATTTTTCTCTTTGTACCATACATTTTTTCTAATACGTCTAATCTCTTATCTGGTACACTAACAACACCTACGTTTGGTTCTATTGTACAGAATGGGTAGTTTGCTGATTCTGCTCCAGCCTTTGTTATAGCATTAAATAATGTACTTTTCCCTACGTTTGGTAGTCCTACAATCCCTAATCTCATCTATATAACATTCCTTTCATCCGTTACTAATACTTATAAGATTATACTCTAGAACTAATTTAATTTCAACGATAAAATATTCTTTTATTCTCCATACTTTTCAAATTTGCTTGGAAATATTTAAAGATAATTCTTTATAATCCTTGTATATTATTTTATTCATACTAAACTTTACATTCTAATTGACAATCACAAGGTTCTCTCTCTATATGTTTGTTGCTATATTCCTCTGCTTCAACGCACCCCATTGCCTTATAAAAGGCTTGACTCTCTACTGATGAATGTGCCGATATATATAATTTCTTTGGCCCATTTTTTTGCTAATCTAAAAAGTTCTTTCCCAACACCATTTCCTCTCATATCTACTGAAACATGTATACTAGACAAATCTAAGTACTCTTTATTCCCTCCAAACACACCTGCTTCAACAGATACAAACCCCTTTAAAATTCCATCTAAAAAAGCCCCCATTACCATTCCACCTGTTTCCACTGTATTTTTTAAGCATGATGATAATATCTTATACTCATCAATTCCCCACTCTTCTGTAAACTCAATATCTTTTATAACCCATTGCCCTTCAATCTTTCTCCAACATTTTGTTACCTTTTGATATCTTTTAAAGTTTGAAAACAATTCTGCTTTTATTTTATCAGCCTCAATATTTATAAACTCCATATCTATCACCTTAATTTATAAACTTTTTAAATTTACCACTTTTCCTTAATCATTCTAAATTCTCTATATACTTTTTCTTCTATTTTGTATTCAAATGAATTAACTTTTACAAATCCAAAACCTTCATATAGTTTAATAGCTATTTCATTATCTGTTTCTACACTTGTATATATTTTTTCATTAGGAAACTTATTGTGAAAAAACTCCAAAAACTTTCTTAGCGCTATAGTTCCATAGCCCTTATTTTGATGATTAATATCTATCATAAATCTTGAAAATGACCATCCCTCTAATTCTTCATCATAATCATATAGTAAAAATCCCACCATTTCATCACCATCATATATCCCTAATGGATATAAACCTTCTTCATAGGCAGACTGTACCAACGAAAAAGCATTACTAGCTACATAATCTTTCTGATGTTCCCCCACCGCCAGCCTGCAACATGTATTATAATTTGTTTTATCTATTTCTCTAAAGTTTATATTCATTTTTATTCTAACCCCCTATTTTATTAATTCCACTGCCCTGGAAATCTTAATTTATACATAAAAGGAAACTTCTTATTATACTCTTCTACCTCTTCTTGTGGTAAATTTTCAAAAACCTTTGATTCATAAAACTTTCCTTTTATATCTTTCATACTACCTTTATATAGTTCATAGCCCATAAACGCATCAAAGTTTTTACCATCTGCAGTTGTAATATTAAAATTATCACAAGTTTTAAATCCCATCCTCGGGTAATAATCTGGCTCACCAAATATTACAACCCCTTTATACCCTTGATTTTTAGCAATTTCTATAGTTTCATTTAAAAGAATTTCGCCTACTCCACATCTTTGCCATTCCGGCTTAACACAAAGTGGTCCAAAAGTAATAATATCCTGTATATTTTCTCCATCTTTTATCTGAGATTTTGAATACATTATACATCCTATTATCTCTCCATCTTTTACTGCTATCCTACTTAGCTCTGGAAGATAATCTTTATCTTCACGTAGTTTATGGACAAGATAATGCTCACAACATCCTACACCATGTCTATTCCAAAAAGCCCTTTGAGTTGTTAATTCAACATCATAATAATCTCCTGCTTTTTCTTTTCTTATAACTAAATCTTCTCTTTTTAACTTTTTATGTTTCTTTGGAAACCAACCAAACTCAAGTCTAACTTCTTTTCTTTCTAAATCATTATTTTTATAACAACATGAATCAAATCCTATTAAAGTAAAACCTTCATGCTGATAAAAGTCTATTGCGTTAACATTAGAAGATTGTGTTTCCAATATAATAGCACGACGACCTTCTAATAATGTTTGTTCCTTTGCTACTTCTATTAATTCATGACCTATACCTTTTTTCTGATAATCTTCAGCTACCCAAAGTTCAGTAATTCTTAAACGATTAGACCATACTTCCACGTTAGTTTCAATGGCTGCAACTAGATTGTCATTATCTAAAACACCCCAAACATAAGCATTTTCCCAATGTTCCTCATATAATTTATCTTGAAAATCCCATTCTTCTGGCGTATGAGTTACAGCTTCTACAAAATCTTTCTTTTCTACATTAACACTAAACCCATTTTCTTTTTTATCCACAACAACATCATAGTATTGTTTTGTTGTATATTTTATTGGAATAATATGCCCCTTCCATTTTTCTTTAGCTAAATGTACTATTTCATATTCCATCCTTAATCTTCTCCTTTATAATCTACGTTCGCAAACATCGCAACATTAGTTTCTGAAATTCTAAACCCATTATTTTTATAAAAACTAACACAAGGATAATCGCTTTCTGTATTTAAAGCTAAATAAGAAATTTTAATTTTTTCCTTTTTTAACTCACTTCTTATAAATTCCATCATTTTACTACCAATACCTTTTCTATGGTATAAAGGATTTACACTAAATTCATCAATCCATAATTCCTTAAAATCTATATAAGTCATAATTCTTCCACAAGCCATTGCTGCTACCACATCTCCATCATAAATAACATATCCTCTTGATACTCTTGAAGACATAATTTCATCAATCCTTGTAAAAGCTTGTTCAAAAGTCCACTCTTCATTCCAAGGTTCTTCTTTAAATGCCTCTATAAGCTCATATGCACAACTTTCAAAATCTTTTTCTTCCATTAATTTATATTCTAACTTCATTTTCTCTACACGCTCCAAATAATTATATTATCTTATATATCCAACCATATTCTTAGCTTCTAATTTCTTAAGCTTGAATGATTGATAAAATTTATTATCTACAACATCTTCTATATCAGTAATTACCATAAACATTCTTACATTTAAATATTTCTCCATAATACTTTTAAACAAAATTGTTCCTATACCACACTTTTGATACTCTAGGGCTACTATTAAATCTTGAACCATTAAAATATGTTCTCCATCACCAACACATCTTATAAATCCAACTAGTTTTTCTTCATCAAAAGCCCCTAATATATACAGCGAATTATCAAATGCCCTTATTAATTTAGCATCATCTTTTAAATAAGCATTCCATGATTCATTTTTATAAATAATTTTTACCTCTTCTATTTTCGCTGAATCAAACTCTCTATAATTAATCAACTCCCTTTCCCCCCGTACCTAAACTTATAATCTACAATTATTATTAAAATTCATTTCTTAATGATATAATTTCTGTGCAAATTTCATCAATACTTTTTTCTCCACTTACAATATGAAGATTACTTTTTTCATTGTCAAAGATTCCATATTTACGTTCTAACATTGTAGCTACAGGTTGTGGGATCTTTCCACCCATTCTTTTACTAAAACACACCTTTGATAATCCCAATATCATCTGTTACTAGAATACGAATACAATTTTCTGGTAACTTTGCCTCTTGTTTATCAAATCTTAAATAATCCTTCCCATTATATACTGTAGCAATTTATCTCCTACTCCACATCTTCCTAAATCAATAAATCCGCTTATCCTATTCTTATCAATAAAGATATTAGGCAAACAGTAATCACCATGAGATAAAACATAACTTTCACTTAGCTTATTATCTTTTAGCCAGTTTAAGAGTTCCCGAGGAGATTTAAATCCATTTTCAATATAAGACTCCTCTTCTACATTCTCCATAGAACAAAGATTATTTGAAATACGTTCTTGTGCAAGTTTTAATTTATTATCTATTGAACTATCACAAGGACAATTATATATGTCTACTTTCCAAAGCATTTTTAAGCCCTCAACTAATACATCTACTAATAACTCTGTTTTTTTAATAATGGTTCACAAGACATACTTCCAGCTATTTTACTCATGATCAAATAACTCTTATTATCTATTTTCTCTGCATTTATTACCTTCGGAACAGGAATTTTATCTGCAAGCCAGTACATCATTTTAACTTCAGTATGTGATTCTTTACACTCTTTTTCTATTTTAAGGACCATATCCTCAAAACAAATCACCTCTGAATCTGACATACCAACAGTATCAACACTAAAAGATTTATTTACAATTATCTTCTTAATTTCTACTGGCATTTTCATAAACCTTTCCCCTCACATTTGTTTTTTATATTTCTCTTCTAAATTTCATACTATTCTTTTTATAACTTAATCAAATGTCTATTTACCTTAGTCAATAAACTCGGATAGTTTTTCTAGCCATCCTTAATTGAATACAATTTAACTTAACCATTTTCTACTTAACTAACTATTAACTAAAGTTCAAACTTATCATTAATAATTTTTGCTACCTCATTAGGTTCAAGATTAGTATTATCAATTTTTATATACTTTTCTTTTTTTATTTCATCATCATAAGAATTCAATCTATATTTTTCTTATAATGCTTTAAATAACTGCTCAGAATGATTTAAATCCTTTTACTTGGTTTATTCAAAAGTCTATTTCTTTCCTCTGGCATATTACTAAGCAAATCTGAAACTATATCTATTGTCATATGATTATGAAATAGTTTTAGACCTGTTAATTTACTTAATTCTTGTCCTACCGTCATTTTCCCAACGGCATGTGGACCAAATATTATAACTAGTTTCATATTCTCACCCTCTTTCCTAACTTCTATAACGCTATAACTTTATTGTCCTAACATCAATAAATAACCATTATAATTCCTTCATAATTTAAATTATTTATTTTAGATAAAAAGATAAGAATATCATTTTCTAGTAATAATTCTTATCTTTTCACCATAAACCTATAAATTCTTAATCAGTTTACTCCCTTAAGTTCTATCTGATTAAATTTCCAAATAATTAAATTATTCCAGCTAAATTCAACTTTTTTACCTCCTAAGCTCCCTCACTCAAGAAATTATATTGTGCCATATAAAGCTCATAATAGCTTCCCTTATTCTTTAGAAGCTCTTCATGATTTCCTGCCTCTTCAATTTCACCATCATTTATAACCATAATCTTGTCACAATCTCTAATAGTAGAAAGTCTATGAGCAACTACAAATGAAGTTCTTCCATGAAGAATTTTCTCTATTCCTTCTTGAACTAACTTTTCTGTTTGAGTATCAATATTAGAAGTTGCTTCATCTAGAATTAGTATTCTTGGATTTGCAAGAAGTGCTCTTGCAAAAGATATAAGTTGCCTTTGCCCTAAAGAAAGTCTCGATCCTCTTTCATTAACTTCAGTATCATATCCCTTTTCTAATTCCATTATAAAATTATGAGCATTTACAGCTTTAGCTGCATTAATAACCTCTTCATCAGTAGCATCAAGTCTTCCATATCTGATATTTTCCATAATTGAATCTGAAAATAAAAATGTATCCTGAAGCATAATTCCCATTTGACTTCTTAAACTCTCTAAATCAACATTTTTAATATCTTTACCATCAACTAAAATCTTACCTTCAGTTGGATCGTAAAATCTACTTAATAATGAAACTATTGTGCTCTTACCAGCACCTGTAGCACCTACTAAAGCAATCTTCTCTCCCTTTGAAACCTTAAAACTTACATTTTTCAATACTTCATTTTCATCATCATAAGAAAAAGTAACATTTTTAAATTCCACACTTCCTTGAATTTTTCCAATTGGTTTTGCATTTAAAGAGTTTTTTATAATAGGCTCTATATCTAATATATCAAAAATTCTATCTGCAGCAGAAAAATTTGTAATTAGATTATTATAAAAGCTTGAAAGGTTCATAATAGGCCTCCAGAACATACCAACATACATTGAAAATGCTATTAAAGTTCCTATTTCTATTTCTCCATTTTTTATTAACAAATATCCTACTGCAAAAACTACAAGTGTTCCTACACCCCAAGATAATTCTACCAATGGCCAAAAGCAATCATTTAATCTTACAGCTTTTACAAAAGAATCACTTAACTCTCCTACCATATTTTTAAAATTCTTTTCTGTTCCTTTTTCTTTAGCAAACCCTTGTACAACTTTTATCCCTGAAAAATCTTCATGAGTAAATCCATTTAAATTTGAACGCTTATTTCTATAAGTTTCCCATCTTCTTCTTGAATAAATCTCTATCCAAAACATTGCAAAGCCTAATAAAGGTAACAATATTATTGATGCTAAAGCTAATTTAACATTAAGCATAAACATTATTATTGCAACACAAATTAAATTAATTATTTGTGGAATAAATGACTGTATCGCTTGAGAAAACAAATTTTTTAATGCATTAACATCACCAACAACCCTTGCAAGTATTTTCCCTACTGGTCTGCTATCAAAAAAATCAAAGGATAAATACTGAATATGACTATATAGCTCATGTCTTATATTTACTAAGATATTATTAGTTATGCTAGTTATTACTTTCCATCTTATTTTTGACAATCCCCAAGCTATTAAATTTAATGATACTAATGAAACTCCTATTAGTATTAATCCATTAACATTTTTATTACCTATATAATCATCTATAGCCATTTTTAATAATAATGGATTTACTATTTCACATACCATTACAAATATCATCAATAAAACTACTAAAAATGATTTAACTTTATATGGCTTAAGGTACGTTAATAACTTCAGTGTTATCTCGCTTTTGCTACGTCTCACAATTTCTTCATCTTTATTTATATTGTTTTGCATATTATATAACCTCCTCTTCTAAAAGATTAAAATCCTTAAACTGTTCACAATAAATATCATAGTAAGAACCTTTTAATTTTAATAGTTCTTCATGAGTTCCCTTTTCTTTTATTTCACCATTTTCTAAATAAACTATTAAGTCTGCATTTTTAACTGCTGAAATCCTATGTGCAACTATAAAGGTTGTACTTTGCTTTTCCATCTGTGATAAATTTCTTAATAGCGCTTGCTCTGTTTCCATATCTAAAGCCGAAGTTGAATCATCTAAAATCAAAATTGAAGAATTTCTTATTAATGCTCTAGAAATAGATATTCTTTGTTTTTGACCTCCTGAAAGCCCTATTCCTCTTTCTCCTATTTCAGTATCAAATCCTTCATCTAAAGCTTCTATAAAGTCTAAAGAACATGCTAATTTAGAATATTTTTTTGCTTCATCTATATCTGAATTTTCATTACTAAACTTTATATTGTTTAATATAGAATCAGAAAATAAGAAAGTATCTTGTGGCACAATTGCCATACTGCTTCTTAAAACTTCTAAATCATAGTTTTTAACTTCAATATTATCAACTTTTATACAACCTTCTTTTACATCGTAATATCTCCCTATAAGGTTTAATAAAGTTGATTTCCCTGAACCTGTAGTCCCCATAATAGCTACAGTACTTCCTGCTTTAATATCTAAATTAATATTTTTCAATACTAATTCATCATTATAACTAAAGCTAACATTTTCAAATTTAATATCACCTTTAATATTTGTATCATTTAGAGAACCACTTTCTATCTCAGGTTCCCTTTCAATAATTGCAAATATTTTTTTAGCAGAAGCTAAATTTCTTGAAATTAAATCTGTAAGTTCTCCTAGCATTCTCATTGGCCATATAAGATTCCATATATACCCACTAAAAGCTACTAAAACTCCAATTGACATTTCTTCATTCATAACTAAATATCCACCTAAAACTATCATTATAACTAATGAAATATTCGTTAAGAACTCTATTTTTGGAAAATAATTACCTATTACTTTTGCCTGATTCATATTTAAATCATAATAAGATCTATTTAATTTAAAAAATCTGCTTATTTCATATTTTTCTCTTGAAAAAGCTTTAACTAGTCTAATTCCCGCTATATCCTCTTGAGCTGTAGTATTTATTTCTGCTGTCTTATCACTTATTTCTCCATAACATTTACCAAACTTCTTTTCAAGCTGTACTGCAATAAATCCTATTGGAATCATAACAATAAAACATGCTAAAGCCAATTTCCAATTTAAGTAAAATAAAATTATTGTTGATATAACAAAATAAATTATATTTTCAACGAAAAGCCTTAGTCCAAAACCTATAGTCTGCCATATATTTTCTGCATCCTCTCCAATCCTTGACATTAACTCTCCAGTATTCATTTCATCAAAATACTTAAATTCTAATTTTTGAATATGAGTAAAAAGATCATTTTTAATATCTTGGTGAACCCATGTACTCAATAAATCATATTTAAATTCTTTATTATAACCAAATATTGCTTTAATTACCGAAATTACTAATATAGCCCCTAGAACCAAAAGTATGCTTTTTTCATTCCCTGCAATAATTCCATCATCTATAAATATTTGTTGCATATATGGAATTAATAAATCAACCCCAATAACGATTAGCATAGATATAGTTCCAAAAATCAATGTTCCCTTATACTTTAATACGTACTTAAATACTTTAGTCATTATTGACTCCCCCTTTAGTTTTAAATTTAATGGTCATCCATCTTTGAAATCTCCATTTTCCATAACCTCTCCTCCTTTATAACAAAAAAAGCCATGGCTATACCACGGCTTTTTATTATCATAATATGATAGAATATACTTTTTATAAAAATATACAAAAAGGCCATGGTTAATAACCACGACCTCTATTTACTAAATAGATTTTTTATTAATTTTTATACTAACCATTTTTAGTTATATAAAAACATAGAGATAGGGTTATTTTGAGTTATTTTATTTTCTTTATAATTTCTAAATTTAATATTTAACATATTCCTACCTCCTAAATAATTTATTCTTTTACAAGTATATTCCTATTTTTACCACATGTCAATATTTTCTTTTTTATTTTTTCCATTATTTTTATAACTATACCTCTTTTTCCCACGTGTATTATCTCGTCATATACAAAACATACTAATATAACTTATGAAAGGGAGGATTTAGAATGAGAAAAAATAAGTTATTTATTTTCATGCTAGCTTTAATTTTATCAATAAGCTGCTTATCTACAATTGCTTTTAGCCATTCTAATTCACTGTCATCAGACGACACTGAACTAAATTGGTATTTTGTAAATAGAGGTAAAGATACATTGCCGGAATGTCCTAAAGAGGCTACAGAGCTTTTATCTAAATATGATGCTTACTATTTAGGTGATACTAACGAAAAGGTTATTTATTTAACTTTTGATGAAGGATATGAAAATGGTTATACACCTAAGATATTGGATGTTTTGAAAGAAGAAAATGTTCCTGCAGCCTTCTTTGTTGTTAAGCCATATATAACTCAAAACCCTGAAATTATTAAAAGAATGGCTGATGAAGGTCACTTAGTATGCAATCACTCTAATCATCATCCATCAATGGCAAGTATTACAGACCCTGAAAAATTCAAAGCAGAATTTACTGATGTAGAAACTGCTTATAAAGAAATCGTTGGTAGTGACATGCCAAAATTCTTTAGACCTCCTATGGGAAAATATTCAGTTAATTCTTTAAAGAAAACTAAGGATCTTGGTTATAAAACTATCTTTTGGAGTTTTGCTTATAAAGATTGGATTATTGACAATCAACCTAGTGAAGAAGAAGCAATTAAAAAAATTACTAACGGTGTGCATCCTGGATGTATAATGCTTATACATGCTGTTTCTAAAACAAATACTGCTGTTCTAAAAACAGTAATTGAGCAAATTAAAGCTGATGGTTATGAGTTTAAATCACTTAATGAACTTCCTGACTATCAATAATATATTTAATGTATAATTAACCTAAGTATTTCAACAAAAAAGTCATAATAAATAAGAATTAAACTTATTTATTATGACTTTTAATTTTATATTCCAAAAGCTTTTACTATTTCTGTTTTTTTACTTAGGGATTCTGCTATTATTTTTCTGCATTCATTAGGTATATTTTCATATCCTTCTTTATTTCCTAAAGAATTATAATTTACAAATACATTTACTACTGCACTTTCTATTGCACTATGTAAAAGTATTGCAGATACAATTGCATCTGAAGTTAAGTTTTTATTTCCATACTCAACTGCAAACTCTATATTTTCATAAAATCCTAAAGCAGTTTTTGCTAAGTTTAATGGTGCTTCCATAGCTTCTATTGTTTTTTCTCTTATTGTTTTACTTCTATAAGACTTTTCTTCTTCTGTTTCCTTAGGTAACTTAAAACAATCCATTAAAGCCGTAAATGTATTTCTATCCTTTTCCATAAAAAACATACTTTTATTTATGAAGTTTTCACATTCATTCTTTAAATTTCTCATCTTTTCTTTTTTGTAACCATCTAATTTCTCAAAAACTTTTTTATCAACTGTAAATGAATATACCATCGAATTTAAAGCACCTGCAAGAGCTGAAACTAAAGCTGCCGTACTACCACCACCTGGAGATGGCAAGTCTGTTTTTAACTCATATAAAAATTTATCAATTGAATATTCTTTAAAATTCATAATTATCCCCCTTATTTAAGTACTTCTTCATAAGTACTAATTATCTTATTTATTATTACTTTTGCACTAAACTTATCAGTACAATACCTTCTTATTTCACTTGGATTATACTTATTAATATTTGTTTTAATACAATTCATAGCTTCACTTAATTGTTCTATATTATCTTTTTCAACAAGTATTCCAACATTTTCATTTACTATATCTTCAGCTCCACCATTAAAAGCTCCAATAACAGGCTTTCCACTTGCTAAAGCTTCTATATAAACTACCCCAAACGTCTCATATCTAGATGGTAATACAAATGTATCACACTTATTCATCCATTCAGCAACTTCTTCTCTAGCTAATGCACCTATAAACATTACTTGATTTTCTACACCCTCATTTTTACTTGTTTCCTTTAGCCATTCCTTCTGACTTCCATCTCCACCAATGACTAATCTTACTTTTTTATCTCTAAACTCTTTTGCAAAAGCTTTAATTAAAGTATCAAAGCCTTTTTCACCCTCTAAAAAGGCAATGCTAAAGAATGTAAATTCATTGGTTTCCTTATTAATATTTCTTATATCAAACAAAGATAAATCAACTAAATTTCCTATAACCTTTATATCTTTTCTTCCACTTAACTCTTCTATTTCTTTTTTCAATCCATTTCCAACTGCTATTATCTTATCTGCACTTTTGTATGAGTCAACTATTCTTTTATAATAACTCTCTCTAACATATGCACCTCTTTTTACAGAAGAATGTTCAGTAATAACTAACGGAATATTATACTTTTTAGCAACATAAGCTGCACTAATTCCACCCCACAATGATGACTGTGCATGTATAATATCTACCTTTCCTTCTTTCTCAACAACTTCCTTATATAGTTTTTCCATTCTTTTATCAAAAATATTAAACATTAAAGGATGCTTAGGTATAAAGTTATAATTCTTATATCTATAAGTTCTTAATCCTTTTTCAACTTTGAAAGATAATCCGCTTTTTTCTTTAACTTTTCCCATTAATGTCAATGGCCAAATCTCATTATATGCAACAGTAACCTTTACTCCACTTTCTTGAAGCTTAGTTGCTTGTTCTCTAAAGAAACTACCATGTACCTTATTTCTATCATTATCATACCAAGAAGGTATAAACATTATATGCATAATAATTACCCCTTTAAAATATCATTAAGCTTTTTAGAAATATATTGCCACTTATATTCTTCAATAGGACCATAGTTCTCATTGCTATTTAAAATATTAACCATTTTTTCAATTCCATCTTCTATTTCTTTATAATTATTATTTACTACTATACATTTTTTCTTATCTAAAACAACATCTTTTATAGGATCATTTTCATCTCCAAGGATTACAAATATAAGTCCATTAGCTCCAAAATAATCATAAATTTTAGCTGGTATTTGTTTTGAGTTTTTATTACCAAACAGAAGTAAAACTTCACTACTCAACATATAACCTAAAGCTTCATCGTATGGAATTCTAGATGATACAGTTATATTATCAACATTCATCAGTTGATTTTTTATTTCTTCATCATCTATATTTCCAAAGAATAAAACATTTAACTTATTGAATAATTCTATATCTCTGCCTTTTATATTATTTAACGCTTCCATAAAAGGTCTTACATCTCTAAGCTTTGCAAAAATTTCTCCTGCGTAAACAAAATTAATTTTATTCTTTAAAATTTTAGTTGGATTAGCCTTAAGCTTTATTTCTTCATATTGTTTTTCATCATATCCTCTTGTTACTACAAAAGTTTTTTCCACAGGAATTTTATAACTATTTATATAATCATCTCTGTTAGCTTTCGTTACAAAAATAAATCTATCACTAAGCTCTACAATTTTCTTTTCATAATTACCTTCAAATCTCCTTCTAGCTGCACTAATATGCTCTCTAGTAGAATCTTTAAGCCATGGATCACTCCAATATGTTACCCATGGAATATCCTTAAATTCTTCTTTAATTTTTAATGCACAAATATGGCTTGATGGTGGTTCATGCATTGAAAATATAACATCAAATTTTTCCTTCTTAGTTAGTTCTATTCCATATTTTGCTGCTCTCCTTGCCCAATTAAAGTACATATCAGGAATAGCAACTAAAGATTTTCCTTTTTTTAAAATAGTTTTAACTACACTCTTTTTATTTGAACTACTACTATTGTTTTCAACATTATTAGATTTCTTTGGCATTATTTTTTCAAATATCTTTCCACCTGAAACAACGTGCATCTTAACTCTTTTATCTAACATACTTAAAATATATTTATCATAATAAATTGAATTTTCCGGGAAATTTACAGTTAAAAGATGAACTTCATTTCCTTCAATTTTAGCTAAATTATTTAAGTATTGTAAAGTTTCAATAGATGCTGAATTATTTATTAATGGTGAATAACAAGCTATAAACAGTATCTTCATATTATCCTCCTATGCATCCCTTTTTTATTATCTATTTACTTCTATTAGTATTTTATCTTCTTTTAAATATTGATAAGTAATATTTAAATTCTTCACTTTTAAAGAATACCACTAAATAAAATAAATTAATTATTATTACATTAATTATACAATTTATAATAAAGCTTATTATACTATAATCATTTTTAAATGGCGCTGTAGCAAATCCAGTAATTATCAATGGAATTAATGCTATAACTAAATATTTAAAATACATCTTAAAGTAATCTATAAGTTTCTTGTTAAAAACATATTTATAAACAACATAAGGTTTTGTCCAAAAAACTACTGTAAAATTAGATATTAATGTTCCAATAAATACACCTGCAATACCTATATATCTTACTAAAACAATTGATGCTACTATATTTATTATTGATTCCACTATCGGCGCATATCTATCTTGATAGAAGTTACCACTTCCACTTTGGAACTGCTCAACAGATCCTCTCATTGATGCAAAGTAAACATTCATTAATATTATTGCAAATGTTAATACATCTAATAAATACTTCTCACCAAAAACCATTCCTATAAATTGATTTAATGTATTATATAAAGATATTACAATAAAAGATACAGCCCAAAAGTTTAAGAAAAACACTTTTTTATGTACATTATAAGCTTTTTCTTTATCTTCTGTAGATAACATATTCCCAATGCTTGCAGTAAGTCCAATTAATCCTCTACTTACCACAGTTTGAAATGCTACAATTACCATTTGATAATTTGCATAATTAGCTAAAGCTCCAAGTCCAACGAACTTTGAAATTACTATATTATCAGTGCTATTAACAACCAAATCCCCTATTTTATGCATAAACATAGCTCTAACATTTTTTAATAGGCTCTTGCTTGTTTTTTCATCTAAGTTTTCTTTTTTCTCATTTAACCAAGGATATTTCTTAGTTATATACATATTTATAATTATGAAGTATACAAGATTTACTACTATCTGTACTACTATAAATATCAAGAAATTTGGATATAACTTAAGCATAAGATATTGAATTAATGTTATTATAAGCTTTGAAATTGTAGTTCCAATTGTAACCTTATATTCTTCTTGTGCAACATTTAATATACATAACCTATGTGAAAACATATATGATATAAAGCTATTAATTAAGAATAATATAAAACTTACACTTACTAAAGTTAAATCAATATCACCCTTTATAAAATACTTTAAAAAAGGTGTAATTATTAATCCTATTATTAATATAACAAAACCTATACTTCTATAGAACTTTCCATAGAACCTTATATACGCTCTTATCTGACTTCTATCATTATCTGCAAAAGGCTTATAAAGCGAATAGACAATTGCAGTTCCAACGCCTAACTCTACTATAGAAAGCCACCCTATTATATTAGTAAATAAAGAGTTTAATCCCAAAATATCATTCCCTAATGTATCTAAAAAAATCTTTCTAATAACTAAGCTAGGTATAAACGCAATAATAAAACATAATATATTTGTGCTTGAATTAATTAACGCCTTTTTAGTTCTCATTTTTTCTCCTTTTATATTTAACTTAAAAATACTTACAAATGATTTTTTATTTTATTAAGCTCTTTTTTATCTTATTCAAATTAATAATGGCTATTGGTATAATTGGAATATTACTAGTTAAAAGCTTATATTTTTTATTTTTAATATTATAGTTTTTCTTAACATCTACCAGTTTTTTATCATTTAGTATATCTTTCACCTTTTTATACTTAATATTTAACGATTCTTTATTATCTTCATGAAATATATTAACTAATGATCCAACACATACAGAAATTAATCTACTATTAATTCTTTCTTTTAAATCATTATTAATTTTAATATCATTATTAGCTCTATCTTCATTTTTATTGAAAATATCATCAATAACTTCATTTACTTTTAAATTCTTCTTCCAAAGTTCATTATCATATTTAGTTACTGCAGAATTTGTGTTAAATCTATAATGATATAAAGCTTCATTGTATATATATATTTTTTTTGAGTTAATGAAATACTTTAAATTGAATACTAAATCTTCAGCATAAGATAATTCTTTATCAAATAAAATATTATACCTATCAATTATATCCTTTCTATAAATACATCTCCAAATACTAGCCATTATATAGCTTTCTCTCTCATCTTCGCCTGATATTAAATTTAGAATCCAATTACTATATATTTCTTCATCTACTAAAATTACATTCTTATCAAAAGGAATTACCTCTGCTTCACTTCTATCCTTATATTCTCTTGTGAAACTATAAATTATAGAATCAATTTCATTGCTACTATAATCACATTCATCTTTCCCCTCTAACATAATATCAGGTTTTAAATACTTATATGGATTTTCAATTCTCTCCATTAACTTTTCATACATATCTAGCTCTAACCAATCATCACTATCAACAAAAGTTATGTATTTTCCTGTAGCAGTTTTTATTCCTACATTTCTAGCTTCACTTACACCAGAGTTCTTTTGTGTTAATAATTTTATCCTACTATCATTTTTTTCAAACCCTTTTGCGATTTCTAAACTATTATCTGTAGATCCATCATCTATTATTATTATTTCTAAGTTTTTATAACTTTGATTTATTATTGAGTCTAAACATTTTTTCAAATATTTTTCTACATTATATACAGGTATGATTATACTTACTTTTTCCACTCTCATCATCCCTTCTATACTCTTATATTAAAATATACAATGTATACATTTATATAAGCTCTATTGTTTATAACTAAACTTTTATCAATATACTTTAAATTATTAAATTAATATAATTATTGCCTAAAACAACAATTAAATCTTTACTTCTTTTTATTCTTTCCCCTACTTTTTATAACAATCCATATAAACTTAGGAATACTTCCAAGTCTTTTAATTCTCCATGGTTCTTTAGCCACTCTATAAGCCCATTCCATACCTATATTTATCATCCATCTAGGAGCTCTATTTACTTTTTCAGCAATTACGTCAAAACTCCCACCAACTCCCATAAATATTTTGCATGGAAGCTCATTCATATATTTTGCTATAAATCTTTCTTGCCTTGGACATCCCATTGCAACAAATAAAACAAGTGGTTTTTTACTTTTTATTTCTTCTAATATTTCTTTTGGATTTTCTAAATCAAAAAAACCATTATGGTATCCAGCAATATTAATCTTAGGATAATCTCTTAATATATTAGCTGCACAACCTTTTAAATTTTCTTCACTTGCTCCTAATAAATAAATTCCTTCAGCATTTTTCTCACATTCATTTATTATTCTTTTCATAAGTTCAATTCCAGCAATCTTTTCCTCAACAGGTGTTTTTAAAATTTTACCACTAATTTGTATTCCAACACCATCTGGTATTATTAAAGATGACTTTTCTGTAAAGTTATCATATAATTCCTTATTGTTTAATCCTGTATATAAAACCTCAGGATTTCCAGATACAACATGCACCTTATTATAAGAAAATATAGTTTTTACACATTTTTCTATATCCTCTGAAAATATATTATACCCTAATACATTTATAGTTTTGAACTTTTCTTTTTTCCCCATATAAACTCATCCTTTATTATCCTTTATTTATCATAGCTTCTAGCTGTTTAACTACTTCATCTTCAGGATCTAAATTTTTTGCTATATCCAAGTGTAACTTAGCATTTTCTATATCATTAAGATTTAAGTAGCACATAATAATATTAGTACATATCTCAACATCTCTTGAAGCTTCAAATGCCTTTTTAAAATATTTAATAGCCTCTTCAAATTCACCAATACATGCATAATTTAACCCTAATTCAACTATAACTTCAAGAATTCCACTTTCTCTTTTTACACTTTCCTTTAAGTAATAAATAGCTTTATGATAATTTTCTAATTTTCTAAATGCTATTCCTAAATAATAGAAAATAAGTGGATTTTCCTCAAACTCTTCACCTAATCTAAGTAATATTTCTATACTTTTAGCAGGCTCTTCTGCTAATAGTTCTATTGCCTTTTCATAATCTGATATATTATTTATATCATTATTTATTATTTCAACCTCCGGTGTTAACTTTCCACCATTATTGAAGTACTCATTTATAGCAACCTTCGCACCTTTAAAATCACCATCATCTTTTAAAAGTATAGCCTTATATAAATATGGATCAGCAATTTTTAACTTATTCGATATACAATACTCTATATCTTCAAGTAATATATCTTTAAAACTTGCTTCTTCCTCCTTAATAGTCTCCCCTACAAGTAATATTTTTTTCATTACTTCTAAGTCTTTAGAATATGTATAATATCCTTTTAATAAAAGATATGCGTCTAAATATCTCTTTTCTTCTATTCTTTTGCTTATTAAAGATTTTATACAAGTTTCAGTATCCTTAATATAATCTAATATAAGTTCATAGTCATCATTAAACCTTAAATTTTCATCACTTCCAATTGCAATGAACATACCTTCTATAAAATAATATATTGGAAGATTCTTTATTTTTATTTCATCATTTATATTAGAACTAATATATTCAGAACTTATTGGTAAATATAGATCTTTATTTTTAAAAGCTACATATGATGGTATTCCTATATTTTCTTTAAACCCATCCTTATTCATTTCTAAAAATAATAACTTACCTAATCTTTCTTTAATTTTTACCTTATAATCCATAAGTTACACTCCTTTAGTAAATTATTTCATTATTCATAATACAGTATTAACATAAAACTTTCAATTTAAATACTAAAATAATAAAAGCTATCGGCATACCGATAGCTTTTTCTTATATTATGCTAACTTTTCGTTTATTATTTCCATAACTTTTTCATTAAATCTTGCTAGCTTTTCTTCAGCATTTACTAAGCTTTCACCTTTAACAGCTGAGTAAATTTTCATTTTTGGTTCAGTACCAGAAGGTCTAACAACAAATGAAGAACCATCTTCTAATATATATTTTAATACATTAGATGTAGGTAAGTTAATAACACTTTCAGTATTATTAACTAAGTTTTCTTCTTTACTTAACTTATAGTCAAGCTTAGTAGCAACTTTAACTCCATCAACTTCTGTTAATACTGTACTTCTTAATGATTCTAAGCACTTACCAATCTTTTCTTGTCCTTCTTTACCTTGTAACTCAATTGAAATTAAGTCTTCTTTAAAGAATCCAATTCTATTGTAAAGCTCTATTAACGCTTCATATAAGCTCTTTCCTTGTTCTTTGTAGTAAAGAGTCATTTCAGCTATTAACATTGATGCTATTACAGCATCTTTATCTCTTACAAACTCTCCAGCTAAGTATCCATAACTTTCTTCGAAACCGAATAAATATTTTTTATCTCCAGCTTCTTGGAATTGTCTTATCTTTTCTCCAATGTACTTGAAGCCAGTTAAAACATCCATTATTTCAACACCATAATAGTTAGCTATAGCTCTTGCACCTTCAGTTGTAACTATAGTTTTGATTACAACTCCATTTGAAGGTAATTTACCTTCTTCTTTAAGTGCTGATAATATATAATCTGTTAGTAAAAGTCCTGTTTGGTTACCAGTTAAAACTTTATATTCTCCACTATTTTCTTTTACTACAACACCAATTCTGTCACAGTCTGGGTCTGTTCCAAAAATTATATCTGGATTGCTTGTTTTAGCCATTTCTAAAGCTAACTCAAAAACTTGTGGGTTTTCTGGATTTGGATAAGATGCTGTTGGGAAGTTACCATCTGGCATTTCTTGTTCTTTAACAACGTCTACATTTTTGTATCCTAATTCAGCTAACACTCTTCTTACTGGCATATTACCACTACCATGTATTGGAGTATATATAACCTTTAAATCTTCTGCTTTTTCTTTTACTAACTCAGTTCTTATTGTAAGACCTTTAACTTCTTCAATATATGCTTTGTCTACTTCTTCTCCGATATACTCTAAAAGGTTATCCTTTAAAGCATCTTCAACAGAAATAGATTTTATATCTTCATAATTTACTATGCTATTAACTTCTCCAATTATTATCCCTGCTTTTTCATCTGTAACTTGACCACCGAATTCATCATAAACCTTATATCCATTGTATATCTTTGGATTATGTGAAGCAGTTATTACTATTCCACCTTGACAGTTTAGATGTCTTGCTGCAAATGAAAGTACTGGAGTTGGTCTTAAACTTTCATATAAAAATACCTTTATATTATTTGCACAAAGAGTTAATGCAGCTGCTTCTGCAAATTCCTTTGACATATTTCTTGAATCATATGCAATCGCTACCTTTGGTGATTCAAAAGACTTATTTAAGTAGTTTGCAAATCCTTGTGTCGCCTTTGAAACTGTATATACATTCATTCTATTAGTTCCAGCTCCAATTACACCTCTTAATCCACCAGTACCAAAATCTAATTCTTTATAGAATCTATCCTCAATTTCCTTTTCATCACTAATGTTTCTTAACTCATCTTTTATTGTTTCTGATATTACCTTTGAGTTTAACCACTCATTATATCTCTCTTTGTAATCCATATTATCCCTCCTAAACATTTTCAGTAGTCCATACTTTAGTTATTATATACCAAACTTTAAAAAAATTAAATAAAAAAATAATAGATACAGAGAAAATTATCTATATCTATTATTTTTAGTTTATTTTTTTCTATTCTGCTATATCTTTTACATCCTGTTCTTGTGCTAATTCCATATCTTCTTGAACAGTTTTACGTTCATAACTTACTGAAGCAATAACTGAATTTAAATCATCTAATACAGATATTTCTGATGCAACTTCTAAATCTCCAAATTTATAAACGGATCCAACATTTCCAGTTCCAATATTAAAATCAATATATTTAGGCAATGATTCTACTGAACATTCTACCTTTACACTATCTTTTTCTTTTTGTAGTACAATTCCCTTCTTATTAAGAAATTCTTCACCAATATAATGAATAGGCACTGAAGAAATAACTTTTTCCTTACCATTTACTTCTTCTAAATCTAAATGAATAATCTTATTTGTTACAGGGTCTTTTTGAATTTCCTTAATTAATCCCATATTTTTTTCTCCATCTAAAGAAAAATTAAGAACTCCATGTTGCCCGTTAACTCCTATTTCATGAGCTAATTCAAGTTCTCCAACTTCAAATGATAAATTTTTTATTGCTTTACCATATAAAACTCCAGGAACCTTTCCTTGCTTTCTTGCCTTTTTTGCACTATTTGGAATATCTATAGATCTTTTATTCATTTCTAAATTTGACACTTCACATTACCTCCAATGTTTTTAAAATTCTCTTATGTATTGTTGACAGATATTATTGAATTTATACATTACATTTACTCTTTATCCATAAAAATATTATTCTTTCAAAAACTTCTTATATAATTAAATATTAATAAAATTATTATTTTAACTTTACTTCATATATATTATAGAAAAAACTAACTAAAAAACTTTTTTCATTTTTCCTGTTTTTATTATTTTTATCTACTTTATTTTCCTTTTTGCATATATTAATATTGCATATTATTACAATTTAAGGTTTATATCCCATTTATTAGTTTGACTGTAGACAAATTTTATTTTTATGGTAAAATGATGTGGTGGTATACTAAATAATTGATAAAGGAAGTGATTATTATAGTAAAATGCCAGAAAATAATTTCATAAAAGCGCCAGAACTTAAGTGAATTTATAATCCTTAATTGGGCAAAATATAATTATACTCTTATTAAATTAAAAATAAATTTGCCTAATACTAAGAAAACTCAGCTTACGCTGAGTAAGTTCGCCTAACCAAATCGAAGATTTGGAGGCTCACTTAAGTTGACGAGGATGGGGAGAATCGAATTCTTCGGCGGGTGCCCCACGGTATCGCACTACCGTTAGCGACTAGTAAAACTATGAAGTGATTTGTAGGACAATCCTAGTCTGGTGTTAAAACCTTCATTGTGTTTTTTGATGTCCTAGTATTAGTATACCCCTTTTTAAATACTAGAATATCTTCTCACAATAAAATCATAAAAAAATAATTTAAAAATTTGGAAGGAAGATTTATTTATGTGCGGAATAGTTGGTTATGTTGGAAAGAGACAAGCTTCTATTTTATTAGTAGAAGGTTTATCAAAATTAGAATATAGAGGTTATGACTCTGCTGGAGTTGCAATTCTTAATAACGGAATTAATGTTAGAAAATTTAAAGGTCGTTTAAATAATTTAGCTACTAGCTTAATTGAAAATCCTATTGAAGGTCATATAGGAATTGGACACACAAGATGGGCTACTCACGGTGAACCATCGGATGTTAACTCTCATCCTCATACTACAGAGAAGGCTACAATTAGTGTTGTTCACAATGGTATAATAGAAAACTATATGAAATTAAGAGACTGGTTAACTTCAAAAGGTTATACTTTCTTCTCTGAAACAGATACGGAAGTTATACCAAATCTAGTTGATTACTATTATGAAGGTGATTTATTTGAAGCTGTAGTTAAAGCAACTTCTAAACTTGAAGGAAGTTTTGCCATCGGGGTTATTGCTAAAAATGAACCTGATAAAATAGTTGCTGTTAGGAAAGATAGTCCTCTTATAGTTGGACTTGGTAATGCTGAAAGCTTTATCGCTTCAGATATTCCAGCAGTTTTAAATCATACTAGAGAAGTTTACCTTTTAGAAGATAAAGAATTTGCAATTCTTACAGAAAAAGGTGTTGAACTTAGAAATGAAGAAGGCGAAAAAATAGACAAAGAAATTTATCATGTTACTTGGAATATAGACGCTGCTGAAAAAGGTGGTTTTGAAGATTTCATGCTAAAAGAAATTCATGAACAACCAAAGGCTGTTAAAGATACTCTAGCTGGTAAAATAGCTCTAGGTAAGGAAATAACCCTTGATAATATTACATTTACTAAAGAACAGTTAGAAAACTTTGATAAAATCTACGTAGTAGCTTGTGGTACTGCTTATCATGCTGGAGTTGTTGGTAAAACAGTAATAGAAAAATTTGCTAAAATTCCAGTTGAAATTGATATTGCATCTGAATTTAGATATAGAGATCCTATGATAACAAATAAAACATTATTAATAGTTGTATCTCAATCTGGTGAAACTGCTGATACTTTAGCTGTTCTTAGAGATGCAAAAAAACAAGGTGCTAGAGTTTTAGCTATTACTAACGTTGTTGGTTCTTCTGTTTCAAGAGAAGCTGATGATGTATTTTATACTTTAGCAGGTCCTGAAATAGCAGTTGCTTCAACAAAAGCATATGTTACTCAATTAGCAGCATTTTATATTTTAGGATTATATTTTGCTTCATTAAAAGGTACTATGTCAAAAGATAAAATCGAAGAAATCAAATGTGAATTACTAGAAATACCAAATAAAATTGAAAAAGCTTTAGGTATGAAAGATGAACTTCAAAAATTTGCTTCTTCTCACTATAATCATAAAGATATGTACTTCTTAGGAAGAGGTCTTGATTATGCTGTAGCTATGGAAGGTTCTTTAAAACTTAAAGAAATATCTTATATCCATTGTGATGCTTATGCTGGTGGAGAATTAAAACATGGTCCTATTGCTTTAATAGAAAAAAACACTTCTGTCATTACACTTTTAACTCAAGAGGCTTTAAAAGATAAGATGATAAGTAATGTAAGAGAAGTTTCTACAAGAGGTGGAAATATCTTTGCTGTTGTAAATGAAGGCGATACTACTTCTAAAGAAGTTGTTGATTCAATAGTTTATATTCCAAAAACTATTGATATACTAACTCCACTTATAAGTGTTGTTCCTCTTCAATTAATTTCTTACTATATTGCAAAACAAAAAGGTTGCGATGTTGATAAGCCAAGAAACTTAGCAAAATCAGTAACTGTTGAGTAATTAAATTTTATAGTATGAATAGGAGCTAAAGTTATATATGAGTAGTGATAGAATATTAAAATTATTAAATGAATATAAAGAAACGGAAAAATGTTTATCAATGGGTATAGATTGGTTAAATGATTCTGATTATGCAAAAGGAAAGTTAGATTTAGTTAAAGTAATTATTTCTGACCTTGAAAAACTATTAAAAGAATCTAATTAATTTAATATAATATGAAAAGAGCACTGAAAATATCAATTCAGTGCTTTTTTATATTAATTAAAAAGCTCTTTTATTTCATCAGAACTTAAGCTACTAAGGAATCCTCCATTAGTATAATTTCCACTCATTATCTCATTTATTATTTCTTTTTTACTTTCTTGAAGCCTTATTATTTTTTCTTCTATACTCCCCTTTGATATAAGCTTAATTACTTCTACAACATTCTTTTGACCAAATCTATGAGCTCTATCTGTTGCTTGATCTTCAATTGCTGGATTCCACCATGGGTCAAAATGAATTACTACATCTGCTGATGTTAAATTAAGCCCTGTTCCTCCAGCCTTTAATGAAATTAAGAATATCTTCACCTTATCCGAATCATTAAACTCATTAACTAATTGTACTCTTTCTGAAGCCTTTGTTGATCCATCTAAATAGAAATACTCTATTCCCTCTGCTTCCAATATATTTTTTATACTATCAAGTACAGATGTAAATTGTGAAAATAAAAGTATTTTATGATTTTCTTTTATAAAGTTTTCTACAAGTTCTACAGTAACATCTATCTTACCACTACCACCAGTATATCCATCTATTAATATTGAAGGATCTAATGTAAGTTGTCTTAGCTTAGTTAAATAAGAGAAAATTGTTATTTTATCTTTAGTAAAATCTTTCTCTTTCATTTTTATCTTAATATCCTCTACATAGGCCTTATATACCTTCTTTTGTTCTTCTGTCATTTCTATTAAAAATCTCTTTTCAATTTTATCTGGTAATTCACTCATTACATCACTTTTTAATCGTCTTAATATAAATGGCTTAATAAGTTTTTTAAGTTCTTCTGAACCATTCTCCGCTTTAATAAACTTATCTTGGAACTTTCTTTTTGAATAAAGATATCCTGGTAAAATATAATCAAATAATGACCATAACTCAATTAAATTATTTTCTATAGGGGTACCTGTTAATGCAAATTTCACTTTTGCATTTAACTCCTTTACTACCTCACTACTTTGTGATAAAGGATTTTTAATATTTTGCCCTTCATCTATTATACAGAAATCAAATTTTATATTTTCATATAAATCATAATCATTTCGTAAGGTTCCATAGGTAGTTAATAATACATCAAACTCTTCTATTTCTTCTTTTGTAAATATCCTATCTTCTTTATTTCCATGAATAACTTTTATCTTCATTGTAGGTGCAAATTTTTCGAATTCACTTCTCCAATTATATATTAATGATGTTGGTGTAATTATAATACTTTTTTTATTTTTTTCTGATAATAAAAATGCAATAGTTTGTATTGTTTTTCCTAGTCCCATTTCATCAGCTAGTATTCCACCAAACTCATAATAACTTAATGTTTTAAACCATTTAAATCCAGTTAATTGATAATCTCTTAAAGTTGCTTTTAACTCTTGTGGAATCTTATAATCTATTTCCTCTAATTTTTCAATTTTACTTGCAATATGCTTTACAATATCCTTACCTTCCACAAATAATAAATTATTATCCTTTATACACTCATTTAAAAATATTGATTTACTTTTATGAATCTTTATCTCGTTAGACTTTATATTTACATCATCACTTAAACTATCAACAAGATTAAATAATTGTCTAACTTCTGTATCCCTAAAATCAATAAAACTTTCATCTTTTAACTTGAAGAATTTTCTATTTTCTTTAAATGCTTGAAGTATTTTCTTATATTCATCTTCATTTACATTTTCAATATTAAATGTAAAATCTAAATAGTTCCCGCCTTCTTCTGAAATTCTTGCATTAATTGATGTAGCTCCATAAATTTTTCTTTCTTTAAATCTATCAGAATAAAAAATTGTAGCTTTTTCTTTAAGACTTCTTAAATCTCCTGAAAGTAAATCAAAAAGTTTTTCATCACTTCCATTAAACAGGAATTTTTCATTATTTCTATAGAATGATAAATCATTTAATTCCTTTTCTAATTTTTCTTCTTCATTTATATTTCTAATTACATACTCATCATCCTTAGGCCCATTTAAAATATTAAAGTTAACATCACCATAAATAGCTTTAACTTCAGCCCAAGTTTTGTTTCTTTCTCTATCAAAATAAACTTCAACCTTTAAATCTTCCTTAATTATATTTTTACTTAAACTGTCCTCGATATATATGTCATTGCTTATAATTTCTAACAATGGTATTACCTTATTAATTACTTCTTGCTTATTTTTATTTTTAAAGGAAATAACACTTTCTTTATTTAAAATATTATTTATAGATTTATAATATTTTATTTGCTTTAAGGATGGTAAATATATTTTATTATTATATAAGTAAACATCTCCCTTATAAGTCATAGACTTTGGTAACTCCGAAGTAGATGATAATTTTATTTCACTTTCCTCTTCTTTTATATTAAACTTTATAGGTAAATCATTCTTAACAACCTCAATATCTTCAATAATCTCATTTTCATTGGTAATTGAAATACTTTCACTTTTAATATTATTTAAAAATCTTCTTAAAGCACTTTGTGGAATAAATAAAGTTTTATTACTTCCAAAAACATTATTAGTTATTCTTTGCACAGAGTACTCTTTTTCAAAAGGCTGCCTTAATGATACATATTCTTCAATAAAATTTAAAACTCTCTCATCATCATCTGAAAAATAATGAATTATAGGATCATATTTAAATTCTTTTCCATATGCTATTTTAATATTATTTTTTCTAGCATTAATTAAATCTGCGATATTTTTAACTACATAATATTTTTTAGTTCCTATCTTTAAATCTAGCTCATAATAAAATTCATATTTATTTAAGCTTTTTTTACTAATATTTATTTTTAAGTTTACCTTTTCTTTTTTATGTCTAATAATTCTATCAATTTCCTTTAAAATAACTTCAGAATAATCTAATTTTTCTATCTCATTTGTAACTGTATCTGATTTATTTTTCAACTTTTTCTTTTCTTCTACCGCTTCAATAAACTTATAAAATGTAGCTCCAATATGTTTGCATATATAAGTAGAATTAAAGTCACAGTTACTTTCAAAGTCAATACAATTGCATTCTGTATAAATTAAATCGTTCTTCTTTATATCAAAAGATAAGTTAGTATTATAAACATTAATATCACTACTTGACATTACTTTTCCATAAATATCTAAAGATCCATAATCTTTATCTGCCATAGACTTAACATCTAATACTAATCCTTCCTTATAACATCTCATTCCTTTATGTAGACGATTGTTCGTATCCTTTTTTAATATTAAAGTATTTAATTGTGTTATGTCCAACTTCTTCCACCTCATTAAATAAACTTTGTATTTATTATATAAATACTTATTAATGCTTTTTTATAAATATAAAAGTATCAATAAAAAACCACTAATAAATATTTTACCACAATAACATAGTCTTCTTAAAATAAAAAATAATCTATTGAATTAATATTACCCAATAGATTATTTATATATATTTTTTCTTTAACTTTATAATATTTCTTTATATTGTTCTTCCTTAAAACCAACTAATACTTTGTCTTCACATATTAAAAGTGGTCTTTTAACAAGCTTTCCGTCAGTTGCAAGAAGCTTTATCATTTCATCTTTTGACATTTCTTTTATTTTGTCTTTTAAATTCATCTCTCTATATAATACACCTGAAGTATTAAAGAATTTCTTAACTTCTAATCCACTTAGCTCTATCCAGCTTTCTAACTCTTCTACTGTTGGATTATCTATAGTAATATCTCTATCGTTAAAAATTACATTGTTTTCTTGTAAAAACTTTTTAGCTTTTCTACAAGTAGTACATTTTGGATATTGTAAAAATAACTTTTCCATAATTATCTCCTTTTAAATTATTTTTTTATAATTCTAACATAATTATTATATAATAGTAAATATTATCTTTAAATTTTTCTTTTGTTTTTTTAATAATGATTTATTTTTAAATATTGTATATAATAAATACAATATTACTTTTATACTAATTAATACTTACATACTATATCTTAAGGAGTGATTATTATGAATAGTTCATATTCTATTAACAATAATTCATTTATTAAAATTATTAATCTAATTAATAAAAGAGATTTTTTATCAGCAGAAAGCTTATTAAGTTCATATTCTAATGAAAACGCTGATTATCATTATCTTTATAGCTTATTATTAGAAAAAAAAGCTTGGTTTGATGAATCTTTACATCATATAAAAACAGCCGTTTCTATTTCTCCTAATAATACACTATATAAAAATCATCTTATTAGCTTAATGAGTAGACATAGACATTACTCTGATGATTATTATAACAATGGCTATAGACGCCGTAATCGAGGTTGTTCTTGTTGCTGTTGCGATGATTGTTGTGACTGTGGTAATTTTAGTTGCTGTGATTTAATATGTTTAGATCAATGTTGTGAATGTATGGGTGGAGATTTAATTGATTGTATTTAATCTTTAATTCTAATAATTTATATGAATCACTTATTTAGATTACTCTGAATATATTATAATAATTCAGTAATCTTTTCTAAGGAGATTTATATATGAACCCTTATAAAGTGCTTGGCATAAGACCAAATGCTTCATTAGACGAAATTAAAGATGCTTACGAATCATTAGCTAATACCTATAGTGTAAATAATTTTAATGATTCCATTGAAGAACCCCTTGCAGAGGATAAACTTGAGGAAATAAATGAGGCTTATACTTTATTAACTAATAACCTAAAATATAAAGATATAAGAAGCTTAATCGAAAAGCAACAATTTTTATCAGCTGAAACAGAGCTTAATCTAATATCTGATAAGACTTCTCCTGAATGGAATTATCTACAAGGATTTGTTTTATTAAAGAAAGGCTGGTTCCAAGCTGGTGTAAATCATTTAAAAACAGCAGCTGAGTTAAATCCTAATAATGAAGAATATCAACAAGCTTTAATGATTCTTGTAAAAAAAGTTAGACAAATGAAAGCAAATTATGCTAGGGCAATGCAATATAACAGTTCTAATAATAACAATAATATGTGTGGTGGCGGTGGTCAAACAAATAATATGTGCGGTGGCTCCGGTGGTGGAGGCGGAATAGATCCTAATATTTTAAATATGTTTATGAATAATTCTTCTGGTAACCCAATGGGCGGAGCTAATCCTGCTAGTGGAAGTACTCCTGCTGGTGGCGCTAATCCTATGGATAACTCTAATGCTGCTAACAATCCTAATCCTATGGGTAATATAGCTAATATGATGGGTGGCATGGGCGGAGGTAACAATCCTATGCAAAATATGCTTATGCAAAGTTTAATGGGTGGCGGAAACGGAATGAATATGTGTGGAAATTCAGGTGGCGGTGGAATGTGCTAGTTCTTATTTAAATATCTTTTTGCCTTAATAAAGGAGAAGTTTAATGTTTGGCTATGTTACACCTCTTAAAAGCGAACTAAAGTTTAAAGAATTTGAATACTTTAGAAGCTATTATTGTGGTTTATGTAATGAAATTAAAAGAGAATACGGAAATATTCCAAGATTCTGTTTAAATTACGACTTAACCTTTATAGGATTTTTATTAGATGGACTTTATGGTGCCCCTCTAAATTTTGATTCAATTAAATGTTTAAGGCACCCAGGTAAAAATATTATAATAACAAAAAAAACAAATGCTTTAAATTATTGTGCTAATTTAAGTATACTCCTTTTTGATTACAAACTAAAAGATAACATAAAGGATGATAAAAGTGTAAAAAGTAAACTTTTTAAATTTCTCCTTTCTTCATCGTCAAAAAAAAGCTTACTTGAATTAGACAATATTTCTGATAAAATTTCAAAAAATATAGAGCTATTATCTTATCTTGAAAAAGAAAAAAATTTTTCTTCCTTAGATGAAATAACTCATCCTTTTAGTGATGTAATGGGAAGTATTTTGAGTGATTATCCATATGAATTTGAAGATGACTCAAATACTTTACGAGAAAATCTATATAATCTTGGATATTTTATAGGAAAATGGATTTATTTAATAGATGCTCTTGATGATTTGAAAGATGATCTTAATACTAATAATTTTAATCCATATAATGTATTATTTAATTCAAATTCATTAAACTTTGATGAATTAATTTTATCCTGTATTAATGAAATTGACTTTTATATTTCAAATTGTCTTGTAAATTGTAGTGATTTTCTTAAAGGTATTCCTTTCAAAAAGCATTATAGTATTATTGAAAATGTAGTAAATTTAGGAATGATAAATAAATACTATGAAATTTTAAATAAAATACCTGCTATAGAAAATAATAAAATAAATACCAGTAGCTAAAAGGCTACTGGTATTTATTTTATTTACTATATGCTGTTATGTCTTGTTTAGTATCTACAATTGCATTTCCATCTTTATCAAGCTCAAATAATGAAGTTACTGTAACTTTTGTTATATCACCTTTTAAATCTTGAATTTTTGCTATAAAATAACTTCTTGCTTTTTTATCTATTTTTTGTGGTTCTTCTACTACACTTTTAAATGTTCCTTCTGTTGTTTCAACTACAATTTCTGTTTTCTGATCTGAAGTTCCAAAAACATAAGAATTACCAGTACCATTATATAAATTAACTCTTATAAGTGCACCATCAAATTGCACAGCTTCTTTAACTAAATTTAAATTAAATTCTTTTTCTTTATCCATTGGAACATCAAAATCTATGCATTTAGTAATACTATCTGGTGAAACTGCCCATCCATTATCTTCTTTTATTATTGCGTATACATAGTCTTCAGTAGTATCATTATTATCTACTACCGCTGAAATAGTTACTACTGCTTTTTTTAAATTTTCATTTATATCTTCTATACTTTTTGTTATTGAAGATTTTATATTAAGCTCTTTTCTATTTTTCTTCATTACCTTTATTATTTGGTTTACATCATATCCAAGATAATCTATATATTCATTTGAATATAATTTAACCATTTCTTCTACATTATTTTCTAAGTTATACTTATTAAATAAATCCATCGCTTCTTCTGCTGTAGCTGGTCTTACCATTTCGACATTTTTACTACATCCAAAACAAATTAAAACAAAAATAGCCAAAATTCCTAATATTCCAGATGTTTTTAATATTTTTTTCATAAAAATTCCTCACAATCTATAATTTCTCTTAATAAGTATATACCATAAGCTCAAAAATTTCATTAATATTTGCATAATTTAGTTTTTAAATTATTTAAAACAACTAAATGGTCATCATAGTCTTTTATTACACCTTTTATATCATTCATTACATTTTGTTCCATGTTTTTATTTTCTTCTATAAACTTATTTGCATTTTTTATTCCCATATTCATAGCCTTTATTGCATGTTCACAAACTTCGGCATCTGTATTAACTGGTATAAGTTTTATCTTTTCAAATGCTTCCGCAATATTTCCTCTTATCCCCAATGAATCACTTGCATTCCCTCCCAATTCTTCTATTCTATGAGTTATAGCTTCTTCATGTACTTTAAATGATTCTATAATTTTTTTTAAAGTTCCTTTAAGTTCTAAATTTTGTGCTTTATCTAAATAATCTTTAAAAGTAGCCCCTCCCATATGAATTCCTGTTAGGAATTTATTTAATTCTTTAATTGTTTTATCGCTCATATTTTTCACCTCTAACCTTTTTACATTATTTTTCCCAATTTTTTTAAATAATATTTATAAAATTAAAAGCTATGCAAAAAATTGCATAGCCTCTATACTAATCTAAATCCTTAATATAAAATCCCTTATTATAAACTTCTTTATCATATCTAATTTCAAGCTTATTACAAGCTCTAACATCTTTTTTATTTACAACAAACTTAATTCCGTCTATTACTTCTTCAACATCATCATCATTTTTAAAATCACAGTATAATTCATAGCCGGGTCTTCCACATCCATAGAAAACTTTTATTCTTACATACTCCTCTGAACTTTCTCTTACTAAATTTTCTAATGCTTCTTTTGCTTTTTCATTAAAATTTATTTCCATAACTCTTACTCCTTCTTACGTAAATAATATATATATTATTATATATAAAATTATTATATATTAAAATACATCAAATAATTATTTATTATATAAAAATAAAAAGGTTCTTTAGTAAAATATATTAAGCTTTACTAAAGAACCTTTTTATTAACTATTTCCCTAAACCAAACTCTTTATGAAGTAATCTTATTGCATCAGGAACTTTTTTAGTATAAATTAAACACCAAATAGTCATATTTGAATCTGTTGTTTGTAATATTTCAATTTCATTACTTGTTAAAGTATTTATTATTCTTGCCATAACTCCTGGTACTCCATTCATTCCTGCTCCTACAACAGCTATAGTACTACATTCTTCAATAGTAGTATACTTAATATCAGCTTTACTCATAATTTCTGAAAGTTTGTCTTTTTCACTTGAATCAATAGTAAACATTTGATGTTCTGGGAAAATGTTTATTAAGTCTAAACTAATATGATTTTTAGCTAATAATTCCAAAAGACTTCTATAAGAGCTTTTACCTTTATTCTCTGATAATCTTACTCTTACTTGTATTCTATTATTTAAATGAGTTATTCCAGAAATTAATCTCTTTTCTTCTTCTGAAACATTACTCTTAATTACAGTACCCTTTGAATCATTCATAGTGTTCTTAATAACTAATGGCACATTACCTTTTTTAGCTAAAGCAACAGCTTTTGGATGAATAACCTTTGCACCTTGATCAGCTAATTGGAACACTTCATTATATGTCATTTCATTTATAAGAGATGCATCTTCTACCATTCTTGGATCTGCTGTCATTATACCATCAACATCAGTATATATATCTATTTCTTTAGCCTTTAATGCAACTCCTAATATACATGCAGAGGTATCACTTCCACCTCTTCCTAAAGTTGTGAAAAATCCATTTCTAGTAACTCCTTGGAATCCTGTTACTACTGGTACCTTTCCAGCTTCTAGAATCTTCATTATATTATGAGTATCTACATCAATAGCTTGTGCATCAGTATGAACTTCATTTGTTATAATTCCTGCTTGCCCTCCAGTTAATGGTACTGCAGTTATTCCATGCTTATATAAATCATTACATAAAACTACTGAACTTATTATTTCTCCACAACACATTAATAAATCTTGAGCACTTTTATTATTATTTTTAAAATTACTATCTACAAGCGATAATAGGGTGTCTGTAGCATATGGTTCTCCCTTTCTTCCCATGGCAGATACTACTACTACTGGCTTAAATCCATTTTCAATTGCCTTCCCTATTTTTTTTATTACTTGTTTTCTTCTTTCCTCTGTAGATACAGATGTTCCTCCGAATTTTTGCACTATGATATTCAAGGAATCTCCCCCTTAAGTTTTCTAAGCTCTCGCTCTTTTTATCTTTCCTTCCTCGGCAGAGATTACTATGACATTAGTTCCAATCTTTGTTACACATTCCCATGGTATTTCAACATATTCCTTACTACCAAAGAAGCTAAACTTACTTGTACTAATACCAACAACCAGGAATTTAAGATATCCTTCTTCGTCAATTATAAAATCAATATTTTGAGCGCTGTCATACTTTTCTGCACTTTCTAAGTTGAAAATTTCATATCTTTCTAACTCACTTAAGTCTCTAAGTTGACTTTCTGGCTTTTTTTCGTAATATTCAAAATCCTTCATAATACTTACCTCCTTGTTATACATAATATTATGCATTCAATAGGTAATATATTACTTTACATATAATCTTAAAACCCAGTTAGCACTTTAATCTCCCTAAATAATATATCAACTATAAGCAAAACTTACAATAGGAATTTTTCATCAGTACAACTCTTATATGCAACTTTAGAATTATTGATAATTGAATTCAATTTATCAGCTTCTACTCCTTGCCCTACAAAAGCACTACTAACTATTCCTGGCTTAAAACATCTCTCCAATACATAGTTTATGTCTTCATTATCTATTTTGTTAATTCTATTAATAACGTCTTCTTGAGTCTTTATTTTATTTTGTAACAAGAAGCACTTTGCATTAGCAAACATTCTAGATGAAGTACTTTCTAGTCCTAAAATATAACTTGCCTTAATCTTTTCTTTATTAATCTCTAATAACTCTTTACTTATACCTTTATCAGCAAAATCATATAAATGCTTATTAATAACACTTATTGCTTTATCACAATATTTATTACTTAATCCTGTATATATATTTAATGTTCCAACCCCTAAATATGGTTGCATATAAGAATAAACACTATAACACAAACCTAATTCTTCTCTAACTTTTTGGAAAAGTATTGATGATGCTCCACCACCAAATATATTATTTAATAGTACTAATGAATATGACTTATCATCGGCATATGGTAATCCATTTAACCCTAAATTTATATGAACTTGTTCTATTTGTTTTTCTGCATACTTGCTTCCATGCTTTAAAGAAATAGGTTCATATGTTGGATTATATACATCATCCTTACTCCATTTTCCGAAGTTCTCTTCTATAAGCTTTTTCAATTCTTTTTCATCAAATTTTCCACAAATACTAAGAACAGAATTATAAGGAGTATAATGTGTTCTAATATAATCCTTAATTTTTTTTCTATTAAAAGATTTTATTCTATCAGGCGTCCCTAAAATAGGATATGCTAAAGAATCATTTCCAAAGATAGCTTCTGAATGTATTTCATCTAATACATCTTCTGGATTATCTTGACTCATATTTATCTCTTCAATAACTACACCCTTTTCTTTTTCAATTTCTTCTTCATCAAACTTTGAGTTTAATAACATATCAGAAATTACATCTAAACATAAATCTACATGAGTATTTAATGCTTTTATATAATAACAAGTAGTTTCTTTACTTGTATAAGCATTTATTTGTCCACCTATATTTTCTATTTCTTGCACTATTTCTTTTGCAGTTCTTTTTTCTGTTCCTTTAAAGAACATATGCTCTATAAAATGTGAAATTCCATTGACATCTTTACTTTCATTTCTTGAGCCATTTTGAACCATAATTCCTACACTTATTGAATTAACATGTTCAATATATTCTGTCACAACTCTTAATCCATTATCTAATGTATATAAATTAAACATATTTGCCTCCATTTTTATCGATTTGCTTTTAGTTTATTTTAATCTTATCATATTTATTCTATATAGTAAAAAAAAGAGAATTATTTTAAATTCTCTTTTAACATTTCTATTATTCAGTTATCTCTTCTTGTGGAAGAGCATCTTTTCTTGAAAGGTTAATTCTTCCTTGAGCATCTATTTCAGTTACCTTAACTAAAATTTCATCTCCAACAGATACAATATCTTCAACCTTTTCTACTCTCTTCTTATCTAATTTAGAAATATGACAAAGTCCTTCTTTATTAGGTAAAATTTCAATAAATGCTCCAAATGCAGCTATTTTAGTTACTTTTCCTAAATAAACTTCACCAGCTTGAACTTCCTTAGTTAATCCTTCTATAATTCTGATAGCTTCATTTACACCATCATGATCAGCAGATGAAACAAATACTGTACCATCTTCTTTTATATCAATCTTAACACCTGTATCAGCTATTATCTTATTAATAACCTTACCACCAGCTCCAATTACATCTCTTATCTTTTCTGGATCTATTGAAATCGTAGATGTTTTTGGTGCAAATTTAGAAACCTCTGTTCTTGGTGTTGGTATACATTCATTAATTTTATCTAAAATGTGTAATCTAGCTTTTCTTGCATTCTTAATTGCAGTTTCAATTACATTAAAGCTTAATCCTTTAATCTTAGTATCAACTTGAATTGAAGTTATCCCTTCAGTTGTACCAGCTACTTTAAAGTCCATATCTCCAAAGAAATCTTCAATTCCTTGGATATCTGTTAAAACTTCTTCTTCAGCTAAATCTTCTGATGTTATAAGTCCCATTGCAATACCTGCTGCTGGTCTCTTTATTGGAACCCCTGCGTCTAATAATGCTAATGTTGATCCACAAACAGAAGCTTGAGAAGTTGATCCATTAGAACTTAATACTTCTGATACTAATCTAATTGTGTATGGGAATTCTTCTTCCGAAGGAATAAGTGGTTCTAAAGCTCTTTCCGCTAAAGCTCCATGACCTATTTCTCTTCTACCTGGACCTCTTAATGGTCTAACTTCTCCTACTGAGTAAGCTGGGAAGTTATAGTGATGCATATATCTCTTAGATTCTGTTTCACCAATACCATCTATTATTTGAATATCTCCAACAGCTCCTAATGTAGCTACTGTCATAACTTGAGTTAATCCTCTTGTAAATAATCCTGTTCCGTGAGTTCTTGGAAGTAAATCAACTTCACAAGTAATCTTTCTTATTTCATCGAAAGCTCTTCCATCAGGTCTTCTAGAGTGATTTAAAAGCATATCTCTAACTACTTCTTTTTGCATGTTATACACTATTTCTTTAGAGTCTGCAAAATTGTCAGGATACTTTTCAGCAAATTCTTCAGTTATTTTATCGTTTACTGCATCCATTGCTGCGTTTCTTTCATCCTTATCAGTAATCCACATAGCTTCTTTAATCATTTCACCTGCGAATTCTTTAATATCTTTTGTAAGGTCTGCATCCGGTTTATAAAGAACAGGTTCATCCTTTTCTTTTCCGAACTTAGCCATAGCTTCTTCTTGGAAAGCAACTATATCTTGACACTTTTCAAAACCATATTCAATTGCTTTAATCATTGTTTCTTCTGGTATTTCGTCTCCACCAGCTTCAATCATCATAACTCTGTCTTTAGTTGCACAAACAGTTAATTGAAGAATACTTTCTTCTCTTTCTTTTGATGTTGGGTTTAAAACAAAATTTCCATCTATAAGACCTACTTGCACTGCTGCAACCGGGTTAGTGAAAGGAATACTTGATATAGATAATGCCATTGATGCAGCATTAATTGCTAGAATTTCTGGTAAGTTATCTTGTTCTACTGATACAACTGTACAAACCACTTGAACATCATTTCTATATCCCTTAGGGAATAATGGTCTTAATGGTCTATCTACAGCTCTTCCGAAAAGAATTGCATTTTCTGAAGGTCTACCTTCTCTTTTTATAAATCCACCTGGTATTTTACCAACTGCATATAATCTTTCTTCATATTCAACACTTAATGGGAAGAAATCTATTCCATCTCTTGGTTTTTCTGAAGCATTAACATTTGTTAATATTACTGTATCTCCATAGCTCATAAAAATAGCTGCATTTGATAACATTCCTACTCTACCAAATTCAACTTTCATATTTCTACCAGCTATATTTTTTTCTAGTATATTAGTCATTTAATAACCTCCCTTCAGGTTTTACGGTTCTACTAATTTAATTTTTTTAAAATAATAGAGCGGATAAAACCCGCTCTATAAAGACTATCTTCTTAAGCCTAATTGTGCTATTATAGCTCTGTATCTTTCGATATCTTGATCAGCTAAGTAATTTAAAAGACCTCTTCTTTGTCCAACCATCATTAAAAGACCTCTTCTTGAGTGGTGGTCTTTTTTGTGAACTTTTAAGTGTCCAGTTAATGAGTTGATTCTTTCAGTTAAAAGAGCGATTTGAACTTCTGGTGAACCAGTGTCTCCTTCGTGTCTTCCGTATTGTTTGATTAATTCTTGCTTTCTTATTGCGTCCATAATGACACCTCCAGTTAATTTATCCCCTATTTCCAGGAAAAGAGAAATCACCCTCAAATCTTAGAAGTAGGTTCTTCATGAAATATTATAGCAAAGTAAGTCTATCTTGTAAACATAATTTATAATTTTAAATTTATTTAGATTTTATTATCTAATAATATAAATTTATAAATTATTTTAGCTAATTACTTTATTACTTTTCTCTGCAAAATTTTTATCTTTTTTTAATTGTTCAATTAATTCATTAATATTATTAAACTTTACTTCATCTCTAATTCTATCGATAAAATAAACATTAATTTCTTTTCCATATATATCATTACTAAAATCTAAAATATAAGTTTCTACTGTTAATTCTTTCCCATTTACAGTAGGATTATTCCCTACTGAAGTAATTCCTTTAAAAAATTTTCCATTAACTTCTACATTTGTATAATAAACACCTTTTTTAGGAATAACTTTTTTTTCATTTATTTCTAAATTAGCAGTTGGAAATCCTATAGTTCTTCCTAACTTTTTCCCATCTATTACTTTTCCTGAAAGTAGATATGGCCTAGATAGCATATTAAATGCTTTTTTTACATTTCCATCTATTAATTCTTTTCTAATAGATGTAGAACTTATTATTTCTGATCCAAGCTTACAAGGCTCCATTACATATAATTCATATTTATATTCTTCCTGGAACTTTTTCAAAAGCTCAACATCCCCTAAATTTTTATAACCAAACTTAAAATTAAAGCCTACAACAATGCCCCTTGCTTTATAAGTTTCACATAACCACTTTATAAACTCATCAGGCATCATTTTCATCATCTTATCATCAAAGTCTTTAAATGCTAGTATATCTATACCTTCTTCTTGCAATACTTTAACCTTTTCTGTATTGGTCATAATAAGTTCTATTTTATTTTTAATATTTATAAATGTTCTAGGATGATTTTTAAAAGTAAAAACTATAGACTTTCCTCCATTTTCATCAGCTAAACTCTTAACTTTTCTAACTAATGATAAATGACCTAAATGTAATCCATCAAAGCTACCAAGAGCTATATAAGTACTTCTATTTTCTTCATCCAAAGCCTTATTATCATATATTAGCATTACTTCTTCTCCTATGTGATCAGTAACTTCTCTATTTTAAAGCCAGCGTTATTTCTTTCACCTAGGCCTATAAAATTATTATTTTCATCATATACTCTATATAATCTATCATTAATAATCTTATCTTTAGTAAATCTATTATCAGCAACTCTTACTCCATTTACAAGAAGTTTTACATACTTTCCATGAACTATAATAGCTTCATATTTACTTAATGCTTCTTCCATAGTTACAATATAGTCATATATATTTTCTTCTGTTAAATCATTAACGTTAATTGATTTACTTTGTTCAAATACAGATGTTTTTGATCTATTTAACTCTGTCATAGTTGCAAAAACACCTAAATTTTCCCCTATATCATAACATAGACTTCTTATATAAGTTCCCTTAGAACATGTAACTTTCATAGAAACATATGGATTATCTATTTTAATATCTTCAATATTATGGATATTTATTAATCTTCCTTCTCTTTCTACTTCTATTCCTTTTCTAGCTAACTCATAAAGTCTAACACCATTTTGCTTTAATGCTGAATACATAGGTGGAACTTGAGAATATTCCCCTATAAATTCTTTTATTACAGTCAATATATCATTATCACTTAAATGAGAAGTATCCTTTTCTTCTAAAACTTCACCTTCTAAATCATAAGTAGTTGTCCTAATTCCCAGCTTAAAAGTAACTTCATATACCTTTTCTGAGTCCATGATATAATCTATTATTTTAGTTGCTCTTCCAATGCATACAGGTAATACCCCTGTTGCTTCTGGATCTAATGTTCCTGTATGTCCAACCTTTCCTGTTTTAGCTACTTTTTTTATAACTCTAACCACATCAAAAGAGGACATTCCTTTTGGTTTAAAGATATTTAAAATACCATTCATATCTTACAACTCTTTCTGTATTTCATTTAATATTTCATATTTAGCTTCTTCCATTGACATATTTTTGATTTTTATTCCTGAAGCTCTTATATGACCACCGCCATCAAAGACTTCTGCTATTTTTCTTACATCAACATAACTCTTTGCTCTAAGGCTAGCTTTAACACCATCTTCAACTTCTTTTAATAATAATGTTACTTCAACACCTTTAATTTGAAGTCCATAAGATATTATATCTGATGTATCACCTATATCAATTCCTAAATCTTCTGTAAAAGCTTTATCTAATTCTAATAATGCAACTTTACCATTTAAAATAAGTTGCATATTGCTTAATGCTTTTCCTATTAGCTTTATTCTACTAAAATCCTTATTATCAAAAAGGCTTTGGTAAATAAAAGTATTATCTACACCTATTTTCTTTAATGCTGCAGATATTTTATGTGTTCTTTCAGTTACATTAGAATGTCTATATCCACCTGTATCCGTTACTATTGAAGTATACATACAAGTTCCTATATCCTTAATAACACTATTTGCTTCATCAAAGTTTATTCCCATTAAATTTAATAACTCAAATACTATTTCAGCTGTTGCCGCTGCATTTGAATCTATATAATTAATATCACCATATTTATCATTTGAAAGATGATGATCTATATTTACTATTGTGCCAGTGAATTGTTTTAAATTTGCACTTACTCTCTCTAAATTTCCACAATCAAGAACTACTACAATATCTGTTTCATCGTCAGGTTCTATAATTTCTCCTGTAACTTCATCAGATCCTTTTAAGAATTTCAAATTATCTGATAATGTATCCTTTGATAATATGTAACAATCCTTGTTTAAACTTTTTAAAGCGTTAAAAAGTGCAAGAACACTACCTACCGCATCACCATCTGGTGATACATGGTAGGTAATGCCTATCTTTTTGCCTTCTAATATAAACTTAGCAATTTGACCTAGTGTCATATTACTTATCTTTTACCTTTTGAATTAATTCTTCAATATGCATTCCATAATTTATTGAATCATCAAGTTCAAATATTATTTGAGGATTGTATCTTAAATTAATTCTTTGACCTATTTCTTTTCTAATATATCCACTAGCATTTTTTAAAGCAACAAATGTATTGTTCTTTTCTTCATCATCTTTTCCAAATATACTTACAAATACCTTTGCGTATCTTAAGTCTTTAGTTACTTTTACATCAGTAACTGATACCATAGCAGTAAGTCTTGGATCTTTTATTTCATTTCTTATTATATTACTAATTTCTCTTTTTACTTCTTCGTTTATTCTTCCGCCTCTATAGTTAGCCATTTAAAACACCTCTTAAAGCTCTTTTCTTTTAATAGCTTCCATTGTAAATGATTCTATAATATCGCCTTCTTTAAGGTCGTTGAATTTCTCAACACTTAAACCACACTCATAACCTTTAGCTACTTCTTTGGCATCATCTTTAAATCTCTTTAAAGAAGCTAATGTTGATTCAAATATTACGATACCATCTCTAATTACTCTTACTTCAGAATTTCTTACAATCTTGCCGTCGATAACATAGCATCCTGCTATAGTTCCTACGTTTGAAATCTTATATGTCATTCTTACTTCAGCTTTACCATTTACAACTTCTTTATATTCTGGATCAAGCATACCAATCATAGCTGTCTTAACATCTTCAATTGCATCATATATAATTCTATATGTCTTAATTTCAATGTTTTCTTTTTCTGATTGAACCATTGCATTTCCATCAGGTCTAACGTTAAATCCAATTACTAAAGCATTTGAAGCTGCAGCAAGTGTAACGTCTGTTTCTGTTATAGCACCAACAGCCCCATGAATTACTCTTACTTTAACATCATCAGTAGATAATTTTTCTAAAGATTGTCTTATTGCTTCTACTGAACCTTGAACGTCAGCTTTAACAACTATAGCTAATTCTTTAACTTTTCCTTCTTGAATTTGACTATATAAGTCTTCTAATGAAACTCTGTTTGAAGCTTGGTGACTATCCGCTTTAATTTTTTGCTTTCTTAAGTCAGCCATATTTCTTGCAGTTTTTTCATCTTTACAAACTATAAACCTATCACCTGCAGATGGAACTTCAGAAAGACCTAATATTTCAACTGGAATAGATGGTCCAGCACTCTTTATTTTCTTACCCATATCATCAAACATAGCTCTTATTCTACCATAAGTAGTACCAACTAAGATTGAATCTCCTACATTTAATGTACCATTTTGGATAAGTAAAGATGCAACTGCTCCTCTACCTTTATCTAATTTAGCTTCAATTACAGTACCTTTTGCTTTTCTATTTGCATCAGCTTTTAACTCTTGCATTTCAGATGTTAATAATACCATTTCTAGTAAGCTTTCTAGGTTTTCACCAGTCTTAGCTGAAACTGGAACACAAATAGTATCTCCACCCCAGTCTTCTGAAACTAAACCATGTTCAGTTAATTCTTGTTTAACTCTATCAATATTAGCTCCCGGTCTATCAATTTTGTTGATAGCAACTATCATAGGTACCTCGGCTGCTTTACAGTGGTTTATAGCTTCTTTAGTTTGTGGCATTATACCATCATCAGCTGCAACAACTAATATAACTATATCAGTAACTTGAGCTCCTCTGGCTCTCATAGCTGTGAAAGCTTCATGTCCTGGAGTATCTAAGAATGTAATTTTTTCTCCATTTAATGATACTGTGTAAGCACCAATATGTTGAGTTATTCCACCGGCTTCACTTGCTGTAACTTTTGCATGTCTTATAGCATCTAAAAGTGAAGTCTTACCATGGTCAACGTGACCCATGATTGTTACTATTGGTGGTCTCTTTTCTAAGTTTTCTTCAACAATATCTGTTTCTTCTTCGAATGCTTCTAACTCAGTTTCTTCTTCTTTTCTTTCAACTAAAACTTCATATTTTTCACAAAGTTTTTCAGCTGTAGCGAAGTCTATTTCTTGGTTAACACCAGCCATTACGCCTATAAATATTAAATTCTTAATAACGTCATTTGTTGGCTTACCTAGCTTTTCGCATAATTCTTTAACTGTTATTGTTTCACCAATTTCAATTACTCCACATGCAGCTTCAGCATTTCTTTCAACTTCTTCTTGCTCTAATTCCTTTTTAGTCTTTTTCTTTTTTCTTACGCCTTTATTAAGTGATTCAGCAAGTTCGTCTTCATATTCATCAACTAAACTTTTCTTACCTTCTTCTGAAGTGTTTGTATCACCTAATAATTCTTTTATTAGTGTTGCGTCTTCATCTTCTATTACACTCATATGATTTTTAACTTCAACACCAAATTCTTCCATTAATAAATTTATTAAATCTTTTGAGCTCACATTAAGCTCTTTTGCCAATTCATATACTCTAATCTTTGACAATAAAATCACCCCCGGTTAATTTCTTCCTTCTTCATTTTGGTACAAGGATATTAACTTTTCAGCCATATTTTTATCTATTATAGCTAAAACTTTTATTTCCTCTCTTCCAATTGGGTTGCCTAGTTCTTCCTTAGAAAAGCCTTCTATAAGAGGAATTTTCTTTTCAGCACAATGATTTCTAAACTTCTTTTTTGTACTATTAGAAGCATCATCACTTAGTATAACAAGATAAAAACTACGTCTATTTCGTTGTTCATCACATTTGCTATACCCCTCTATTAAATTTCCTGATCTTTTCGCAAGACCTAAAAAATTAAAAAACTTATTCATTAACTATCTCTTCCCTTAATCTGTTGTATATTTCTTCATCTATTGCAACATCAAGGTTTCTACTTAATCTCTTTGCCTTAAATGCTTTTTCTAAACATTCAATGCTCTTACAAATATAAGCACCTCTACCTGATTTCTTTCCTGTTAAGTCAACAGAAACTTCACCATCTTGACTTTTTACAACTCTGATAAGCTCTTTTTTAGGCTTCATTTCCATACAGCCAGTGCACATTCTTAAAGGTATTTTCTTTACTTTCATAAAAAAATCCCCCTTATTCCTCTATTGCTTCAGCTTGTGACTTACTCTTTATATCAATCTTCCAGTTAGTTAGCTTAGCAGCTAATCTAACATTTTGACCTTCTTTTCCAATAGCAAGTGATAATTGATTATCATCTACGATAACCTTAGCTGATTTTGCATCTTCATCAACTGTTACACTTACTACTTTTGCTGGGCTTAAAGAACTTGCTATAAATTCTTCTGGGTTTTTACTCCATTTAATTATATCTATTTTTTCGCCCTTAAGTTCATTTACTATGTTTTGAACTCTTGCACCCTTAGGTCCAACACAAGCTCCCATAGGATCAACATTTTCATCATGAGATACTACAGCAATTTTGCTTCTTGATCCTGCTTCTCTTGAGATACTCTTTATTTCAACAACACCCTCATATATTTCTGGAACTTCTAATTCAAATAGTCTCTTCACTAATCCTGGATGAGTTCTAGATACTATTATTTGAGCACCCTTAGAAGTATTTTTAACTTCTACAACATATAATTTAATTTTTTCATTAAATTTATACTTTTCTCTTGGAATTTGCTCATTAGGTCCTATTGCTGTTTCAAGCTTACCAATGTTAACAAAAACATTTCCTTTATCTTCTCTTAAAACTGTTCCAGTAATAATATCATATTCTTTTTCTTTATATTCATTATATATTATACTTCTTTCAGCTTCTCTTATTCTTTGAGTTACTACACCCTTTGCAAGCTGTGCTGCAACTCTTCCAAAATTCTTTGGAGTAACTTCAAAATCAACCACATCATCTAAATCATATGTAGGCTTTATTTCTTGTGCTTCTTCTAATCCAATTTCAGTAACAGTATCAAAAACTTCTTCAACTACAATTTTTTGAGAGTATACATGTATTTCTCCAGTTTCTCTATCAATTGTTACCTTTACATTTTGAGCAGAAGATGTTGGTCCAGCATAATTTTTCTTATACGCTGCAACTAACGCATCCTCAATTGTTGTAAATAATAAATCTTCACTAATACCTTTATCTTTTACTATTTCTTTAAGAGCACCTATAAACTCTTGGTTCATCTTAAATACCCTCCTTACTATATTTCCCCTTCAATATTTGCACTTTTTATTTTATCTTTTGGTATGCTTATTAAAGTGTCCGCTTCAATTATTATATTATTTTCATTAACTTCCTTTAAAATACCCTTAACATTTTTCTTTCCATCGATGGCTTTTGTAAACTTAACCATTACTTCTCTACCTATAAATCTTTTGTAGTGAGCTTCAGTAAATATAGTTCTATTTAAGCCTGGTGATGAAACTTCTAAGAAATAAGCTTCAGGTATAGGATCTTTTTCATCCATAATATCACTTACTCTTCTTGAAAGTGCTTCACAATCATTTAAAGTGATTCCGCCTTCTTTTTCTATATATATTCTTAAATAATATTCTCCATTTTCCTTAACATATTCAATATGGTATATTTCATAGTTAAGTTCATCTGCTATGGGTTTAACCATTTCATAAATTTGAGTAACTAAGGCATCAATTTTCATAATTATCCTCCTTTGCAATATTCAGTTTTTAAGTAATTTAAAAAATAGGTATGCAAAAACGCAACTAAAAAGTAGTTGCGTTCAAATAGAAAGAGCGGGAACAAGCCCCACTCTTCATTTTCTAGCTATTAGTAAATTACTTCTTAATACATTCTAGCATACTTTACTAACAAATACAAGGGGCTATAGCAACATTTAAGTTCCCCCATTTAAAACTTGCCCAAATTTGTATTTTTTTATTCAATTATATAATTTTATAAGTTCATCAAAAGCCTTTAAAGATCTTTCAATTTTATCATATGCTATACAATAAGATAATCGAAAATACCCTGGGCATCCAAAGGTTTTTCCCGGAACAGCTAATATATTAAACTTTTTAGCATCTTCACAAAACTTAACATCATCATCTATTGGAGATTTTGGGAAAAGATAAAAAGCTCCATCCGGCTTTAAGCATTCAAATCCTATAGAAGTTAAATGGCTATATAATAAATCTCTATTTCTCTTATAAATATTAACATCTACTTCTAAATTCAAACTTTCTTTTATTACCCTTTGAAAAAGTGACGGAGCATTAACAAACCCTAAAATTCTATTGGATATATTCAATGCTGATGCTACATCATTAAATGTATTTATTTTAGGGTTAATTACAATATAACCTATTCTTTCGCCTGGAAGAGATAATGATTTACTATATGAATATCCTATAAATGAATTATTATAATAGTTTAATATACATGGAACCGTTGTATTATCATATATTATTTCTCTATATGGCTCATCTGAAATTAAATAAATATCTTTATTAAACTCTAGCTCTTTTTCATTTAATATTTCTGATAATTCTTTTATTGTTTTTTCATTATATATAACTCCACTTGGATTATTAGGAGAGTTTATAATTATAGCTTTAGTATTATTTGATATTTTATTTTTTAGTCCCTCTAAATTTAACTGAAAACTTTCCGTATCTGCTGATATAACAGTTACAACTCCATCAAAGTTTTTTACATAATTAATATACTCTCCAAAGAAAGGTGCAAAAACAATAACTTCGTCTCCTGGATCTAAGATACTTTTTAAAATTATATTTAATCCTCCAGCCGCACCACAAGTCATAACTATATTTTCACATTTTAATTCAAGGCTATGCTTCTTACTTAAATCATTAGCTATTGCTTCTCTTACATCTTCATATCCTGAATTATTCATATATCCATGAAGAAAGTTAGGTTTTTCTTCATTTATAATATTATTAATAATCTCTTTGATTTCGTTAGGTGGTTCTACATTAGGATTACCTATACTAAAATCAAAAACATTCTCTTCTCCATATATCTTCGATAATCTTTTCCCCTCTTCAAACATAGCTCTAATAGTAGAACTGTTTAAAACCATATCTTTCATTTTACTTGAAATCATTTTATAGCCCCCTTGATACTTAATTCAATTTATTCTTTATTACCCCAATAGCTACACCTAATATATTTACTTCTTTTCCTTCTAAATATATTTCACTATATTTAGAGTTTGCTGGAACTAACATAGGCTCTTTACCATTTAGCTTTAAAGTCTTTAAAGTTGCTTCTCCATCTAAGCTAGCTGCAACAATATCATTATTTAGTGCTGTATTTTGTCTTTTTATTACAACTAAATCTCCATCATCAATATTTTTATTAATCATACTATCACCTTTAACATGAAGTATAAAAGTATCCTTACCTCTTTCTAACCAACTTTTAGGCAAATTAAATTTCTCCTCTACCTCATCATTGATTTCAATAGGATTTCCCGCTGCTATATTGTTATAAACATCAACTTCAATTAGTTCGTCTTCATTAAATATAGTATTATCCTCTAAATAAATTTCTTTTTTAGATGAATAACTATCAACGTTAAATTCAACTATATTTTTATATTTTAAATTTACATATTGGAATGTATTCATATAGTTTTTATTAATATTTCTATCTTCCTTAAATTCTTTTTTAAATGCAAAAGTTTTCCCTTTAAAATCTGTCCCAAGGGTTTTAAACTTTCTCCCATTTATAAGCCAGCACATTTTATCATTATAAGCTTCATTATTAACAATAAAAACAAATGATGAATAAGGATTATTAGAGTAAATACTTTTTACAAATTCTATTTCACCTTTAGTCAGTGACTCTACATTATCTAAAACTATATGAGTATATTTCCCTTTAGCATTTTGTCCATATTTTATAGCTAATGATACTTCATCATAACAATCATAATATCCGTTATCTCTTAATATTGACGTATATATTTCCATAAGTGTATATATTGAATTTCTCGTATAAGAATTTCTTATTAATCTATATTTTCTACCTTTTCTTTCAACTTCGTTATATTCTTCCCTTGTAAAATTACATGCTTTTATCCACATAATTTCATCATATAGGTCTTCACTTGTAACTTTATTAATAACCTTAGATTTTTTACTGAAAAATACTAGTTCATCATAAAATTCTTTATGTTTTGTAAAGTTATACCCTTCTTCAAAAGAAATAAATTTTAATTTTAACTTTTTTTCATTTATATATTTTTTTGAAAAATCTTTTATTAACGTCCTTACTAAATTAAACTCAACTCTTTCTTTATCCATACTAAATAGCGAATAAAACTCACTAACTTTACTTTTTTCTTTATATAAACTTTTACTTTTTTCTAATTCTTCATAATTTGAAGATAAATATAAAATATTATCTTCATTATAAATACAATAATTATTTTCTAAATTAATAACTCTATGTAAAGCTGCTAATGTCTTTCCTGTTAATGCTTTTCCTTTCATTAATGAAAAGCCCATATTCTTATTTTTTATAAATCTATTTTGAACCTTTGTTAATTTCATAATCACACCTACTGTTACCCCTCACAATTGAAAGGCTAAATTTAAATTTAGTTAATCAAAGTTAACTGAAACTCCAAATTTAAATTTGGTCATTTGAATCCATTTATAGTGTACTCATTTGACATTTAGGCGAAGGAGTTTCCTTTTTTATAAAGAAAAACCCCAAAGAAAGAAAATAACTTTGGAGTTATAAGATAATTTTATTAATTTATTGTAAAAAAGTCAATTAAATTTCATGTTATTTATTACTTAAATATTCATCAATAGCTGCTGCAGCTTTTTTACCTGCTCCCATTGCTAATATAACAGTGGCAGCTCCTGTAACTGCATCTCCACCAGCATAAACACCTTCTTTAGTTGTAAGTCCACTTTCATCATCAGCAACTATACATTTCCATTTATTAACTTCTAATCCTTTAGTAGTTGAAGAAATTAAAGGATTTGGTGATGTTCCAAGAGACATTATTACTGTATCCACATCCATAACAAACTCTGAATTTTCCTTAACAACTGGTCTTCTTCTTCCTGATGCATCAGGCTCTCCAAGTTCCATTTTAACACACTTCATTCCTGTAACCCATCCATTTTCATCTGTTAAAATTTCTGTAGGATTAGTCAATACATCAAATATTACTCCTTCTTCTTTTGCATGATGAACTTCCTCAAGTCTTGCTGGAAGCTCTGATTCACTTCTTCTATATACAATATGAGTTTCTGCTCCAAGTCTTAATGCTGTTCTTGCAGCATCCATAGCAACATTCCCACCACCAACTACAGCTACTTTTTTACCAACTTTAACTGGTGTATGATATTCTTCTTTAAATGCTTTCATTAAATTAACTCTTGTTAAGAATTCATTAGCTGAAAATACTCCATTTGAATTTTCACCTGGGATTCCCATAAATTTAGGAAGTCCAGCTCCTGATCCAATAAATACAGCATCAAACCCTTCATCTTCAATTAAAGAATCTATTGTAACAGTTCTTCCTACAACTACATTAGTTTCAATTTTTACACCTAATTTTTTAATATTATCAATTTCAGATTTCACTACCTCTTCCTTTGGTAATCTAAACTCTGGTATACCATAAACTAAAACTCCACCAGCCTCATGTAAAGCTTCAAATATAGTAACATCATATCCTTTTTTAGCTAAATCTCCTGCACAAGTAAGACCTGCTGGGCCTGAACCTATTACAGCTACATTTTTACCCTTTGATTCTTCCTTATCCGAAAGATCAATATTATGTTTTCTAGCCCAATCTGCAGTAAATTTTTCTAGTTTACCAATTGCAACCGGATCACCTTTTATTCCTAATACACACTTACCTTCACATTGTGATTCTTGAGGACATACTCTACCACAAACAGCTGGTAATGCACTATACTTTGCAATTTCCTTTGCTGCACCTTCAAAGTCGCCTTCTTTAACATGAGATATAAATCCTGGTATGTCTATTGATACTGGGCATCCGCTTACACACTTTGGATTTTTACATCCTAAACATCTGCTCGCTTCATCTAAAGCTCTTTCCTCATCATATCCTAAACAAACCTCTTCAAAATTCTTTGCTCTTACACTAGCTTCTTGTTCTCTTACCGGTATTCTCTTCATTCTATCTACTATTTTATTCATTACTTATGTCCTCCGCATCCGCAACCTTCTCTATGATGTGTGTCGCCTTCTTCTAATTTAAGTATAGCTCTACCTTCTTCACTTTTATAAAGAGATTGTCTTCTCATACTTTCATCAAAATCTACAAGATGACCATCAAATTCTGGTCCATCAACACATGCAAACTTAACTTCATCACCTACTGTAACTCTACAAGCACCACACATTCCTGTACCATCAACCATAATAGGATTTAAACTTACAGTAGTCTTTATTCCAAGATCCTTAGTAAGCATAGACATAAATTTCATCATTATCATCGGTCCTATAACAACAGCATGATCATACTTCTTAGACTTGTTATTTACTAAATCTAATAAACAATCTGTTACTCTACCATTAAAACCATAAGAGCCATCATCAGTAGATATATATAAATCTTTAGCTACTTTCTTCATTTCTTCTTCTAATATAACTAATTCTTTATTTCTTGCCCCGATTATAACATCAACATCTATATTATTTTCATGGAACCATTTAACTTGAGGATAAACAGGTGCAGCACCTACTCCTCCAGCTACAAATAAAACTTTCTTATTTTTAAGCTCATTTAAATCTTCATGAACAAATTCACTAGGCTGCCCTAATGGTCCAACAAAATCTTGCACATAGTCTCCAACTTCAAAAGTAGCTAACTCTTTAGTTCCGTATCCAACAGTTTGAAACACTATTGTTACAGTTCCCTTTTCCCTGTCATAATCAGCAATAGTTAAAGGAATTCTTTCACCTTTTTCATTATTTTTAACAATAATAAACTGTCCTGGTTGAGCTGACTTAGCTACTCTTGGAGCCTCTATGTCCATTAAATATATGTTTTCTGTTAATAATCTTTTACTTGTTATTTTATACACCTTAATAACCCCCATATTTTCTTATGTTATATATTTTTATAAATTTAAATTTATAATTTTACTTATAAGCTTAAGAATGCACTTTTAAAGATAGCTCTTTGAAAATGCATTCTTAATTTACACAATATATTTCAATTATTTCTTATTAAAAGTTAACTTTATTTCCATAGAATGTACATGAAAGTAATTTTTCCATTGTTTCATCATCAATTGATCTTGGATTAGATCCAGTACACGCATCTAAAACTGCATTATGAGCTATATGTTTAACATTAGCTAAGAAATCTTCTTCAGTTACTCCATACTCTTTCATTGATGCTGGAATATTTAATGCTACATTAAATTCATTTATTTTTGCTATTAATGAATCTGTTAATTCAGCATCTGTATTTCCTTCTAATTTTAACATTCTTGCTATATCAGCATATCTACTTTCACATTCTGTTCTATTATATTGAATTACATATGGTAGGAATATTGCATTTGCACATCCATGCGGAATATGGAATACTGCTCCAACCTTGTGAGCCATTGAATGTACTATTCCTAACAAAGCATTACTAAATGACATACCTGCTAAACATTGAGCTTCATGCATTAAGTTTCTTGCCTCTACATCACCTTCAAAGGACTTAACTAAATGTTCATTAACCATATCAATAGCTTTTAAAGCTAATGGATCTGAAAAATTCGATCTTAATGAAGCCGTATACGCTTCTATAGCATGTGTTAATGCATCCATTCCAGTATGAGCAACAAGTTTAGCTGGCATTGTTTGTGCTAGCTCTGGATCAACTATTGCAATATCTGGAGTTATATTAAAATCTGCTAAAGGATATTTAATCTTAGCTTTATAATCTGTAATTACTGAGAAAGCTGTTACTTCTGTAGCAGTTCCTGAAGTTGATGGTATTGCTACAAACTTAGCTTTTTGTCTTAACTCTGGTAACCCAAAAGGTACCACAGCTTGTTCAAAAGTAAAATCAGGATATTCATAAAAAATCCACATTGCTTTTGCTGCATCTATTGGTGATCCTCCACCCATAGCAACTATCCAATCTGGTTCAAAATCTCTCATTACAGCTGCTCCACTCATAACAGTTTCGACTGATGGATCCGGTTCTACTCCTTCTATTAATTTAACTTCTATTCCAGCTTCTTTTAAATAACTTTCTACTTTATCTAAGAAACCAAATCTTTTCATTGAGCCGCCACCAACAACTACTACGGCCTTTTTCCCCTTTAGTGTCTTTAATACTTCTAATGAACCTTTACCATGATAAATATCTCTTGGTAATGTAAATCTTGCCATATTTTCTCCTCCTCAAAACCCTCAATTAATTCTACCTTATAAAACACAGTTTATATATTACTTAATTAGTAATATAAATTAATTATACCATAAAATTACTAAATTGAAATATTTTTAATTAATAAAAAAGCACCTAAAGATAACTTTCACAAAAAATCAATCTTTAGGTACTTTTTTTACACTTTATTTATTATCATCTCTATATTTTTTACAATTTTCATCAAATTCCTTTATTATTTCATCAACCTTTTCCCAATTTTCAAGTGATGCACCAGCCGCTAACATATGACCACCACCACCAAAGTTAGATGCAATATCATTAACTCTAGGACCATTAGATCTAAACTCACAGAAAATTGAGCCATCTTCTTTTTCCACAAAGAAATGCCAATTAATTATACCTGCAGTATCTTGAAGAGCATTTACCATTCTAGCAGCTTTTATTGGTTCTAAACCATATTTTTTAGCAATTTCGTTTTTTACCTTTAGGTAAGCCATTCCATTATCAGTAGTTACATAATTACTATAAATATATCCTAAAAACTTTAATTCGCTTTCTTCTCTTCTATACATATTTGCATAAAGTTCTTTTGTTTCTAAATCGAAAGTTATCTTATATAATTTTTCAAATAACTTTGTTGGATTATCTATATATAAGAATCTTCCTGTGTCTCCAATTATACCAGTAAATAAAGCTCGTCTTCCTTTTTTATCTATTTTTAATTTATCCTCATTTGCTAAATACAAATCTAAAATCATTTCACTACAAGAAGAATAATCTGTATCTACCCAAGTTAAATCTTCAAACGGAGCATCAAATGGTTTATGATGATCAATTTTCATTATATAACCCGCATTATTAAAAGATTGATTATCAACTCTTTCCTTATTAGCAACATCTACAATTATAGCTAAACAATCTTTATTTATTTCTATTTCCTTATCCATAACATTTATATATTCTAGATTTTTAGAATGTTCACCTAATAGCACTACAGTTTTATTAGGATATGTATTATTTATTATACTTTTTAAAGCTGTTTGTGAACTATATGAATCAGGATCGGGAAAAACATGACGATATATTGCTATAGTATCATACTCTTCAATTTTACTTATTATATTTTTCATTACTTCTTCTTTCATTTAAATACCTCCTAAAATAAATTAATTATTTATTTAAAATTAATTTCATTATATATTTGATAAAAAAATCCCCTACTTAGCAATGCTAAGCAGGGTATAAATCTTTTTATGCTCTTCAATGTATTATTGACGGCTTATTGAAGTCTCAACTTGAGATTCCATTTCTTTTAACATAGCATCAACATCATCTGAAGTTCCTGTTACATAAGATGCATATTTTTCTTCTGCAACTGTTCTAGCTGATTGAGCATTGTTTATTGCAGGAGTAAAGTAAGCAAATCCTAAAGATTGCTTAGCAACATCATATATTTTTCCATATAAAGAAGTAGTATCAGCTAATACTTCTTGAACTATAGTTGAATCTTGAGCTGATTTTCTAACTGGTAAATATCCAGTAGCTGTTGCAAACTTAGCTGTATTTTCAGTGTTAGTTGCAAATTTAACAAATTCATAAGCAGCATATTGAGCTTCTGCAGTAACATCTTTAGTTATAAATAAAGATGCCCCTTGTTGAATAACAGCTTTATCTTTTCCTTCAAAATGAGGAACTTCTACTACAGCTATTTCAAAAGCACCATTAGTATTTATGTGCGCGAATCCAGCTGAAGAACCTTGATAAGCTAAAAGCTTTTGATTTGAGAATGGACCTGATAAGAATTTATCTTCACCAGGAACTCTAAATGCTCCGCTTTGAGTTTCTTTTCTGAAGAATTGCATGAATTCTTTAGACCAATCATTAACAACATTTATTTTTCCATCTAGTTGAACGAAATCTTTTCCATCTTCCTTTAAACTAGATATAAATGCGTTTGAACTTGAATCAAATCCAAATCCAGGTATTCCTAATTGAGCTTGAGATTTTTCTGATATTTCTGCTAATTTTTCAAATGTTAAATCTTTTAAATCATCAACAGTATATCCTAATTTCTCTAATAAAGTTTTATTTACATATAAAACTTCTGTAGATTTTGTCATTGGAAGACCATATATTTTATTTTCTCCCCATTGTGATAATTCATTAATGAAATCTGGAATGAAGTCGTTTTTAATATCTTCTGCCATTCCTATAGTTTTGTCATTAACATATGGTGTTAAGTCCGCAACCTTATCATCATTAATAAGACCTGTAGCCGCATCTGGATAAACATTAACTATAGCTGGTAAAGTATTTGATTGTGATGCAGCTATAACCTTTTTGTTTAAGTCAACAATACTACCTTGTGCTGAAGCTTTAACTGTTATTCCTTGAGTATTTGAACTGTTAAAGTCATCAACTATACTTTGTAACACTTCTGCTTGTTTTCCAGTCATATAGTGCCACATTTCAATTGTAACTGGCTCTTTTAATTCTGTAACGATATTTTCGCTTGTAGAATCACTTTTTGAACAGCCTGTTAATGCTGTAACTGCAACTACTGCAGTCATTAAAGATGCTAATAATCTTCTTTTCATTCGTTTCACCTCTAAAACCTAATTTTATATATATATTTAAGAAAAGATGATTAAAAGATAAAGTATTAAATTTTATATATACATAATTAAAGCATTTATAACAACTTCTATATAAATAATTAAAGCATTAATATTTTAACTTCTAATTCACACTTTCCCTACATATCTAATTATTTATATTATCCTTTTATTCCACCAATAGATATTCCACTCATAATTTTTTTATGTAAGAACATATATACTACAACTATTGGCATTGTAATTATTGTAGAAGCAGCCATTAATAATTCATATCTGTTTCCTACATCTGATTGGAAAGCAGTTAATCCATTTGCAACTAATCTCATGTTATCACTATTTGTAACAAGTAATGGCCATAAGAATGCATTCCATGAATTTATTCCAACTAATATACAAATTGTGATAATTGATGGTTTTGCCATAGGCACAACTATCCTCCATAAGAATTTCCAATCGCTTGCACCATCAATTTTTGCAGCATAATATAATTGTTTTGGAATCTTTAAGAAGAATTCTCTAAGCATATAAATATACAATACATTTGCCATGTAAGGTACAAATAATGCTGAATAACTATCAATTAAATTCATAGCTGAAATTGTTTTAAAGTTAGTTACTATTAATACTTCTCCTGGTATCATCATTGATGCTAGGAAAATAGCAAATATTAAATCTCTGCCCTTAAACTCAAGATGAGAAAAAGCAAAAGCTGATAATATTGAAATTACAACTGTACTTATTATACTTAAAGCTGTAACTATTATTGTATTTATAAAATATCTTCCAAAAGGAGCCATTGCTAATGCAGTACTAAAGTTACTCCACATAAATTTATCTGGAACCATTGTTGGTGGTGTTTGAATAACTTCAAAACTTGACTTTAAAGATGATGCTATCATCCAATAAAATGGAAATAGCGTTACAATAGCAAATACAACTAATAAGAAGTATTTAATGAATGCTTTAAAATTATTTTTATTTTTCATATTTACACCTCTTAGTAATGAATCTTATTACGAGCAACTGTTTTTTGCACTAAAGTAACAGTTAATATTATAATTAATAGAACAACTGAAGCGGCAAATGCCAATGGAAAATCTTGATCCCCATAGAATCTATCAATTATATATCTAACAACAGTTGAAACTGCACCATCTAGTGTACGTCCTCCAAATAGAACATAAACCTCTGTGTAAACCTTAAAAGCAGCTATTAAACTAATGACATATGTATATGCAATCATAGGAGAAACTAATTTAACAGTTATTTTTCTAAATATAGTTCCACTTGTTGCTTGGTCAATCTTAGCAGCTTGATAATACTGTGGATTTATTGATGCAATACCTGTAGTTAATATCAACGTATTAAACGCCAAACTCTTCCAAACTGCAAATATTATTAATGCTATCATTGCATATTTAGGGTCATTAAGCCAATTTATTGGATTTATCCCCATTTTTCCTAATAAGAAATTAATAATTCCATATTCAGAATTAAATAACCAAGACCATACTATTCCTATAGCAACTAATGAAGTTACATAAGGTAAAAAGTAAATACTTTGGAATACACCTCTTACTTTTTCATTTTTTATATTAGCTAAAGCATTAGCAATTAATAAAGAAATAAACACTGATAATGCTGGAACTATAGCAGCATAAATTACAGTATTGATTAAAGATTGTATAAATCTTTTATCTTGTAATAGATATTTATATGATCCAAATCCAAAAACAAATCCACTAGCTTTAGTTTCATCAAAACTAAAAATTATTGTATTGATTATAGGATAAAACACAAAAATACCTAGTATTATAAGTGCAGGTAGTAAATATATATATCCCTTAAATTTATTTTTCTTCTTTAGCATTTTGTTATGAACTCCTCACTTTCAGCATCAAACACATAACTCTTTCCTGTCTTTGGCTTAATCATTAGTTCAGCACCTTCATCAATAAAGAATTCTTTGTCAACTAACATTTTATATATAGCACCGTTATGGTTTAATGTTAACAGTCTTTCTCTACCTAATATTTCTACTGTAACAACTTTAGTTTTTAAACCTTTATCTGTTACTTCAAAATCTTCTGCTCTTACACCTAAAACGACTTTTGATTTATCTTTAGGTAAGTTTTCTATTGTTAATGAATCAACAACAGACACTCCATCTTTACAATCTAAATCTACAAAGTTCATTTCTGGACTTCCTATGAAAGATGCAACAAATTTATTAACTGGGTTCATATATATATCACTTGGTGATGAAATTTGTTGAATTGCACCATCTTTCATTAATACAATTTCGTCTGAAATAGACATAGCTTCTTCTTGGTCATGAGTTACAAATATAGCTGTAACACCTGTTTCCTTTTGAATTCTTCTAATTTCCTGTCTTGTTTCAACTCTTAACTTTGTATCTAAGTTTGATAAAGGCTCATCAAGAAGTAAAATATCTGGCTTCTTAGCTAATGCTCTTGCAATAGCAACTCTTTGTTGTTGCCCTCCAGATAATTGAGATGGCTTTTTATCTAATTGACTTTCAATTTTTACAATTTTAGCAACCTCTACCGCTCTTTTTTCAGCTTCTGCTTTATCCCATTTTAAATTTTTTAAAGGAAATAATATATTTTCTCTAACTGTCATATGTGGGTATAATGCATAATTTTGGAATACTAATCCTATTCCTAATTCTTCTGGTTCTAATCCAGTTACATCTCTATCTCCGAAGTAAATCTTTCCACTGTGTGGTTTATGAATTCCTGAAATAGTAAATAATGTTGTTGACTTTCCTGATCCTGAAGGTCCTAATAATGAAACTAACTTTCCTTTCGGAATTTGTAGCGTAACTTCATTAAGCGCCTTAAAATCTCCAAATTTTACAACTAGTTTTTCTAGTCTTATTCCCATTGATAATTCACCTCATGCTTTTTTTAATCCGTCTACTATGTAAATATAAAAACCGCTATTTTTCCGCGCTATTACAGAATACGACAATTGCTTTATATTTGTCAATATTTTTCCCAATCTATCCTTTTTTGTATTTTAATTTTTTATTAATAATATTAAATATACCCATTTTTTTCAAATTTTCCTTCATTTATCTGTCAAATAAACTCAATTTTTAAACTTTATTCATATTTTTCCCAATTAATATTTTTAATAAAACTTTTATACTATCTATACTTTCCTAATTTAAAAAAATTTATGTTTACCATTTTTTCTCTGATGTTATTTTTATATATTATTATCTGTGAAAATAATTATCTAAATAACCTATTAATTATATCTTTAGCATCAAATTTAATTTTTTCCAGAAAATATTTATAAAAATTCTTAATCTCATAAATATTTTCTAATATAGCATCACAAGTAATAAAAGTTATAATAGCAAATTCATCCCACTTTTCCATATCACTATTTACCTTTCCCTTATTTATTATATATTATATGTTCCTTTATATATTATTGTTATTAAAGTTATGTTACTTAATCATTTTTATTTATAAATATTCCTTGCATAATTTAACATTCTTAAATATTATATTTATGTAAAGATATATATAAGGAGGTATCCATGTTACCATTACTGATTATTTTTTCATATCTTATGGGTTCAATTCCTAGTGGATATATTTTAGTAAAAAAGAAACTTAATAAAGATGTAAGAGATTACGGAAGCGGAAATATTGGGGCAACAAATGTAAAAAGAGTGGCTGGAGAAAAACTTTCAAAAATAACTGCAATTTGTGATATGTTAAAAGCTATTATTCCAGTATTATTAACACGTATTTTAATTTGGACTGATATACTACAAACAAACGAAAGCCTTAGCTTATCCTTAGTTGCTATTGCTGCAATTTTAGGACATAACTATACTATATTTTTAAAATTTAAAGGTGGTAAGGGTGTTGCTACTTCTGCTGCAGCCTTTATGATAGTTGTTCCTATACCATTTTTAATTACAGCTGTAATTTTCTTTGGTTTAAAACTAGTAACAAAAATTGTTTCAATTCGTTCTTTAGTAGCTGGTGCTACATTATTTTTATCGACTCTTCTATTGGGTTATAATAAATATTATGTTTATGCAACACTTTTTGCTTGTCTTCTAGTATTTTGGAGACACAAAAGTAACATTATTAGATTAGTTAAGGGTGAAGAAAAATAATTTTTACTAAAACACTGATGGAATTATACTTCAGTGTTTTTTATTTAGGAGGTTTTATGAAGTTCATATTAATTTATATATTGTTTATTAATTTACTACTTTTTTCTCTTATGGGAATAGATAAAGAAAAGGCAAAATTAAAAAAATGGAGAATAAGCGAAAAAACACTATTCTTATCTGCTCTTATGGGTGGTAGTATTGGTGGAATTCTTGGTATATATACTTTTAGACATAAAACCAAACATTTAAAATTCACATTAGGATTTCCTATTATTCTACTATTTCAATCAGTAGTTATATTATTATTTTTTAAGAATGTACTATTTAAATAAAAATAGCTGTATCAAAACCCTATCTTAGCATAATTAAAAAATTGCTTATAATAATAATTTGATACAGCTTCTTTATTTTCACTTCAAATTTATTGTTTTATTAGTTCATTTGTTAATTCATTAAATAATTTATTATTCTTTAATACTCTACTTATTATTTCATCTGCACCTAGAAATAACATTCCATTTCCTTCTATACTTTTACTATATCCTAAAGAAACAGTCTTCTTTATTAATTGTGCATATAACTCTACTTCAGTAAGTTTTCTTTTAAATTCATCTTTAGCCCAATTTATTATTAAAGCTAACGCTCCTGCTACATGTGGTGTTGCCATTGATGTTCCTTGCATTTCTGCAAATCTTCCTGATGGAGCTGTAGATATAATACCACTATTCCCAATACCTTGTCCTGGCGCCACTAAATCTATCTCATTATTAGATGCAGAGAAAATACTACTTTTTTTATCTGAATTAATTGATCCAACTGAAATAACTTCACTATACATTGCAGGATAATTTATTTCCATACTTTCAGAATTATTATCTCCATCATTTCCGACTGCACAAACTACAAGTATTCCTTTATTAACAGCATTTTTTATTGATTTATGCAATTGGTCATCATCTACTTTTCCACCTAAAGACATTGATATAATATCTACTTTAGAATTTATTGCATAATCTATTGCATTTGTAACAGTAAAATAATTTCCTCCCTTTGCTCCTAAAGCTTTTAAGATTAGTAAATTTGCTTTGGGTGCCACACCAATAATTCCATTACCAATATCACTAGCTGCTATAATCCCAGCAACATGAGTACCATGTCCAACATAATCATTAACAATATTAACATCTCCATTATCTTCATCAGTAAAATTTCTAACACCTATTATTCTATCTTTTAAATTTTGATGATTAATATCACATCCAGTATCAATTACAGCAATTGTAACGCCCTCTCCCCAATGACCCTTTCTCCAAAATTCCGGTGCTCCGATAATTTTTATACCATCTGGAACTCCATTAGCTATACTATCTTTAGATACATAACTATATTCTGTTAATACCATTTCTTCGGTAACCATATAAACCCCTCATTTTATCATTAGTTTTATTTATCTAATACAAAATACGAAGTATGTACCATTATGGTTACAAAAAACAAAAGACGTTGCATTTTTTATTGCAACGCCCCATAATCATTTTCGGATTACTCTGTAACCCGGTGACTACACTACTATGTTATACCAATTATTAATTTTTTATTCACATTTATTAATATAAAATAAATTGTACAACCATAAATTTTATATTATAATTATCCTAAAACTAAATAGAGTAATTTTACTAATTCGGGGGTGATTATGTGAACTTTCTAAAAGGCACATACGGATTTGATTTATTATCATTAATATTAATTCTATTTTCTTGCATACTTAATATTTTTGATTATACTAGAATTTTAGGAACTATTGTTTTAATTTATGCTGTATATAGAGCATTCTCAAAAAAAATATATAAAAGGAAAAATGAATATAATGTGTTTTATACATATACAAATAAATTTTTAAAAAAGTTTGGTAAAGCTATTCCTTATAACTTACCTGTATATGATTTAAATAATTTTTCTTATATTTTTGAAAATTTTAAGTTAAAATATACTGAATATCGTAAATATAAGATTACTAAATGTCCTAATTGCAAGCAAAAACTTAGACTTCCAAGAGGTAAAGGTAATATAGTTGTTACTTGTAAAAAGTGTTCAACTAAATTTGATTTTAGAACTTAATATTTAACCACCATAAATAATTATTTCATTATGTGGAATATTATTAATATTCATAGTATTGATATTTATAGGAGGTAATAAAAATGAAAAAAAATTTATTTACTATTTATTACTTTATCTAGCACTTATTTAGATATATATATAAATAACATTAAGAATATTAATAAAACAACTATAACAGCTCCACAAAAGAAAACACCTATAAAATGGTGGGAGAATTAAAATAAAAAAAGGGCCTTAAGCCCTTTTTTTATTTTATATGTTAATTATTAGGTTTTTGCCCCTTTGCTATTAAATTTAAAAATATTATTGTACATTTTTCTCTTTCAGAGCTATCACTACAAATTTTCATAATTTTAGCTAATCTCGGATTACTTCTACTAACCATTTTTATTATTTCTGGGGGTACATTATTAGCACCAATAATATTTTTTATACCAACTAAATCACTATGAATAGTTACAGCTTCAAAATCCAATTTTTCAAATCCATTATATTTTAATATTTTTATAAGCTTACGTCCAATTTCCCTATTCCATCCAGCTCTTTTTTCTAACTGATTAATAAACCCTCTTCCACTTTTAAATAGCATATCTGGATCACTTACTCCATACATCCCCCTATCAGAATCAATAATTGCAACTATTCCCCCTGGTTTTAATAATTTATATATTTCCCTAGTAGCATTCATTGGACTATCTAAGTGTTGGAATACAAATCTACAAATTATAAAGTCAAAGCTATTTTCTTTAAGTCCACTATTCATTATAGATCCACATTTTAAATCTACTCTATCACCTATATATTCATCTAATCTTTTTTTAGAAATATCAACCAATTTTTTATCAACTTCCAAAGCTGTTATTGAAGTATGTGGCAAGTTTTCTAATAACAATTCTGTATATACCCCTGTTCCACAACCAACATCTAATATTCTCATTCCGTCCTTTAACCCTAGCCATTTTAATGTTCTAAATTCTTTTTTCCAACCTAATTTAGCCTGAGTTTCAAGTCTATTCACTTCATTATTAAATCCAATAATATCATAAATTGAATTATAACTCACATTAAACTCCTTTAATACTTACTTAGATATATCTTATGTTATTTATAGTATAATTGTTCGCCTGTTTATTTCAATTTATAAAATAAATTTAAGTAGCATAGGAAATGTTACTAAAAAAATTAAAGTTGTAATAAATACAATAACAGCTGAATACTCTTTTTCTTTATCAAAGTTTTCTGCTAAAATTGATGTCATTGCAGCTGCTGGCATTGCTGTAATAATTATTAATGTTTTGCTTACCATAGAAGTATCATTTATTATTCTCGATACTAGAATTAGTATACAAGGTAGTAAAATTAACTTTAATAAACCACTATAATAAATAGTATAATCTTTTAAATATTTAAGTATATTAGCATTTCCTAAAATTACTCCTATTATTATCATTGATAATGGAGATGTTAATCCTCCAACTAATTCTAAAGTTGAATATAGTACATCTGGAATATTAATTTTAAATATCATTATAATAAGCCCAATTATAACAGCTATAATTGATGGATTTAATAAAACCTTTTTTAAATCTTTTTTATCTATATTCCCATTAAACAGCATAACTCCATATGTCCATACTGCTATTGTAAAAAACATATTAAATATAGATGCATATATAATACCTTCATTTCCAAATATACTATAAATTATAGGAAATCCTACAAATCCACAATTTGAAAAAACATTTGCAAATTGCATTATAATTTTTTTATCTGATTTTATTGGATAAAGTGCAATATAAGAAACTATCATTGTAATTATCAAAGATATTGGACTATAAATAAAGCATTTTATAATATTACTCTTAAGATCATCATTCATATCAAATATAAATGATGAAACTACTAAACAAGGTAATGAAATCTCTAATAATATATTAGTTAATCCTTTATTTATTGTTGGTGTAATTATTTTTCTTTTGCTTCCATACACTCCTATAAGCATTATTAAAAACAATGCTATTACCCCATTTATTATTACTGTTAAATCCATTAATTCACCCCACTTTTTACCATCATTTTAATTATACACTACAAAAATAAAAAGAGACTAATATTTAATGTTTCTACATAAATAATTAGTCTCTTTTTAAATATTAACTTTAGAATAATGATAATTGATTTGTTTCTGACATTCCTTCTAAACAACCATGATTGCTTAATGTTTCTATTACAGTTTTTGATACCTTAGATCTTAATCTTAAATCTTCTTTTGAAATAAACTCTCCATCTTTTCTTGCTTCTGCAATAGATTTTGCTGCATTTACTCCAACTCCTTGAAGTGAGCTTAATGGAGGTCTTAATGAATTATCTACAATTTGGAATTTAGTTGCATCTGATTTATATAAATCAACTTTCAGCATTTTAAATCCTCTCTTAAACATTTCAAATGAAAGTTCCAAAACTGTCATTAATCCTTTATCTTTAACTGATGCTTGGTTTCCAAGGGCATATAATTCTTGAAGCTTTGCATGAATAGCTGTTTCACCCTTACAAATTAAATCTGCATCAAAATCATCAGCACCTCTTACAGTAAAGTATGTTGCATAATATGCTAGTGGATAATACACTTTATAATATGCTACTCTAACAGCCATCATAACATAAGCAACGGCATGCCCCTTAGGGAACATGTACTTGATTCTTTTACAACTTTCAATATACCAATCTTCAACATTATTTTCTTTCATGGTTTTTTCAAACTCTTCTGTTAGCCCTTTACCTTTTCTTACGCTTTCCATTATTGTAAATGCGGTTTTAGGTGCAACACCTTTATACATAAGATAAACCATGATATCGTCTCTTGTTGCAATACAATCTCTTAAAGTAGTGTAACCTTCCTTAATAAAATATTGAGCATTATTAAGCCAAACGTCTGTACCATGTGAAAGTCCAGATATTCTTACTAAGTCTGAGAATGTTTGTGGTTGTGTATCTACAAGCATTTGTCTAACGAATTTTGTTCCAAACTCTGGTAAACCATAAGAACCAACTTCACATTCTAATTCTTCTTTTGTAACACCTAACGCTTCAGGTGATGTAAATAAAGACAGTACTTTTTTATCATTAAGAGGTATAGTCTTAGGATCTAAACCTGTTATATCTTGAAGCATTCTAAGTACTGTCGGATCGTCGTGCCCCAGAATGTCAAGCTTAAGTAATCTACCTGAAATTGAATGATAATCAAAGTGTGTCGTTGTAACATCAGATGTTGAATCATCTGCTGGTCTTTGTATTGGTGTAAAATTATATACATCAGTATAGTTAGGCACAACCATGATTCCTCCTGGATGCTGACCAGTAGTTCTTTTTATACCTGTACATCCAATAGTAAGTCTTTCAATTTCTGCTTGCGAAACAACTTGTTCATGTTGATCTAAATATTTTTTAACAAATCCATAAGCAGTTTTTTCTGCAACTGTACCTATTGTTCCAGCCTTAAATACGTATCCTTTTCCGAATAAAACCTCTGTATATTTATGAATATCACCTTGGTTATCTCCAGAGAAGTTTAAATCTATATCCGGTTCTTTATCTCCTTCAAAGCCTAAGAAAGTTTCGAAAGGAATATCATGCCCATCTTTTATATATGGTACTCCACAATCTGGACAATCCTTATCTTCTAAATCGGCCCCTGAACTTACAGAACCATCCAAGAAGAAATGAGACTTTTTGCACTTAGGACAAACATAATGAGGTGGTAATCCATTAACCTCTGTTATATCTGACATTGTTGCAACGAATGATGATCCAACAGATCCTCTTGAACCAACTAAATATCCATCTGAATAAGATTTTGCAACTAGCTTTTGTGCAATTAAGTAAAGTACAGCATATCCATTGTTTATAATAGAGTTTAATTCTTTATCTAGTCTTTTTTGCACTACCTCTGGAAGGGGATCACCATAAATAGAGTGTACCTTATTCATTGTCATATTTCTAATATCATCATCTGCTCCCTCAATTTTAGGAGGATAAGTTTCATCAGGAATTGGTTTTAAGTTTTCTTCTACTGAATTTGCTATTGCTTGTGGATTTTTAATAACTACTTCTTTAGCAACTTCACTTCCTAAATAAGCAAATTCTTTTAGCATCTCCTCTGTAGTTCTTAAATACAGCGGAGGTTGATTATCTGCATCCCCAAATCCTTGGCCAGCCATAATTATTCTTCTAAAAGCCTCATCATGTGGATCTAAGAAATGTACATCGCAAGTTGCTACAGTTGGCTTATTAATTTCTCTTGCCAAATCATAAATTTTTCTATTTATATCTTTAAGTTCATCCTCATCTCTTACTGATCCTTTTTCGATCATATAAGCATTATTTGCTATAGGCTGAATTTCTACGTAATCATAAAAGCTCATTACCTCTTTTATCTCTTCATCACTTTTTCCCCCAACTACGGATCTATATATTTCTCCTGCTTCACAAGCTCCTCCAATTATAAGACCTTCTCTCATCTCCATAAGTCTAGATCTTTTGGTTCTTGGTCTTCTAAAGAAATTATCTATATGTGCCTCTGACACAAGTTTATATAGATTTCTAATTCCAGCTTGAGTTTTTGCTAAAATTATTATGTGATAAGTTGGTAACTTTTTAATATCAACCTTTTCTAAGAATATATTATTTAATTCTTCTAAGGTTTCTATTTCTAACTCTTCTTTTATCTTTTTAAAACATTCTACTAAAATATCAGCTGTTGCTTTAGCATCATCCACAGCTCTATGATGACTATCAAGCTTAATACCTAAATATTTTGCAACAAGGTTTAATTTTACAGATTTTAATTCTGGATATAAGAATCTACAAAGCGGAACTGTATCAACTATAGTTGGTGAAAACTCTAATCCTAAATCATTACAATTCTTAGATATAAAACTACAGTCAAAATTTGCATTATGAGCTACCACAACTGAATCACCTATAAATTCTAAAAATCTTGGTAATATATCTTCTATAGACTGTGCATCTCTTACCATATCATCATTTATACCTGTAAGTTCTATTATCTTATAAGGTATAGGTCTTCGCGGATTAACAAATTCACTAAAGTTATCTACTATAACACCATTTTTAATTTTAACTGCCCCAATTTCGATTATTTTATCATTTTTAGATGAGAAGCCTGTTGTTTCTAAATCAAATACAACATATGTATCATCTAAATTTTGACCCTTTTCATTTAAGGCTAATGGAACACCATCATCTACTAAATATCCTTCTACACCATAAATAACTTTAATTTTATTTTTCTTAGCAGCTATTTGTGCATCAGGGAATGCTTGAACTCCTCCATGATCTGTAATTGCTATAGCTGGATGACCCCATTTTGCTGCTCTTTCTACAATTTTAGAAACTGGTGTAACACCATCCATTGCACTCATTGTACTATGGCAGTGAAGCTCTACTCTTTTTTCTTCAGCTCCATCCATCTTCTCCATCTTTTTCATCTTTAAAATATCTCTACCCATTATAACTACTTCTCTTTGATAAGTATCATATACAGCCTCACCTCTTACTTTGCAGTAAAGACCTTTTTTAACATTATCAAGAACTTCATCTTTCTCTTGAGGTTTTAAGAAGCACTTAACTGTTATAGAACTAGTATAATCAGTAATATAGAATGTTAATATTATCTTACCAGTTTTAGTTTCCATAGTTTCAACTTTGAATACATCTCCTAAAACTGCAACATATCCCGATCTTTCATCTATTTCATTTATTGGAGTAGCTTCAATAGAAATATTTCTTCCATATATAGCATTTTCAGCTTTTGGCTCCCTTTTATAGGTATTTTCTCGCTTCTCATATGGCTTCTTTTCAGCAGGCTTTTTCTCTACTGGTTTACTTCCACCACTTGAAGCATTACTCATTTCTTGAGCTCTAGCTTGCATAGCTTTGTTTAGTAACTCTTTTTCTTCCTTTTCTCTTGCTGCATAATCTATTATAACTTCCATACTAGGATCATATTTTATTTCAAATCTACAGCTTATTCCAAACATTGCTTCAACAGTATTTTCTAAACTCTTTTCACCACTCTTACCTTTTAAATGCTCTGTTAATTTATCATATCCATTAAACACAGATACTTTATTCCCATTAACTTCCTTCCTACAATTTAATAAAAGACTTTTACATAATGGTGTCTTTTTTATTGTTTCAGAAATACATTCAATCCAGTGATTTTGAATTACCTCTTCTAATGTAATATCTGAAGCATCTCTATAAAAAACTATTTCTACAGTAATTCTTATCATTAAAGTTTTACAAATAATTTTTTTAATTAATTCTTCTTCATCATGAGCTAATTTTTCTTTTCCTCTTAAAACAACCTTTAAAATCATACTTTTTCTTAAAAGTTGAAATTTTATTATCTTAAGCTCTTTATCTTCTAAGCTTTCATGTTTGTTTATCTCAAGGGTTAGCTTTTTAATAATATCGTCACTCATCTTTTACCCCCAATATCTTAAAATTTTCAACTACACTATTATAGCATAAATTTATTTTTGTGAAATACTATTAATAGCCTGTGAATTATTAGTAAAAACTAGCTATATTTAATTTTAATTTGTATAATGATAATTATATTAGTATATAAACAGAGGTGTAGCTTTGAATATTAAAGAATTTGATTATTTAGAAATAGCATTAAATGAATTAAAAGATAATAATGAAGCATTAATTAAAGCTTCTATGGATTTAGAAAAATCTTTTTTTAACATTCTTGACGAAAGTTATTGTGAGTTTTCTAATATTAGTTGTAGAGTTAAATCTATCGAAAGCTTACGTGAAAAAATACTTAGAAATCATTATTATAAACGTTATCCAAACGCTAATGAACTTATATATAAATTAAGTGATCTTATTGGCATAAGAATTGAATGTAGATTTGGTGATGACGAAAAAAAGATTTATCGTTTTTTAAAAAAATATTTTAATAAAAAATCAGATGATGATTTTTACTTTAGTGATAGTAGTAATAATATTTTTCTTAAACTTTCCGGAAAACAACCACAAAAACAGAAAAACGGATTCACAATTTATAGAATTGATGGTAAATTCACTTGTGATAATTTAATAATTCCTTTTGAATTGCAAATTAAATCTTTAACTAATATGTTTTGGAGTGAAATTGAGCATCAAATAATATATAAAAATTCTAACTATGTTATTGAAGATAAATTTTTAAAAGATATTATGAACTCTATAAAAAATAATTTAACCATGATAGATAACCAATTATTAACTGTTTTAAAACACGTTGAATCAAAAAAATCTAAAACTAATGCTTCAAATAAAAGAAACCTTCAGGAAATAGTGTCAAAATTTATATATGATATGTTTTCTACAAAAATGAAAGAATCTATTGATATGAGTATTAATTTTAAGGATTCTTGTGAAACTATAGTAGAATATGTGTTCTTTAAAAACAATATATCAACTGATAATGATTATACAAATGTTTTAATAAATGCACTGAATAGGATAAACTTAATTTCAGATGAAAAACTAGATTTTAATTCTTATCTAAATTTTGAAAGAAATCTTATTTATGATGATTCATTTAAAAAAATTATTGGCGAATATTTTGAAAGTGTAATTAACAGTGAGTTTAGTTGGAACTTATTCTTTAGAATTTTATTTACACTAGAGCCTTTAGATAATATAGGTGATTTTGAAAAATTCTTATCGTATCTTAAAGTTAGTTATACAGAATCAAAGTATATAAATAAACAAAAGGATACTCTAATTTCTAGATTTAGTAATGACTTTTTAATAATTGATGAAGCGGTTAAAATTCAAATTGCTAAAACCTTAGTGTTTATAGATAAAATAGATATTGTTTATAATTACTCTATAGAAGAAGTTAATGATGCTGTTGAATATATTTATAAATATATTTATGATAATATAAATACTATTGAACAGTGGATAAAAAATTCCGATGCTATTTTATTACACTTGCATAATGAAATATTAGAAGCTTTAGAATAATATATTATAGGACAGTGCAAAAATTTATCTAAAAATAACTCTTTGTACTGTCCTACCACTCTATTTAATACCATTTTAAAAGTTTTTTCACCTTATAAAAACTAAAAATATTTTAAATTATAATTTTTCTATCACTAAACTATACTCTTCATTAAGACTTTCATGCTTTTTTTCTAAATTATCATATCTTTCTTGTAAATTTATTATAATGCTTTCTACTCTTCTTTTTAATGATTCCATATTATTAATTGAATCATTTATCTTATTTTGTACTGAAATATCAGTGAATATATTGTCAAAAAATAAATCTAAAGTCATAGTAGTTGCAGAAAATGATACATTATTTAAATTAATATCACCTAACTCTTTATTGAACTTACCTATTAAATGTGCTATTTTCTCAAATTTATCATTAGCATTATTAATTTTATTATGCTTTGCTATCGTTGATATAAGATCTCCTCCAGCAATATCAAAAAGCCCCCAATTTTTAGCCCCTCTTAAGTCATCTTCTGCTTCATTAACTTCTATTAATAACCTTTGCCCTACTGAATACGCTTCTTCAATTTCCTTACTTTCTTTTATTAAATCATCAATTTCATTATCTATATTTAATAATTTTTCTCTAACATCTTTATCTCCATATGTTTTAATTAAATTAACTTTTTCCTTAATTAATTCATTATATTCTTCTTCACAATTGCCTAATGAAATCAATCTATTTTTTTCACTTGCTAAATCTTCCTTTAATATATTTATACTAGATAATAATTCATCATATTTCAATTTAGCTAGCAAATATTCCTTTTCTTCTTTTTCTAGCTTATCTTCTTTATTATTTAATAAAGTGGCAATAATATTTGATATTGAAATTTTATTAAGCTTATCTACATCTTTCTTTTCTTTTATCTGTTGCCTTTCCAAACTATATAACTTTTCCTCATCTAATTTTACCTTTTCCTCTAATCTTAATATTTCTTCCTCTAATATTTTCTTTAAAGCAACATCATTTTTAAGCTTTTGAATTTTTCTATTTAACTTTTCTAACATTTTTTACTTCCCCCCCAATTATGTAATATCTCTTATCACTACCCCCTATATCATTAGAGAAAATCATATTATCCCATCCCCATTTAATTATATCGAAATCTTTCCAATGGTAAAATATGAAATAACTATAACTAAAATAACAATTACTATACTTGTAATTAACCAAGTAATTGATTTTTTACTCATCAGTCTTCCTCCTCTTATGCTTTAATATTGTTTAACATTTCTTTTTATTACTAATTTTACTTTAAACTTTAGTATTAATCAATTTTCTAATTTTTAAAAGTTATTTTATATTTAATTTTAAAAAAAGTCTTAGCTTCCCTCTAAGAGAAACTAAGACTCTTTATTAATCTATCTTCACCTATTATAGTATTTTCAAAAATATCTTTTGCATTATTTTCATATAATTTCGGTTCTTGCATGCCAGGAGTAAAATGAGTTAACAATAGTTCCTTGCAGTTGCCTTCTTTTGCAAGAGTAGCTGCTTCACTAAATGTCATATGTTTTTTTCTTATTGCTTTATCTAAATCATCATCACTTCCATAATTCCCCTCACAAATAAACAAATCGCTATGATTTATAAAACCTACAATACTCTTTAACGGCCTGGTATCAGTTATTAAACTTACCTTTATTCCTCTTCTTTCATCTCCAAGAACCATTTCTTTTTTATATTCTTTTCCTTCATATGTTATTATTTCATCCTGCCCCTTTTGTAGCTTATTCCATAAAATTTTAGGCACATTATTTTCTTCTGCCTTTTCTACTGAAAATTTTCTATCACGATTAAAATACAAACTATATCCTAAGCATGGGGATGAATGATCCACTTCTAATACAGACAACTTTATTTGTCCATTTCTATCTACAACTTCAATATTTTCATTACTTACATTAAAATTAACTTCCTTTGGATTTTCTATTATATTAACATCATATGTAAGATATCTTGTAATAACAGTAAGCCCTTTTACCACTTCTGTTATTCCTTCTGGTCCTATAATTGTAAGTGGTTTTTCCCTTCCACTATTGGCTATAGTTGATAAAAGCCCTGTTAATCCAATAATATGGTCTCCATGACAATGTGTTATACAAATTACATCTATTGATTTAAATCCCCATCCAACCATTCTCATAGAAACTTGAGTTCCTTCACCACAATCTATAAGAATCTTTCTTCCTTTATAGTTTAAAAGAGTTGCTGATAAGTTCCTATAAGGCATTGGCATATTCCCACCACAACCTAATAAACATAAATCAACCATACTTTTCACCAACTTTCTATAAATTCATTTTAAAAGTACATTGTGGATAGTTTTTGCACCCTTTAAACTTTCCGTACTTTCCTATTTTTTTCTTTAGCTTACCTCCACACCTTGGACATCTATTTTTCCTTATACTTTTCTTTGCTTGTTTAATGTTTCTTTTTACATTTTTAACATGAGTCTTTCTTTCTTTAAAAGAATTTATATTTAATTCATTTATCTTATTATAAATTCTTTCAACATCTTCTTTTGTAAATTCTTCATTTCTATATTTCTTTATTATTTTATTTACTTTATTAAAATATGTAACGCTAGTTTCACAGTTAACTTTTAATTTAGCTCTTTTAGTAAATAAAACTATTGATTTAATATTTTTATATCTGAATTCTGGAATTAAATCTTTTAAAGCCTTAATATGTCCATTATTTTGCTTTATTGGATTTCTTAAAGTTTCACTTTTATTTATTAGTATTTGACTCCAGTTATCATCATATTCATTTCCTTTAATTATTCCTTTGTAGTTCTTTGTTTCTATAACAAATATACCGTATTTTGATATTACTATATGATCTATTTGTGTACTACCTTTTTGTGTTTTTAATAGTACATCATTTATTACTTTATATTTTCTTTTATTTAATTTTTTTAGCTTTTTACTTACTAATTTTTCTCCTATATAACCTTTTATCTTAGATTTATATAATTTTAGTGAAATTATTAAAATTACTACTGTTATAATTATTATTTTTATTTTCATTTGTTTCATATCTTTCTACTTAAATTTATATACCTATTTTGCCACTTGTTATTACTATTGTAAATATTTATTATATATTTAATAAATATTTTATTAAATTTTTATTGACAGATTACTCAATGAACTTTATACTAAATATAACAATTTAGTTAATAAATTCTGTGAAGAGAAAAGTAGGTTCTATAATTGTTCTACAGAGAGTTGGTATTTTGCTGCAAACCAATGTTCAATGTATTACTGAAAATCATCTCTGAGAAGCATCACTGAAAATTTTGTTAGTAAGTGTTGTCGGAGTCTTTCACCGTTAAAAGAAAGGCATATTGATGGATATGTATCTAAGTGCTATAAAAAGTTTTTATAAACTTTTTATAGAATTAGGGTGGTAACGCGGTTAATTCCGTCCCTTATTTTAAGGGACGGATTTTTTTATTTTAAAATTTATTAACATAATTGAGTTTTTTATAAAAAGGGGGCAATATCATGAGTATAGAAAGTGACATAGATATTAAAAGAAAGAAGTATAAAACAGATTTAAAATACACTAATTGTTATTTATAACAATCTTAATTAAATTATTGGGGGCAAAAATTATGAAAAACTTATCAAAAAAAGATTTATTATTAGTAAGCTTAATGCTTTTCTCATTATTCTTTGGTGCTGGGAACTTAATCTTCCCACCATTTTTAGGACAATCTGCTGGAAATGCAACTTGGGTTGCTATGTCTGGATTTTTTATAACAGCAGTAGGTTTTCCTATCTTAGGAGTTATTGCTGTTGCTAAATCCAATGGATTATATAATCTATCTAAAAGAGTTAATCCATTATTTGCAGTAATTTTCACTGCTTTAATATATTTATCAATTGGTCCTGGACTTGGAATTCCAAGAGCTGGAAGCTTACCTTTTGAAATGGCAGTATCTCCTTATTTACCAGAAGGAGTATCAAAAACTTTATCATTATTTCTATTTACTTTAGTATTTTTCTCTGTAGCATATTGGCTTGCTTTATCTCCATCGAAATTAGTAGATAGAATGGGTAAGGTATTGACTCCTGCGCTACTTACTTTAATTGCTGTAATTTTTGTATCTTCATTATTTAAACCATTAGGTTCTTATGGAGATTCTGCTATAGAATATTCTTCTAATCCATTTTTAAAAGGTTTCTTAGAAGGATACTTAACTATGGATACAATTGCTGCATTAAACTTTGGTATTGTAATTTCACTTGCTATAAAATCTCGTGGAATAACTAATGAAAAATATGTAATATCATCATCAATAAAAGCAGGTTCAATTGCAGGATTATTATTAATTGTAATTTATTCAATGCTTGCTCATCTTGGTGCTACTAGTGGAAGTCTATATGGTGCTACTTCAAATGGTGCTGAAACTTTAACAAATGTAATGTCTCATATTTTTGGAGGTCCTGGTTTAGTTTTACTAGCAGTTGTATTTACTTTAGCCTGTTTAACTACATCAGTTGGTCTTATAACTTCTTGTAGTCAATATTTTAGTACTTTAACTTCAAAAATTTCTTATAAAGCTTGGGTTGGAATTTTAGCACTTTCAAGTATGACATTAGCTAATATGGGATTAAATAAAATATTATCTATTTCAGTACCTGTATTAAATGCAATCTATCCAGTTGCAATAATGCTTATAGTTCTTGGAATCTTAAATAAATACATTAAAGATAATTCAATGATCTATGGATTAACTATTTTATTTACAGGAGTTATTAGTGTTTTAGATGCTTTAGTACAAGTTGGCTTAAATGTAGAATTTTTAAATAATTTATTATCTAAACTACCACTTTATTCTCAAGGTCTTTGTTGGTTTGTACCTGCTTTAATTGGATTATCTTTAGGGGTTTTAATTTCTTTAGCTAAAGGAAAGTTAAAATCACCAAAATTGAAATCTACTTTAAACTAATAAATAATATATAATTAATATAAAAAGTATCCCCATTTAAAATGAGGATACTTTTTTAGTGTTCTATGCTTTTAGAAATTTTTTCTTTTATTTTTTTCCTTAGCAAATCTTCTGGCATTCTTTATTCCGCCAACCCCTGCAAACATATTATTTATCTTTTCTTTTTCTAATCTTTTAGAATTTAACTCTGCATATTTTAATTCTTTTTGAATTTTTTTATAGCTTTCAAATCTATCTATATCAATAATGCCATCTTCTATAGCTTTTCTTACTGCACAACCTGGTTCACTTTCATGTTTACAGTCTGAAAACTTACACTTTGATGCTATTTCATCTATATCTGAAAAAGACTTATCAACGTCTCCTGTAATAAGCTGAAGCTCCCTCATACCTGGAGTATCTATAACTACTCCGCCTTGAGGCAATGCTAGTAATTCTCTGTGTGTAGTAGTATGTCTTCCTTTATCATCATTTCTTAACCCATTAGTAAGAAGAACTTCCTCCTCCATAAGCTTATTAATAAGAGTAGATTTTCCTACCCCTGATGATCCTATAAATGCTACTGTTTTTTCTTTAGTAATATAATTTTTAATAGATTCATATCCTTCGCCACTCATAGAGCTAGTTACTAAAACATCTATTCCAATGGCTATAGATTCTACTTCCAATTGCTTTTCTAAAACATTATCACAAAGGTCTGATTTTGTTAATACAATTACTGGCGTAGCCATGCTATCCCAAGCAACTGATATATATCGCTCTAATCTACGAATATTAAAATCATTATTAAGTGCCATACATATAAATATAATGTCTATATTAGCAGCTACTATTTGAATATCTCTTCTATTTCCAGCTACTTTTCTTTCAAAAGCACTTTTCCTTCTTAATACATGATGAATTATAGCATTTCCATTTAAATCATTTAGTCTGTCTACCATAACCCAGTCACCTACCGCCGGAAAGCTCTCTGTACCTAAAGCTTCTTTTCTAAACTTTCCTGATACTTCTGCTAACGCTTCACCTTCTTCTGTGATAACCTTATACATATCTTTATGCTGAACAGATACTCTTGCCAAATACAAGTTACCTTCATACATAGTTGCTTCATTTTTAAATCTATCACTTAGTCCAATATTATATAAATCAATTTTATTCAATTTTTCTTTCCTCCTAGAAATTCCACTTTAAAAGTCTATAATTTGTATGGGCTTTCAGTGAGGAGGCTTTTCTTTAATTACTTAGTTGTAAGGTTAATTAGTAGCCACCTCACCGTTTAATACTATATCTATTTGAACATTTCTTTTATTCATCATAAAACATCACTCCTTTATATCTTTAGTGTATATATTAATACACTCTCTTATAAAACTACTATTAAGTTTTCATTTATTAGTTTATCATTATTTATTTAGATTTCAAAGAAATATTTGTAATTTATTCCTCATCAGATGCTAAATAAGAATATCCACCCTTACCTTTTCCTAATAACTTTATTATTTTAAACTTTTTATCATTAACCTCTATATATTCTGTAGACTTATTTATCCATTCTTCTTGTAAAAGGCCATAAAAAAGCTCATCATGCCATACATCAGTAAAACCAGCAAACTTCCTATTTTTAATAATATGTCCTTCTCTTCTCATTCCCAAGTTTTCCATAACTCTGTAAGAACCATAATTTTCAGCATCACAAGTTGCATATAACCTATGAAGATTTAAGTCTTCAAAAGCAAATCTCACTAACTCTTTTCCAGCCTCTGTCATATATCCCTTTTTCCAATAATCCTTATGTAAAATCCAACCTAACATTCCCTCTTCTAATGAATCATTTAAATAAATTCCACAACCACCTATTACTTTTCCATTTTCCTTTAAAGTAATAGCAAAATCATATTGCTTCCTAGGTTTTTTATCTATATTTTCTATACAATCATCTAAAAATTCAATTGTATCTTCTTCACTATTAGGTCCCCATATCATATATTTTATATTTTCTATATTTGAAGCATATGCGTGTACATCTTCAAAATCTGCATGACTAAATTCTCTTAATATTAACCTTTCACTTACTAACTCCATATAACTCTCTCCTAGTTTAATATTTTACTTTCCTAAAACTACCCTACTAATAAATCTCTAAAGCATCTTTAGGTAAATCTTTTATATGTTTTATAAACTCAAAGCTTCTCTTAGCTTCATCATAATTATATTCATATCCTAACCTTTCCCCTACAATAGGTGCAACCTCTTCAAATAATTCACAAGTTGTAATAAGGGCTATCCAGGAATTTTTATAATCACTCATATTAAATGTAATCATTAATTTTTCCCATAACTCTTCATCTATATACTCTTTAAGATATTTATTTGCTTTCCCAATACTAATCTGAAACTCAGTATCTATTCCAACATTCCAACTTATCATATTTAATAAGCCCTGCCTTATATAATTATTCATTACATCTATAGAGTAAAGAATTTCCTCTCTCCATAACCCTTTTGCACAGTATGGTGCTACCCACCAAAAATCATTACATTTACTAAAATACTCCTCATAAGTTGGCTTTTTAATCCAATACTGTTTATCACTTGGTCCTTTACTTTTAGGTAAAATATTATCTTTATCTAATAAATTTACAACTAATTTATCATTATTATATTCTTTCTCTAACATATCTAAAGATTAAAGATGTAAATCTATTCTATTTCCATCAGTAAACTGCATTAAATAAGTATATCCTTTACTAAAATCAATATTCATTCCTTGCATCTTATCTAACTTATCTGGTTCTTGAAAAATAATAGGTTCTCCAAAATTACTTGTCCATTTTTTATCTTCTATAAATGATTTAGTTTCTGTAACTACATATACAATATCATAATCTTGAAAAATATCTTTCTTTATATTTGGATTGGCCCTAGAACCATTCATATATACTGCTCTTATTCTTTTATCCTTTTTAGCAATACTTAATATTAATTCATACATCTCTTTCTCATTTCTCATAACATTCCCCTCCCTTTTATATATTAACTCAATACTATACCTAGTATTATTCAATTTATCCTCTTAAAAGATTATACTTATTGGTTAATTATACCATAAACAAAAGAAATCCAAGAATCTTCCTAAAAATTCTTGGATTAATATAATCTTTTTCTAATATCTAATTAAGATTCCTTATTTTAATTTACTTCAAATTCAAATATATTATTACTATATACATTTATTTCATTACTATGATCATAATAAACTACTAATAATACTGTTGTAATTCTTAACTCTTCATTTATTGCATTAATTAAATCTATGTTTTCATAAGTATCGTTATATCTCTCTTCATTACTACCATTATTAATGGTTTCAAGCCTTTTATTTTTTCTAATAATTTCATTACATTCATTAATTAGAATTCTTATAAGCCAAGTTTTAAAAAACTCATCCTTTTTTAAAGTATTAATCTTTTCATATGCTTTAACTACAGTATTTTGTATATCATCTTCTATA
>NZ_JADPEL010000090.1:0-2997 GCF_015667795.1 Clostridium sp. D53t1_180928_C8
TATATATTAAAATACTATAATTACTTATTATAAAACTAAAAGCATATTGGATCTACACCAATATGCTTTATATTTTAAACATTTAAATATTTAGTATTATTATCTATAATTCCTATTATACTCTCAGCTTCATATAAATTAATTTTATTTTCATTAACTAGCATTTTTAATATCTTTAAGAATCCAGTTAGATATACAAAGAAAAAAGTTTCTTCTTCATATCTGATATTATTATTCTTTTCGAATTCTTCTCTTAATTTCCCTCTTCCTAGAGCATTCCAATCTCTTCTATCAAAAATATCTTTTCTTTTGCTTATCTCTTTAAAATCAATCTTCATACCTAACAATTCATTTAAATCATTAATAGTTATTACAACTTTACCCTTATGTAATTTTATAAACCAAAGAGTACTACGTGCCTTAACTTGACTCACTATATTTTTATCCCATATTTCTACATACCTAATCATTGCTTCTCCTTCCCTAAATTAATAATTCGTTATTATTAATTCTTTGTATTTTCCTCTTCCTTCTGCAGCTCTAGAAACCGAATAACTGACCTCAATCTGTTTTATATTAAACCCTTTATACCATTCTCTTACCTTTTGATGATCATTAATAGTTAATAAAAATTTGCCATTTAAATTTTTAAGCTTGTCTCTTAAAATAATATGTTCTTCTTCTCCAAACTTATTATCATATCCTGCAGTTTCAAAATACGGAGGATCACAAAAGAAAAAACTATGTTCTCTATCGTATTTATCAATAATTTTTTCAAAACTTAAATTCTCTACATATGTGTTACTTAATCTTTCCTTTATATCATTTAACATATTTTTATAAAATATTTTTTGACTAGGCTTTTTAGTAACTCCATACCCGTAATCTTTACCCTTCCCAGCAAAACTTTGAGTTATTAAATATAAGAATCTAATAGCTCTATGTATTTCAGTTAAATAATTTACATTGTAATTTTTATATTCTTCAAAAATATCCCTTCCAGAAAACTCATACTCTAGTAATCTTTCTATCTCTGGAGAATGATATTTTATCATTCTAAATAGATTTATTAATTCCTTATCTATATCATTTATAACTTCTATCTTACTTGGCTCTTTTCCAAAATAAACCCATCCAGCTCCAAAAAATAACTCTATATAACATGTATGCTCTGGAATCAAATCTATAACATCTTTTCTCAGTTTAGATTTTCCTCCAACTCTACAAATAGGTGGTTTTAACAAAATATCACATCCTTTTCATAATTTATACTAATTATACCAAACACTTGTTCACATTGCAAACATACGTTCGCTATTTATATAAAATAAAACTAGATATATAACTTCTATATACCTAGTTTTATGTAATTCTCCCTTGTATTTAAATGAATTGCGAAAAAAATATCGTATTATTCAAAAGAATATACGATATTTTTTGAAATTCACTGCTTAATTTATTTTAGTAAAATCTAATTGTACTTCTCCATCTGTTATTAATATAATAGTATTCTTGTTTGTTATTGTACCAGCGTTGCATTTTCTATTACAGTTTATATTTTTATAAACTATATCGGCATTTTCATCTAATACAATAATTGCTGAATCACCATCTTTATTAAGAAATTGGTATTGCAAATTATATTCACCTTTATCACTTTTATTTAATTGGTAAATTCCTTCCTCATAAATGTTGTTAATAGGTGCAATAGGAGTATTGGCATATACATTTTTTGTATTAAAAATAATAGCTGTTATTATTAATACTACTATATAGATTACTTTCTTTCTCATACTGTTCACCTCATAAATATTATTTACTAAATTTAATATTTAAATACCTTATTATTAAACTAAAAAAAATCATTTAGTTTACAATAATTTAATAATGAGTATAAAAATAATCTTAATACAAGATATTATTTTATAAAACCCTAAGGTATATTAAAATTAGCACAACTTTACATTAAATTTATATTAGAAGAAGTTTAAAATTAAATATTTATATGATATAATTTAAAAAAATATTTTATAACAAATTAATCAAGGAGAATTAATTATGAAATATAAGGTTATATTATTTGATGCAGATGAGACATTATTTGATTTTAAAAAAGCTGAAAGACAAGCCTTTAAAAATACTATGATAGATTTTAGAGTTGATTATGATGAAAGCTATCATTTTAACACTTATGAAGAAATAAACTCTGCTATCTGGAAAGAGCTTGAGCAGGGTCTTATAACTCAGGAAGAATTAAAGCTAGAAAGATTTAGGAGATTTATTAATAAAATAGAGATGAACTTTGATGAAAATGAATTTGCATCAACTTATATGAAGTATCTAGGTGACGGTTCATTTTTATTTGAAGGAGCTATTGAACTTATACAGGATTTAAGTAATAAATACACACTTTCTATAGTTACTAATGGACTTACTACAGTACAAGAAAAAAGAATAAAAAAATCAGTTATAGCAAAATATTTCAAAGACATTGTAATTTCAGAAGAAGTGGGTATAGCAAAACCACATCCAGATATATTTGAACATGCAATAAGCAATCTTGGAAAATTTAGAAAAGATGAAATTCTTATGATTGGAGATAATCTTAATTCTGATATAAGAGGTGGAATTAATTATAATATACATACTTGTTGGTATAACCCAAATAAAGTAGAGAATAAAAGTAATTTAACTCCAACTTATGAGATGGCTGACTATAAAGAAATAAGAAGTTTATTATTAGATTAAACAAATATAAAAAAGATATACACAATCTTAAATAAGTGTTACTTAGATAGATCCATTAACTTTATTTCAATTCTTAAAATCTACTGCTTTTACAATGCTTTTATTCTCTTTAACGTTTATATACACATCCTTTATTATTATTTTATTTTTAATGCTACAAAACCTTATAAAATATATACTTTTAGTAAAAATAGAAATACTGATATTCTATAAAATTATAAGAATTTAGATAACAAAAAAGAACTAAAA
>NZ_JADPEL010000090.1:3134-5573 GCF_015667795.1 Clostridium sp. D53t1_180928_C8
AATTAATTGTATAATTAAGGTACCCATTTAATTAATTACATAATGTAATATTAAAAAGTAATGTTCATCTTTACTTTCAAGCTCTCGTCTGACCTGTCCGGAGAGCTTTTTATATTTTATAATATAAATACTAATACAATATGTATATTTAATAGTTTTTTAAACCTTAAAATAACTTTTTTCAAGTTTATTTAAGTATAATTTTTACTTATATTTTAAATTTAAGTTTATCTAAAATTGTGCAATCTTAATGTAACTTGTGTATTAAAAATATAGAGTATAGATAAAACTCTATTCTATAACATAGAAACATACATTTTAAAAATATCTATATATGTAGGTATTTATTTTCCATTATCTTTAAAACTAATATATTATATAGCCACTCTTATAATAATCTCCTTATCAACTTTAGAAATTATATACTAAAAAACACCGTATATTCTATTTAAAAGAGAATATATGGTGTTTTTTAGTATCTTAACATTAAATTTTCTATTTTAATTATATTTCATTAAAAACTAATTATTATATCCCTGCATTAAATAACCTATTACCCTTGTGAAAGTTGTTGCTTAACTGTAGCAATTTCACTTGTTGTTGCTTGTTGTGCTGGTATATAGTATCCTTTTTCTTTAGCTATTTTGAAAAGTGCATATTGACGAATTTCATCTTGATCTCTCATAAGCTGAATTGTAGAACGCAACTCTTCATTTTCACATTGAGAAATTATACTACCATATCCTGCTAAACTTGCATTTAAACCTGCTAGATAATCACTTATCATTTCTTTTTCTTGCATACTATTTTCCTCCTACTCTAAAAAGAACATTAATTTTTCTTTGTTAACTTTTGCATCTTGTGCATCTTTAGCTAACATATTTTTTAGTGTTGGATCTGTACATTGCTTAGAATAGAAGTCTAATTTTTTTTCAATAGTACAATGTGCTCCAATTAAATGACGTAAATTTTGTAATTCAATTTGATTTAAATTTGCCATTAATTTCTCCTCCAATATAATAGTTTCATTAATTAATATTTTCTAAGATGAATTTATTTATTCATCCTAAATTTAATTATATAATAAAATACTTTCTATTAATTGCTTTCCTAATTCTTATGATTTATAAAATTAATTTTATCTTCTAGGATTTTCGAATGAAGGTGGTGTAGGATTTGGTGATTCATGTGCAGGCCCAGGCGTTGATAAATCAAAGTATAACTTAGAATCTTCAGTAACTCCAAAGTCCTTATTTGAACCACTCTTTTGTACCTTGTTCAAAGCTTCTCTAAACAATGCATTATGTGCTTCCTCTCTGTTAAGCAAAAAGTCTATTGTTGCTCTAACCTCCTTATCTTCTATTTGTCTATAAAGATATTCATAAACAACCTTAGCCCTTTGTTCAGATGCTATATTTGATAATAAGTCTGCAACTAAATCACCTGTAACAGTTACATAATCCGCTGTCCATGGTGCACCTGATGAATTTATAAGTACTGGTGATAATCCACATTGTACATGAGTTTGAATTTCTCCATTACAAACTTCATTATTATTAACATCATGACCATTTAATAAATTAATAGTTTGTGCTACCATTTCCATATGGCTTAACTCTTCTGCACCAATATCTAAAAATAAATCCTTAATTTCTGGATCTTTTATTCTAAAGCTTTGAGAAATATATTGCATCGCCGCTTTAAGTTCACCATTCCCTCCCCCTAGTTGTTCTTGCATTAATACTGCATATTGTGGGTTAGGTCTTTCAACTTTTACTTCATGTAATAATTGCTTTTTGTGTTCAAACATTTTATTTTACCTCCAATAATAATATAATTTTATCAATTTTATTATTTGAAGTTTTAATCAACAATATTCAGTAATTAATTATAAAAAATGTCTTCTATTTATTACTTTTCACTTAATAAACAGAAGGCATTTACTATCTACTCTTATTAAATTTGATATTCCTTTAACTATTAATTAGGTTTTATAATTGAGGATTTGTTATAATATACTATATCCGAATTAGGAATTTCTAATCCTTCTTCATAGTAAATTTTATCATCTGCTTTATTAAAATTATCTTGTACATCCATTAAGGCTTCTCCAAACCTTTGGAAATGAACAACTTCTCTTTGTCTTAAGAATCGCAAAATCTCTTTTATATCTTGATCATCAGTAAGATTAATTAACCATTCATAAGTTGCTCTAGCCTTTTGTTCAGCAGCCATATCTTCATGAAGATCAGCAACTACATCTCCCTTAGCTTGAATATACGTTGCAGTCCATGGATTACCTTGTGCATCAGTGTAATATAAAGCTCTACCATGATCTGTATAATGTCCACCTAAATCAGATGCAACTAATTCTTCTTTAGTAGCATTAGACATTAATTGATATATCATAGTTGCAATCATCTCAACATGAGCCATTTC
>NZ_JADPEL010000091.1 GCF_015667795.1 Clostridium sp. D53t1_180928_C8
CGATCTATAATAAGATATTATCATAGTATAATATGGAAAATATATAATGTGAAATAAATTAAAGTAATAGATCAGTTACTGAGTGATACAAAATAAATAGAAGGATTTAAAAAAAGGTGGCTTTTATAGCCATCTTTTTATATTATAAAAAATTTTTATTTTTTACAAAAACTAGTTAGATAAATTTATAAAATTTAATATCTACAACTTATTTCGACAAAAAATATGGAAGAAAGTTGTTATAATTAATAATAAAATGAAAATATACATTTAAATTATTTAAGTAAAGTAAATTTTAGATTAAAGATAGAAAAGGATGATGGATAATATGATTATACTAGAAAAACAAATGAAATTAGCAAATGAAGCAGTAGAATTAATTAAAGAGTTTAGAGAAGAGGCTGCAATATTAGGAACAAATCCTTTAAAGGCTATAAGTATAAAAGAAAATGGTGAAGTAATTGAAGTAGATGATGAGTTTGAAGGTATAAAAGAGTACTCACTTAGTGAAATAAGTTCAATTTTTCAAGCTGAAATGAGAGGATGGGGTCCTTGTAGTGCTGGATTCTATGAAGCTATTAGCTTAGCAGAAGCAGATTTAGAGTATGATTTTAAAAGATATTCTAAAGAAGAGTTTAAAGAGTATGCTGGAAATTTAAAATATGCAGAATTTAGATGTGAAGCAATATATGAAAGATTAGAAGAAATTGAAAAGGAAGTTTCAGAATAGATAATAAAGATATCCCACTGAAGTGTTATAAAACTTCAGTGGGATATTTTAATGTTAATAAACTTTAACATTAAAGGATAAAAATTTTAAAAATATTGTTGCGATAGCAACGAAAATTGTGTATAATTTTTCGTTGATATAGCAACAAAGTTAAAAGGAGTGAAATTTTAATGGCGGTAAGCGTAAATAAAAATCAAGAAGAGTTAGGAACCTTAGGTATAGTAAGGTTATTAGTTAAGTTCTCTATTCCAGCAATTATAGGAATGGTAGTAAATATGCTTTACAATGTAGTAGATAGAATTTATATAGGTAATATACCTGATATAGGTGGACTAGCTATTACTGGAGTTGGAATTACAATGCCGGTTACATCTATAATAACTGGACTTGGAATGCTTATAGGTATAGGGACATCAGCAAGTATATCCCTAGCATTTGGAAGTGGTAAAAGAAATTTAGCACAAAAGTATTTAGGAAATGGATTAACATCAATAATTATTATAAGTTTAATAGTAGCTGTTTTTGGTAATGTATTTGCTACAGGAATTTTAGGAGTATTTGGAGCAAGTGAAAATACAATGCCATATGCATTAGCTTATATTAGGCCTTTAATGATAGGAACAATATGTAACTTATGTGCATTTGGATTAAATCATTCAATTAATTCAGATAGTAATCCTAAAATAGCAATGAGCACTATGTTAATTGGAGCTATTATAAACATTATTTTAGACCCAATATTTATATTTGTATTTGGTTTAGGAATACAAGGTGCAGCTTATGCAACAGTAATATCACAATTTGTAGCTGGATGCTGGGTTATTTATTACTTTACAAAGAGTAGTAAATCAACAATTAAGTTAAATAAAAAAGATATGATGTTAGATGGTGAAATAATAAAGAGAATATTAATGATAGGATTAGCACCATTTTGTATGCAAGTTGCAGGAAGTATAGTACAAGTTATTGCTAATAATGCTTTAATGACTTATGGAGGAGATTTAGCAATAGGTGCAATGGCAGTTATTACATCAGTTTGTACAATATTTATAATGCCTATATTCGGTTTAAATCAAGGGGCACAGCCTATAATAGGATATAACTATGGGGCAAAAAAATATGATAGAGTTAAGAAAACTTACCTATATGGATTAATAGGATGTACAGTTGTGTTACTATTAAGTTGGATTTTCATTATATTTTTACCAGAAAAGGCTATAGGAATGTTTAATAATGATCCTATGCTAACAGATATAGCTGTTAATGGAATAAGAGTATATCTATTTATGTTACCACTTATAGGAGTACAAATGACAGCATCAAACTATTATCAAGCAATTGGAAAGCCAAAGAAATCTATGTTATTAGGTTTATCAAGACAAGTATTAATGTTAATACCAGCATTTTTAATACTTCCTAAATTCATGGGATTAGAAGGTGTTTGGTTAGCAGGACCAATAGCAGATGGAATAGCAGTTATACTTTCTGGAGTAATAATAATTAGAGAAATGAGAACTTTAGGTAAGGACGAAGAAATTAATAAAGAAATTTCACCAGAAGTTGCAGTATAGGGTATAATTAAGTTAGAACTATACGTACGGAGGAAATATCAAATGAAAAAATACTATGGTGAATCCCTTGGAAGATATATAGGACATTTTTATAGACAGGGTCAAAGCCTTTTAATAAAAGAATATAAAGATTTAGGTTTTGGAGCAGGACAGTATCAATTTTTAATTATGCTTTATTTAAAAGATGGACTTAGTCACGATGAATTAACTGAAAAAATGTCTGTAGATAAGGCTACAACAACTAGAGCTATAATTAAGCTTGAAGAAGAGGGATATGTAAAGAGAGTTTTAAATGAAGAGGATAAAAGAAAGTATCATATATATTTAACAGAAAAAGCTATCTCTAAGAAGGAAGAGGTATTTAGAATATCTGACTTATGGGAACAGAGATTAGTAGGGGAGTTAACAGAAGAAGAAAAAGATGCTTTGTTTTTAATTATGAGAAAAATAGCTAGGAATAATCCACATTATCCATTTAGTGAATATGAATAAGAAAGAAGAAGTAGTTATACAAAAAAGTATTGTAGCTGCTTCTTTTTTTGTAGGATAGAATAGATTTGCATAATATTAAAACAAATACTGTTGTTAGTAAATAATTAATTAGTTTGAAATATATAAATTTTCTTCAGTGGAAGCTTGTACTTTGTGATAAATTACAAAAAGAAATAAAGAAAATTATAATATAATGGGTTATATGGTAAAATAATATAAAGGGTTATGTAAAAATAAATGGGGGTGAATATAATGAGAAAATTATTAGTAATTTTAAGTTTAGTATTTATGCTTATAGCACCTACAAGTGTTTATGGAACAAGTAGAGAGTATTTTATTGACAAACTAAATGTTGAAGCTGTGATACTTGATAATGGTGATGTTGTTGTAAATGAAATAATGGATTATAGGTTTAATGGCCAGTTTAATGGAGTTTATAGAAATTTAGCATTAATAGGAACAGAAGAATATGTAATAAATAGTGTTTCAATTATTGATGAAGATGGAAATGTTATTGAAGCTGTAGAGGATTACTCTGAAGAAAATAATACATATGAAATAGATGAGGACTTTGAAAGAACTCAAATAAAATTATTTTGCAAAAGTAACAATGAAAGTAAAAAGATTCAATTAAATTATACTATAAAAGCAGCAGCTTTAAGATATTTAGATTATTCAGAGTTATATTGGAATTTTTATAATGTTGAAAATATTGAATCTGTTAAAGAAGGAAATATTAAAATTTCATTAAAGGATACAGAATTTGATGAAAATGTTCTTTATTATGATATATATGGTGAAGGGGAAATTGAAACTACTCATACAAAGGATTATATAAATATTAGCTTTAAAAACTTAACTACATTAATAGGAATAGATATGAAATTTCAATCAGGTTATTTATCAAATGTAGAAGAATCAGAGTTTCATGATAAGGAAAATATAATAGATGAGTATGAATACTATTATGATAAGGATTATCCATTAGATGATTTTGATAATATAGATCAGCATTATTATCAAAAAGAAGATAATAGTGAAGTAATTGGATTTTTAATATTAGCAGCTATTGTAATAGGTGGAATATCAACAATATTTATATTTTCTTCAAATCAATCTAAGTTTGAAGAGGAAGTAAGTGAATATAGAAAAAATAACATAATTACTAAATATGAAATTATAATGGAACCACCATCAGACTTACCGCCAGCATTAGTAAATTTATTAATAAATGAAAAAGTTGTGTCTAAGGAAATGCTGAATGTTACATTATTTTATTTAGCTAATAAAGGTTATTATACGATAGAAGAAAAAATAAATGATTCTGATAAAGATGAGAATGATTTATTTTTTATAAGAAGAAATTATAACAATAAAACAGGATATAAGCATTTAGATTATATATTAACTTGGTTTAGTGATTATGAAGTTAATGGAAGTTTTTCTATGAAACAAATAAAAGGGCTAGTTTCTTCAGAAAGTGAGGCAAATAAGTTTATAAATAATTTAAATAGATGGATAGGTGAAATTAAACATGAAGCTAGTGAAAAAGAGTTTTATATAAGAATAAGAAATAAAGATGTTCTTACTAATAGATGGTTTAACGAAAAATCAAGATGGATTTCTTATAAGAATTATTTAAAAAATGTATATTCAATTAATGATTTAGATAATAGTTTATTAAGTGACTTAACAATAATTTATGCTTCTGCCTTAGAAGTAAGTGATAATGATTTAAAAAATATTATTAATTTAGTAACATCTACAGAAGGAAGAAAAATAGATAGTTTTAGCTCTATTGAATATATGTACATGAATAATTATATTTTATATGCAACAATATTTAATGATATTAGCCATAGAGCAGATAATATAGTAAATCCTATAACTTCTGCACCAGATAGTTTTGATACAACTAGTACTGGAGGAGGTTTCTTTGGGGGAGGAGATTTTACTGGTGGCGGTGGAGGTGACTCAGGAGCCTTTTAAATGTAAATGTGTAATAAATAATAATATATTTATAAAATCTACTTATACTCTTTAGCTATAGCATAACAAATAATTAATGTATAAATGATATTTTTAGGATAAATAGAAAAACTGCCAATAACAAATAGTGTTATCGGCAGTTTTATTTTAATTAAATTAATAATCATAAACAGTAGGAGCATAATCTATAAGATCCCATGTACCTTCATCAAAATTATAAGAAAGAGTAGCAGATAAATGTACTTCTCTACCTGTATCAAAAGATCCAACCTTAACTGTAGTAGAGGAAATATCTCCCTCTTCAGATATAACATAAAGGGAATCTATATAATCTTTAGTATATTCATAATTAATGTTATTAAATGAAAATCCATCTCCAAAATAAACTGCATCACTTAGAATATCTAATAAAATATCACCAGCAGAGAATAAAGGTATAAAGTCATCAGTTTTAATATTAATAAAGTCTTTTATAAACCAGCCTTTTTTATATTTATATTGAATTTCAGCAGTAGCAAAACATTCTGCTCTTCCAGTAGCATAATTTAAAGTCATAGAAATAGGTGCATTAAGTGTATTAAAGTTTACATATTCAGCATCTATTAAGTTAATATTGTTAACATAAGAAAGTGGCTGAGGCATAAAATCTTTAGTTTTTTTATAAATCATAGGGTCTGTAATGTTGTAATCCATAAGCAATTCATTTATATCTTGAAAACTTATAGGTGTAGGAGTAACTATTTCTTTATATATAT
>NZ_JADPEL010000092.1 GCF_015667795.1 Clostridium sp. D53t1_180928_C8
GCAAGAGGTGATTTAGTACCAGAGTGTGGAATTGAAATTTCGGTAGAAGAAGAACACTTATAGTTATAAATATATTTTATTTTATAGAACTTTATAAAAAGGATAGAAATAGTAAAAAATCGGAATTGAAAGAAAGCATTAATCCGTTAATACAGGATCTTATTGATGAAATGAAAGCAAGTGAACATGAGTATAAAAATCATTTGAACATATTATATTGCATGATACAAGTGTGTAAAGAGGACGAGCTACGTGATAGAGCTAAAAAATATATAGGAAATGTCTTCGAAAATAAAAATTTATTACATAATTTATCAAATGTTGAGAATACCATTCTTAAAGCTGTTTTATTAAGTAAAATAACCCAAGCGGAAAAAAATAATATAAAGTGTTATTATGAAATAAATAGTCAATTAGAAGGTATACCATTAGATGATAGTGAACTTACAGTAGTATTAAGCAATTTATTAAATAATGCAATTGAAGCAGCTAGTAAAAGTGAGAAAAAGTATATTAATATTTTTACTGAGTTTAAGGAAGATAAGTATATAATAAAAGTTTCAAATAGCATTATTAATCTTACACAAGAGATGATGCCTAACATTTCTAATGTGAGATTTTCAACAAAGGGAAAAGGAAGAGGATACGGATTATATAATATAAAAAATATAATTAATAAATATAAAGGTGATGTTATAATGTCTTTAGATGCAGATGTTTTTAACATAACTATTGAGATATAAAGTAGTATGAAACAGAGAAGAGTATTTTCATACTACTTTTTTTATTTACTTATTATTTTTATTATTTAAATTCTTATCTACCTTTTCTAAGTAATTATGTTCATTTACAATACCATTTTCAAAAGATTCAATAGCATTTTTGGTGAAGTTGCCAACTTTAGCTAAGTCAGCTGGAGTATTTACATTAATATTATTACCCATAAAGATCATCTTCCTTTCAATGTTTGAAGGTATGTTATTAGTGGATTTATTAAGTTGCTAAACAAAAAATCCATCTAATTATATTTTGTCATATAATAAAAAAACTATTATAAATATAAAAGGATTAAATTGACAATTGAGGGGGTTAATAGTAGAATTAATATAATTTCTGAGCATAAGTTCAGTTAATAAAAAAGGGGGAATTAAGGAATGAAAGCAATTTTAACGGTAATAGGTAAAGATAAAGTGGGGATAATAGCAGGAGTAAGTAGTGAATTGCAGAAGTTAAATATTAACATTTTAGATGTTAATCAAACAATAATGGATGAATTCTTTACTATGATAATGATGTTAGACTTAAAATTAAGCACTAATAATTTTGAAGAAATTAAAAAGACTTTGGAGCTAAAAGGAAAAGAATTAGGTGTTGAAGTTAAAATTCAAAGAGAAGAAATATTTAACTCAATGTATACTGTATAAAATATTAGGTCTTTAATGGAGGAAAATTATGAATGCAAATAATATATTAGAAACTATAAAAATGATAGAAGAAGAAAAGTTAGATATTAGAACTATAACTATGGGAATTTCTCTTTTAGATTGCATAGATAGTGATGGAGATAAGGCAAGAGAAAAAATATATAATAAAATTACTACTTATGCTAAGGATTTAGTTAAAGTAGGAGATGAAATAGCAAATGAATTTGGGGTACCTATAGTAAATAAAAGAGTGTCAGTTACACCTATTTCAATAATTGCTGGAGCAACAGATGAAACTAATTATGTGAAATTTGCAGAGACATTAGATAAAGCTGCACATGAGTTAGGTATAGATTTTATAGGTGGTTTTTCAGCATTAGTACATAAAGGATATACTAAAGGAGATAAAATTCTTATTAATTCAATACCAGAAGCTTTAGCAAAAACTAGTAAGGTTTGTTCTTCGATAAATGTTGGTTCAACTAGATGTGGTATTAATATGGATGCTGTTAAAGAAATGGGACAAGTAATTAAAAGAACAGCAGAATTAACAGCAGATAAAAAAGGATTTGGATGTGCAAAGCTTGTAGTATTTGCTAATGCAGTTGAGGATAATCCATTTATGGCTGGAGCTTTTCATGGGGTTGGAGAAGCAGATAGAGTTATAAATGTAGGAGTCAGTGGACCTGGAGTAGTACAAAGAGCTATAGAGAAGGTTAAAGGAGAAAGCTTTGATGTAGTTGCTGAAACTATTAAAAAAACTGTATTTAAAATTACAAGAATAGGACAATTAGTAGCACATGAAGCTGCTAAAAGATTAGATACACCTTTTGGAATAGTAGATTTATCATTAGCACCTACACCTGCAGTTGGAGATTCAGTTGCACATATTTTAGAAGCTATGGGGCTTGAAGTTGTAGGAACTCATGGAACAACTGCAGCTTTAGCTCTTTTAAATGATGCAGTAAAAAAAGGTGGAGTAATGGCTTGTAGTCATGTTGGAGGATTAAGTGGAGCTTTTATTCCAGTATCTGAAGATGCTGGAATGATAGATGCTGTATTAAATGGTTCTTTAAATTTAGAAAAGCTTGAAGCAATGACGGCTATTTGTTCTGTTGGGTTAGATATGATTGCAGTACCAGGAGATACACCTGCAGAAACATTATCAGCTATGATTGCTGATGAAAGTGCAATTGGAGTTATAAACAATAAGACTACAGCAGTAAGAATAATTCCAGCTCCGGGATGTAAAGTAGGAGATTTAGTTGAGTTTGGAGGGCTTTTAGGTACTGCACCTGTAATGCCGATAAATAAGTATTCTTCATTTGATTTTATTCAACGTGGAGGTAGAATACCAGCACCAATCCATTCATTTAAAAATTAAATATAATAATATAATAATAGAGATAAGTAAAATATTATTTATGAAATAATAAATAATGTTTGACAAGTCTCTATTTTATTATGTAAAATTAAAGATTTGTATTGTTAAATAGAAAAAATATATAATAAAATTAGGAAAAATAAAATAAAAATGTGCAATTTAGGCAATACTATAAATAATTATAACTGTACAAATTGCTAACAGTAGATTATTATTAAATGTTGCATAAAATAATACAAAAAAATAGATTGGTCGTGAGGAAAAACTAATGAGTGGAAATTTAGCTTTAGAAAAAGAAATTCTTGAACAAAAGCGTAAAGATATATTAAATGAAGTCGAAGATAAAAAAAGATACCAAGAAGAAATAGCTAAAAAGTTAAAGGTATTAACTAAGGAAGCTAAGGGAAGTTATAACCAGGAAAAAGAAAGTACTGAAAAGATATATAACTTATTAAAGAAAGAAATAGAAAATTATGAAGAAGCATTGAAAAATCCTTATTTCGGAAGGGTTGATTTTAATGAAAAGCTTGGAATTGAAGAAAAGATTTATATAGGTAAAAAAGGAATAACATCTACAGTAGACGGTGAAGAAATAGTTGTAGATTGGAGAGCACCGGTGGCTGATCTCTATTATAGTGGGACTGGAGGAGAAGCGTATTATAGGGCTCCAATGGGGGTAGTTGAAGGTGAGTTAAACCTAAAAAGAAAATTCTTGTTTAGTGATAGGGACTTGGATAAAGTTTTTGATGAAAGTACTAATGAAATTATTATTAATGGTGAAGAGGGCTCAGAGCTTGTTGATGAGTTTTTAAAAATAAACCTAGAAGAAAGTAGAGGTAAAAAACTTAAGGAAGTGGTTGCCACTATTCAAAAAGAACAAAATGATATTATAAGATGGCCTAAAAACCTTCCAATAATAGTTCAGGGGTCAGCTGGTTCAGGAAAGACTACAATTGCATTGCATAGATTAGCATATCTTTTATATAGATATAGAGAATCTATGGATGGAAAAGATATATTAGTATTAGCTCCTAATAAGTTATTTCTAGATTACATTTCTGATATTTTACCTACATTAGGATCAAATGATGTAAAGCAAACAACATTTCAGGAACTTGTTATGAAAACTCTTAAATTGAGAGGGAAAATAAAAACTAAGGATGATAAGTTAAAAGAACTTATCGAAATAGAAGATCATAGAGAAAAGCAAGCAATTGTAAATGCCTCAAGAGTAAAGGGAAATTTAATATTTAAGACTATAATTGATAGATATATAGCTTTATTAGAAAGTAGCTCATTAGAAATAGATGATATATTAATAGAAGGTTATGTTTTATTTTCTAAAAGAGAAATCATGAGATTATATTTGAAAGATTTACAAAGTTATCCTATAAATAAAAGAAAAGATGAGATAAAAAGATATTTATCATTAAAACTTAAGGAAAGAATAGAAAGTCTTATTATTCAAATTGATAGAGAGTGGGATATAAAAATTAGAGAGGTAAAAAAAGAGCTAGAAGATGGTGAAGTAAGAAGACATAAATTAAGGGAAATATATAATGAAAGAGATAATCTTAAAGAATATATTAAGCATGATGCAAAAAAAGTTATGAATGAGTACTTTAAAAGCTGGAGAGGGATAACTTGCAGTGATATTTATATTAACTTATTTAAAGATGATCAAGTTTTTGAAATTTCAACTGGGAATAGAATTCCTAAAGCATTAGCTGAATATATAAGAGGTGAAGCAATAGAAAATCATGAAAAAGGTATAATAGATGAAGATGATTTACCAGTACTTTTCTATATACATATGTTGTTAGAGGGAATAGATGAAAAATCAAAATACAAGCATATAGTAGTAGATGAGGCCCAAGATTATAGTCCATTCCAAATATATTTAATAAACAGCTTATCTATGGGGAATTCTCTAACCTTAGTTGGAGATTTAGCCCAAGGAATTTATCATTATAAGGGAATTAGAACTTGGAATGATATTACTGAAGGTGTATTTGATGGAAAAGCGACATTTATAACATTAAGCCAAAGTTATCGTTCAACAGTCGAAATAATTGAATTTGCAAATTCAGCTCTACATGCTCAAGGATTAGGATTAAAAAGTGCAAAACCAGTATTAAGACATGGAGATAAGCCAGAAGTAATTAAGTCAGTTTCAAGAAGAGAATCTGTAAGGTTAATTGAGGAAATTGTAAAAAGACTTAATTCAAAAGGTAAGCATAGTATTGCAGTAATAACAAAAACTTATAATGAAGGTAAGCTTTTAGAAAAGGAATTGAAAAAACATACTGATTTAGAATTTACTTTAATTAAAGGAAATGAAAAAGAAAGTCCTAAAACAGATATAGTAGTAATACCAGCATATTTAACAAAAGGATTAGAGTTTGATGGAACTATAATATATAATCCAACAGAAAAAAATTATCCGGATAATATATTAAATCAAAGGCTTCTTTATGTAGCACTTACAAGAGCTCTTCATAGTGAGTTTATAATTACAGAAGAAAAGCTTTCTAAAAATATTAATTTTGATATATTATAAATATAATAGATAAATAAAGTAAGTTAGTGAAGTATATAAAT
>NZ_JADPEL010000093.1 GCF_015667795.1 Clostridium sp. D53t1_180928_C8
GACGTGCGAGTAGCACGGCCAGTAACAGAGCCTTATAGGCGTAGAGCAAACCACCCGTTTTACGGGTGGTCCTGATTTACCTAAAATTCGTTTAATTTGAATAAAGGTTCCTTGATAACAAGGTGTAACATATCTATCTTTCAAATGTATATCATCAACAACATTAATAGCAAATTCTGAAAGTAAACTTCCAGAATTAGGACACCTGGGTATACTAATGATTGCCAGGGGCAAGCAGTGGCTATAAAATTTTTAATGAAGGGAACTAGAAAAAATATAGTTTCCTTCATTTTTGTATAAAAGAATACTAGCTGCTATGCAGGTATGTTCAGAATAGCTTAAGCGGTGAGTATATAAAAAAACGATGTCAAATTGAATAATATATGAGTAAAAATATTTATAAATGGTCTTGATTTTCTTTACCATTGAAATATTAGGAGATTTTTATGGTAGAATGGTTTAAAAATATAAACTAATTTAAATATATAGATAGAAGTTTAAAGTAAATATTAAGGTGGTAAGGAAATGAAGAAAAAAATTAAAATTCATATATTACATTGTGGGGATGTTGGGGTTGATCCTGCAGTTCCATTTAGAGATGTTTCAAAAAATCCAATAGCTTATACAGGCATTGGTAGAAGTATCAAGCATAGAATTTGGTTACCAGTTTCAGCTTACTTAATTGAACATCCTAAGGGATTAGTATTATTTGATACAGGATGGCATAAGGATGTAAGAATTAATGAAAAGAAGCACATGTCTTGGAAATTAAATTATGCAAGTAAGGCAAGACTTCCGGAAGGTATGGCAGTTGATGAGCAACTTAATAATTTGGATATAAATACAAGTGATTTAGATTATGTATTTTTAAGTCATATGGATGTTGATCATGTAAGTGGAGTAGAACTAGTAAAGGATGCTAAGAAAATTTTAATTAGTGATGAAGAGTTTGATGCAATAAAAAAGAGTAATATAAGATATAATAATAAATTATGGGAAAATGTAAATATAATTCCGTTTAAGATGTGTAAATCACAGTATGGCCCATTTAATAGAGCGTTTGATGTATTTGAAGATGGGACTGTATTGATGCTTGATGCTCATGGACATACAGAGGGAAATATAATAGCTAGAATTGAAAATAATGAAAAGTTTGTTTTACTTACCGCAGATTGTGGATATGCAAAAGAATCATGGGAAAATTTAAGACTTCCAGGACCAATAAGTAATAAAAGGGATATGTTAACTGCGTTAAAATGGGTACAAAAAAATTCAAAAGATAAAAGTTGTATTGATGTTTTAGCAACACATGATTCTCATATAAAACCTCAAAAAGCTTTTATAGCTTTAGGTGATCAAACAAGACAATTAATAATTATTGCTTTACTTGAAGGTGATTGTAATGGAATTAGAGTTGGTGAAATAAAGGAAAAGACCCATCTTTCAAGACCAGCAGTATCACATCATCTTCAAATATTAAAAGATGCAGGAATTATAAGTATGAGACGTGAAGGAACTAAAAACTATTATTATGTAAATGCTAGTGAAACACAATGGAAAGAGCTTAAAGATTTAATTGATTATATATATGAAATTGTTCAAGATGTTTCATGTAAAAACAAAAATATATATAGATTATTTTAAAAAATATATAATAAATAAGGGGAATGGATATGGATATATTAAAAGCAGTAGAATTAAGGCATTCAGTACGTAGTTATACTGATAAAAAAATTGATAAGGAAACAATAAATGAATTAAATAAAGTTATAAAAGAATGCAATGAAAGTGGTAAAATGAATATTCAATTATGTATTGATGAACCTAATGTATTTAATGGTATTATGGCTCATTATGGAAAATTTAAGAATGTTAAAAATTATATTGCTATTATTGGTAAAAAAGGAGAGGATTTGGATGAAAGGTGTGGCTATTATGGAGAGAAAGTGGTATTAAAAGCTACTCAATTAGGGCTTAATACTTGTTGGGTAGCACTTACTTATAGTAAATCTAAAGTTAATTGTATAGTAAATAAAGATGAAAAACTTCGTTGTGTAATAGCATTAGGTTATGGAGAAACAAATGGAGTAGAGCATAAAAGTAAAACTATAGAAGAACTTTCTGATGTTAAAGGTGAAATGCCAGTATGGTTTAAAGAAGGAATGAAATCAGCACAGCTTGCACCAACAGCAGTTAATCAGCAGAAATTTATTATTAAATTAAATGAAAATAAAGTAGAAGCTAAAGCATTAACAGCATTTTATTCTAAGATAGATCTTGGTATCGTAAAATATCATTTTGAAATCGGTGCAGGAAATACAACAGAATGGAACTGGGTAAAATGATAACAATATTAGTATGTTTGATAGCAGGATTAGGAGCAGGTATAGGAACAGGGTTAGCTGGTTTAAGTGCAGCAGCAGTTATATCTTCCAATGCTAATTACATTTCTTGATGTTCCAGCATATACAGCAGTTGGTATAGCATTAGCATTAGATGTATTAGCAAGTGCAGTATCTGCTTATACTTAGGGAAAAAATAAAAAACTAAAATAATACAGTCTATAATATGTGGAGTATTGATAGGATTTATCTGTGGATTTATAGGTGCTGGTGGAGGAATGATGCTGCTTTTAATTCTAACAAGTATTTTAGGATATGAATTAAAGACAGCAGTTGGTACAAGTGTATTTATCATGGCATTTACAGCATTTACTGGATCAACATCTCATTTTATGATTGATGGTGTTTCTAATATTAAAATATTATTTCTATGCATGTTATTTACATTTATAGGAGCATAGTCAGCAGCAAAATTTGCTAATAAAGTATCAGAAAAATTATTAAATAGAACATTGGGGGCTATCTTAGTAGTTATTGCTGCAACTATGATAATAGCAAATTCTGAAAGTGAACTTCCAGAATTAGCACACCCAGGTGTCCTAATGATTGCTAGAAGCAAGCATTTGATTTAATAGTAAATGGAATAAAGAAATAATAATTGAAAAGATAGTTGAAGGGATTATTGGATCAAAATATAAGATGAAAATATTAATGGGAGATATGGATTAATTATTTATGTAAAAGTTTAAAATTATCATCTGAAGGTATACTAGTGATTAACATTTTCTATAGATTATATTATAATTGTTTAAAGCACTTACTTAGGTAGGTGCTTTAAATATATTTAAAATTAAGTATACTGGATATACATGTTACTACTAATGATAACGTAAATATTAATGTATAAATTTAACTTGTAAATTAGTATAATATGTATAGAAAAAACTTGTTTTATGGGTCTAAAATGTATAGAAACAAATAGAAAGATGGAAATTATAGTGATTTAAATAAAACAATAACTATAAATGTTTAGAACTTAATTATATCAATATAGAAAAATTTCATTAATGGTATTATATATAAGTGGTGATGAAGAAGTTATAAAACATCTAAAGCAATAATCAATACTTTAGACGATTTTTTTAAAATAAAGATCATAGAGTAGATAGGGGAGAATAAGATGAACAAGGTTATTAAAACAATAATGGAGAGAAGATCATTACGAAAATATAAAACACAATGTATAGAGCAAGAACATATAGATGCGATTTTAGAAGCTGCAATGAGAGCACCTACAGCAGGTAATATTGGGCGATTTTTTGTAGGAAATGGTAGTGCTGACACAAAGACTTTAATGTCTCATGAAGAAGCTATAACCTTAGGTAAAATGTATAATATGGAAACAGGTTTTATTTATAAAGTAAATGATCATACTACTAATTTGATTAAGTCTTATTTAGATAATATTGATGAGCTTTGGAGTCATCTAATGGAAGTGTTAGATCCAGAGATAGCTGTTTTAAAAGGTGAAGATTTAGTTGGTGTATTATTGGTATATGAAGATAAGGAAGCTTGTATGTATAATGTCCTAAGTAATAAGGAGACTCATAAAAAATATAAAACTAATGCTACTTATCATCAGATAGCTAGTGGAGTTTATGGAGCTTTAGCAAGTATTTTAAATGATAATATAACACCGAGGGATATATTATGTTGAACAGCTACTGGAAAGATGTAATAGTAATTATGGTAAATATTTAAGCTATCATCTAGGTCTATGTAGCGTTGGAGAAAATAATGATTTAGACGGTGATCTTTTAAATAGAATGAGGGAAATTAATAGAAAAAATTAAAGTAAATTTAATCTTTAAAATCCCTAACTTCAGATTAAGAATTAACTTTAATAGAAGTTAGGGATTCCATATTAGTTATCAGATAAAGATAAATCCTTTTTTTTAAAATAGTATTTCATATCCATCTTTTTTAACTCGGTTAGTTATATAAAATCTATTTTTCTCATAAATTTTTTGGGGATTTCTTTCAGATTTATCAGTAGAGGTATAAAGACAAAGATATTTTTTTCCTCTAGCTTTTGATTCATTTATTACAAAGTTAAGTAAAAGCATACCTATACCTTTCTCTCTATGTTTTTGCTTACACAATACCAACCTATCCAATCTATATCTTCAAAGTTCTCAAATGAAGCATAAATACCAATTATACCCAAAAACTTTTCTTTATTATTTATAACAATAAAATATTGTAGAGTTTTAACATCACTATCATAGTGATTATTATAATAAGTAAGATTTTTTTTATTTATACTTGCTTCTAACTCTGATTTTATTACTTCATCTTCATGTTTAAAAACACTTTCTACTAATTTAGCAGCACTAGTTAAGTATTTATTAGTTAAAGTTATTAAAGTCAAACTATCAGTTGATTTCATGAAGCACCTCTTAATAGTTATATAAATATTTTATGAAAGAGCGGAGAAAATATGATGATATATCATATAAATTATAGTTAACATATTCAATGATAAAAAAGACTTTAAATAAAAAAACTTATATTTCCAATATATAATACAAAGTAGGTAGAATTTAAATACATAATATGGTATAATTTGGAAAAGATAATACGTATTACTTTCATTTTGAGAAAACGATTACAAAAAACTATAAAAGTATTAATGCTAGAATTAATACTAGTATTAGTATTTTTTTAATTATATTAGCATCTGCTATAA
>NZ_JADPEL010000094.1 GCF_015667795.1 Clostridium sp. D53t1_180928_C8
ATAGATATAAAATTATTTGTAAGTGTATTTAATAATAGTAAGTAAAATTTAAATATTTTCATATAAATACACTAACTAAATTAATTGGTGTACTTATATGAAAAAATAATACATTTTTTATAAACATTATTTAAAGAAGAATGAGTAAGAAGTTACTTTTGATGATATTGTGCTATAAAATGGATAAAAAGTTCAATAAAGTTATAAAAAAGTGTTATATAATACAATTTGTGAATAAATAAAAGAGGAGGACTATAAGATGAAGTTTAACTATAAGCATACTATGTATGCATGTTTTACTGGGTATATCGTTCAAGCAATTATTAATAACTTTGCTCCATTATTATTTCTGACTTTTCAATCATCGTATAATATACCAATATCGAAAATAACATTTTTAGTAACATTTAATTTCGGATTACAATTAGTAATTGATTTTTTATCGGCAGGTTTTATTGATAAGATTGGATATAAGTGGTCTGTAGTAATAGCTCATATTTTTTCAGCTTTAGGACTTATATCATTAACAATATTGCCAGAGTGTTTTAATGATCCATTTATAGGATTAATGCTATCTGTTATGATTTATGCTGTTGGTGGTGGCTTAATAGAAGTACTTATAAGTCCAATAGTAGAAGCATGCCCAACAGATAATAAAGAAAGTGCAATGAGTTTACTTCATTCATTTTATTGTTGGGGACATGTAGGCGTAGTTTTATTATCAACTATATTTTTCGCCATATTTGGAATAATCAATTGGAAATACTTATCATTATTGTGGGCTATTATACCAATGATTAATACTATTTTCTTTATTAAAGTACCTGTTTCTCATTTAAATAAAGATGGGCAAATAGGGTTAACAATTAAAGAATTATTATCTAAGAATTTATTTTGGATTATGATAATTTTAATGGTGTGTGCTGGAGCAAGTGAGCAAGCTGTAAGTCAATGGGCATCTACATTTGCAGAAAAGGGACTTGGAGTTAGCAAAACTATTGGTGATTTAGCTGGACCAATGCTTTTTGCCATAATGATGGGATTATCAAGATTATTGTATGGTAAGTTTAGTGAAAAGATAAATCTTCAAAAAACGATGATTTATAGTGGAGTTCTTTGCTTAGTAAGTTACTTAATTATTTCATTATCACCTTGGCCAATATTAGGTTTTATTGGGTGTAGTATAGCAGGGTTTTCAGTAGGAATATTATGGCCGGGAACTTTTAGTATGTCTGCCACTGAAATAAGGGGAGGAGGAACGGCTATGTTTGCCTTTTTAGCATTAGCAGGAGATTTAGGATGTTCAGCTGGACCAACAGTTGTAGGAAGAGCTTCAGGTATGTTTAATGATAATCTTAAGATTGGAATTTTAGTTGCAAGTATATTTCCCATTTTACTTATTATAGGAATTATTGTTAATAAATATATTCAAAAAAATCAATATTGTAAGCTTTAAAGTTTATAAAGAAATATCTCATTGTTACAAGTATATTTTCATATGTGTAATGATGAGATATTTTAATTTGCTTTCTGTTATACTAAATTGTTGTTAGCAACAATTTAGTATAACAGGAGTATATATGTGAAAACACTTTATATACAAAGTAATAAAAATAAGATTGGGAACATTTATGATAAAAAAATTGTCCAATAGGTATAAGGGGGAGTAGTATGAAAAAGATATATATATTATTTATTATAAGTATAGTACAATTAGTTGGGTGTAATAATACATCAAATAAATATATTAGGGAGAATGCATATAATTATCTAGATTATAGAAACAAAGCTGCCATAATTAATTGGGAATCTGCAGATGTACAGAAGATTAAATTTGAAGAAGAATACTTTATAGAAAATGAGGAAAATACTCCTGTTAATATTAAAAATAAGGAAACATATATAGTTACATTTACAACTAATGATGATATTTTTGGACCTATTATTGTTTACATAGATCAAGATGATAGCAGTGTTTTAGGGATAGATTATAGAGAATAGTAACTTTTATGTAGTAAGATAATTTCTAGAAGATATTTTGTAAATATGATAACTTTAAAGAAAATGGAGGTAAATTATGAAAAACAAAAGAAACATAATAATATCAATAATAATACTAATTACTATTATTTTAGGGGCTATAGTATTATATATATATGGTAAAGATAAGAATACACCTAATGAAAATTTATCAAATGAAGTTATTAATGAAAAATTAGAAGAAGGAACCATAGGTTTTTTAAATTCCATTTCAGGAATTAAAGCTGAAAATATGGAAATAATAAATCAACCTGTAATTGGAGTTAAGGGAAAGGTTATTGTACCAGAAGTATCAATAATTAATGGTATAAAGTATTACTTAAAGAGTACAAAAAATGATAAAATGAGTAATCTTGAAGTAGATATTCAAAATAATAGTATTGACTTATATGTAAATTATGCTGTAAATGATAGTTTTAATACACCAATTAAGGTTAATATTACTCCAAGTCTCAATGAAAATAAGGATTTAGTAATTAATATTGGAGAAGTAAAAGTTCTTGATTTAAAATTAGCTAATTTTCTTGTTAATGTAGCTTTAAAAACTTTTGTTAAAGACTGGTTTAATGATAGCAATATTAAGGTAGATTATGAGAAAAGTAAAGTAATTATTTATAAGGGAAATTTTGAAGGAATAGATATAGATTCTATTTTAGTTAATAATGATGATATAACTTTAGATATTATTATAGATGCAAGGAAGATATTAAATTAAAAATAAAATTAATATTACTAAAGAACAAATAATTATAAGTATATTTAAGGTGGGGATATATATGCAAAAGGTTTGTGTAATTACTGGAGGAACAGGTGGAATAGGATATCACTTATCACTTGGATTTAATGAAAAAGGGTATAAAGTATATGCTTTAGATATAAAGTGTCATGAGGAGTTACCCAAAGAAATATCATTTATAAAAGTAGATTTAAGAAATAGTAATGAAATTAAAGAAGCTTTTAGACAAATAAGGGCAGAAAGTCAATTTGCACATGTATTAATTAATAATGGAGCTATTTCACATTTTAATAAATCTATAAATAATATTACAATAGATGAATTCAATGATGTAATAAGCGTTAATCTAAGTGGAAGCTTTATTTGCTCTAAGGAATTTATTGAAGTGAATAAAGGTCAAAGCTATGGAAGAATAATTAATATTGCATCAACTAGATGGAATCAAAATGAAGCAAATTGGGAAGCTTATGGAGCATCAAAAGGTGGAATAGTATCACTTACAAATTCACTAGCAATATCTTTAAGTGAAACTCCTATAACAGTAAATGCAATAAGCCCAGGATGGATACAAGTTGAAAATTATGAAGAATTAACTGAATTAGATCATAAGCAACATCCATCGAGAAGAGTTGGAAAGCCAAAGGATATATTAAATGCATGTCTTTTTTTAGCAAGTGAAGATAATGATTTTATTAATGGCCATAACCTTGTTGTTGATGGTGGAATGACGAAAAAAATGATTTATGAAGAATAAAATTTAATTGTATATCTTAAGTAAAAGTTTAGTATAAATAAAAGAATAGGATTTTAGTATTATAAGGTGGGGGAAGATGAAAAATCTTATAATTTATGAAAGCAAATATGGTACTACAAAAGAAAGTTCAGAAATAGTAGCTAAAATAATTGGATATTCAAAGATAATAAAAACAGAAAATTTTAAAGCTGATGATAAAACTTTTGATAATTATATAATTTTATCACCTATTTATAATGAAGCTATTCATAAAAAAATAAGAAGTTTCATAGTAGATAATAAAGAGTGGTTAATTAAAAAAGATGTTTATTTTTGTATAGTGAATTTATCTGGTAGAGCAGAATTTTATTTGAAGGAAATTAAGGATATTTTGAAAGATTCTCTTATAATTATGCAATCAATTAATGGAAATTTAATAATTGAAAGACTTGATAAAGAAGATTTTGAGTCAATTAAAAAGTTTTTTCTTATTATGAATCTACCACTTGAAGATAATATTAAATTTGATATTAATGAAGTGGTACAAG
>NZ_JADPEL010000095.1 GCF_015667795.1 Clostridium sp. D53t1_180928_C8
CCGCCAGCGTTCGTCCTGAGCCAGGATCAAACTCTCACTAAAAAGTTTAATCATTTGCTCAAATTACTTTGAGTCTTGTTTTAAGACTCTCAAAAGAATTGCTGGTTTACTTTAACTATATTCTGTTCAATTTTCAAAGACCATTTACTCTGTCGCACCGAAGCGACTTATTTATTTTATCATCTATTACCCTATCTGTCAACAACTTTTTAAAAAGTTTTAACTTCTTTTGTAATCGACAATGGTTATTTTATCACTTCAAAAGTTTCCTGTCAACAACTTATTCTTAAATTGTTTAAACACTTTGTCATTAGCGACGTGTTTTATCTTATCATTACTAAATATATATGTCAACCTTTTTCTTTATTTTTAATGTAATAAAGAAAAAAACTATTAAAATAGGTGCAACAATTAATCTTATTACACCTATCTCAAATATATTTATAATGATTTTATATTATAAATTAATATTTATACTTATTATTAATTTACTATTACAAATAATCATATCTATTATATTTATTAATTTAATTATTTATCACACCCTAAAGTTTTGATAATAATTAAAGCTGTATCTTCTATAGCTCTTTGTGTTACATCTATAGTCTTACATCCTAATCTTCTAATTATCCTGTCAGCAAAATCAAACTCTTCTAATATTCTAGCATCTCCTGCATATTCAATATTCGAAGGTATTCTATGAAACTTATCTAATCTTCTCTTTCTTATTTCTATTAATTGTAATGGATTAATTGTTAATCCAAAAATTTTATGTTTATCTATCTCATATAATTCTTTAGGTACCTCAACCTCTGGAACTAATGGAATATTAATAGCCTTAATTCCCCTATTAGCCAAATACATACATAGAGGTGTTTTTGATGTTCTTGAAAGTCCAACCAAAACTACATCTGCATTTTTTAACCCCCTGTAATCCTTACTATCATCATATTGCATTGCAAATTCCATAGCTTCAATTCTTTTAAAATAAGCTTCGTCAGTCTTCCACATCGCACCTGGATTATATTCTGGTTGTTTATCTAAAAGCGATGAAGCAACATTTATTATAGGACCTAAAACATTTATTACAGATAAATTGCTTTCAACACATTTTTGAGTTAAGTATTCTCTTACATTTACTGTGATTATAGTAGATACAATCATTGCTTGTTCACAATTTTTTATATCTATCATTAACTCTTCTACATCTTCTAAGGATTTAACATAAGGTATTCTTCTTACCTCTACCTGATCTGGAAATTGACTTGCTGCTGCCTCAGCTACTTGTTCTGCGGTTTCCCCTATTGAGTCTGATACTGCAAAAATTGTTAACATAATTACTAACCTCCTAATTTAACATATTAAATATTAATTTCAATAAAATTCTCTTCCCAATTATTATTATAACAACTTTTTTGAATAAATTGCTAACATAGTGAATTATTATATTTAATATGTTAAAATCTAGATATACTTATTATAATTTTAGGAGGAATTTATGAAACATTCTTTTAATAAAGATAAACTGCTTACAATCGGCATATTACCAATTATGTGGTTTATATATTTCATGTTTGAAGTTTTCAGTGGAAGAGTTAATGATTTATATACTTTAATTTTAAATCTTTCTTTAATCTTAGTATTTGCTTTTACTGGATGGATTATATACATATATAGTACAAAAAATCCACATGGGTTAAGTACTAAATCATTAGTTATTACCTTTATAATATTAATGTTATTAGATCAAGGTATAAAATTAATTATAAAACTTAATTTCTTTAATAGTTATTTTGAAATAATCCCTAACTTTTTATCTTTCAATCCAATAATAAATACACAAGGCTCTTGGTTAAATGCAAGATTCAACTTTAATATTAGCTTTCCATTGCTAATATTAATTAATGGAATATCATTAATGCTATTTATTGAAATTTATAGATATATTAAATTTAAAACTGGAAAAAGCTTTTGGGTAGATATGTGTTTTGTATTTATTTTTGCAGGTGCATTATGTTCATTTATAGATAAAGTTTTTTATGGTGGTAGCTTAGATTTTATTGGTATAAGTGATTTATTTATTGCTGATTTAAAAGATATGTATATTAATCTCGGTTTATTATTTTTTATTATGTCTTGTTATAAGAGCGGATTCTTTAATGAAGAAGAAACAACTTTTAAAGATGATATAAAAGCAATAAAAGATTTTTTCAAATTTATTAAAAATGATATTTTAAGAATATTAAAAAAGGAAAAGGCTTAAATACCTTTTCCTTTTTATATATATATTATGCTAAGCAAGTTCTTATTAAAAAATCACTTCTAATATAGAAGTGATTTTGGTGGCTTACCGGGGAATCGAACCCCGGACACCTTGATTAAAAGTCAAGTGCTCTACCGACTGAGCTAGTAAACCATTTTACCTGGCAACGTTCTACTCTCCCACACAGTCACCCGTGCAGTACCATTGACGCTGTAGAGCTTAACTTTCCTGTTCGGAATGGGAAGGAGTGTTTCCTCTACGCCATCATCACCAGATTTATTTTTTTATTATGTTGATTTGTCCCTCAACAAGTACTTATTATATATATTTTTTCTACATATGTCAACATATTTTTTAAAATAATTTTATTATTCTCCATTTTTTATTTTTTATACATTTAAAATATAAAGCTAAGTACTAAAATACTTAGCTTTACTATAAAACTTATATGTAACTATTTTTTTATTTCATATCCTAATTCACTGATGCATTGCCTTATAAAATCATTTGACTCTTTAAATTTAACAAGTTCTTCTGGCAACATATCAATCTCTACAACCTCTTTAACTCCACTACCATTTAATACCACTGGTACTCCTGTAAATACATTAAATTCCCCATATTCACCATCTAATAAAGTAGATACTGGCATTATTCTATTTTCATCATTTATAATAGCTCTTATTATAGCAACAGTTGCTGTTGCTATTCCATAATATGTAGTTCCTTTTCTATTATATACTTCCCATCCTGCTTTAGCAGTATCTAATACAAGTGTATTTAAATTTACATCTCCAACTCTTTCTTGATTATCTTCAATAACTTTTAAGAACGGTTTACCACCAACATATACATGAGACCAAGGTACCATTTGTGAATCTCCATGTTCCCCCATAGAGTATGCTTGAACGCATCTTGGATCTACATTTAATAATTCCCCAATAAAGTTTTTTAGCCTTGCAGAATCAACTGATGTACCTGTTCCTATTATATGGCTTTTAGGTAATCCAGATAATTTATATACATGATATGCAATCATATCTACTGGATTAGAAATAATTATAAAATATCCTTTAAATCCACTTTCCATTATTGGATTTACTATAGACTCTGCTATTTTAGCAGATAAATGTAGAGTGTCTATTCTCGTTTGCCCCGGCTTTGGTGGTGCCCCTGCAGTTATTACAACAATATCAACATCTCCACATTCATCATAACGTCCTACTCTAACCTTTGTATTTCTATTTAAATACTCTATACAATGATTTAAATCCATTACTTCTCCCAAAGCACGCTCTTCATTTAAATCAATCATTAATATTTCTTCACAAACCCCTTGTGTTATTAAGCTGAATGCGGTACTTGATCCAACTAATCCTGTTCCAACAATTGCTACTTTTCTACCTCTTAATGCCATTGTTTAGCCCTCCTTTTATTTTTATTTCTTTTTTATTATACACTAATTATTGAAAATAAAAAAAACCTTAATTTATCTTATGATAAATTAAGGTTTTGGTGCGCCATCACGGGTTCGAACCGGGGACACCCTGATTAAGAGTCAGGTGCTCTACCAACTGAGCTAATAGCGCAAATTACCTGGCAACGTTCTACTCTCCCACACAGTCACCCGTGCAGTACCATTGACGCTGTAGAGCTTAACTTTCCTGT
>NZ_JADPEL010000096.1 GCF_015667795.1 Clostridium sp. D53t1_180928_C8
CAAAAGCAAATACTGCTCAAACAAATGCAATTAATAGTGCTAAAGGTTATACAGATGGACAGATAACAACTGTAAATAAAACTATAACTACTAAGTTCGCTGAAATTAAAGCTACAACAGATAGCATAACGAGTAAAGTGCAAAGTATTGAGAACACAACAACTACTATAAATGGAAATGTTACTAGTTTGCAAAGTAGAATTACAACAGCAGAACAAAAAATAACTCCAACAGCTATTGTAAATACTATTTCATCTACTATAACTGGAGGAACAGGAAGTATAAGTACAACTCAATTTATAATGGACAAGAATGGATTAAAAGTAAAGAATGGAGCTTTAACAATACTAAATAAATCTGGAACTACAGTATTCAATTCAGATACTAACGGAAATTTAATCATAACAGGAACTTTAAAAAGTCAAAAGGGAGATAGATTTGTAGCACTTGATAGTGGAGGAGTAACTTTTCAAGATTGGAATAAAAAAGAGCAGTTGCTAAGAATAGCAATGACATCTTTTTCTAGCAATAGAGATTATAACGGTGTTACTTTTGCTATGCCACAGTATAGTGACTTTATTAGATATTCATATATTAAAAAAACGGATTTAACAGAAGGGTGGTCAGCGTCAGATACACAATATTCATTTTTAGATTTCTGGAGCGACGATAGAACTATTGAAGGTAAAACATTTAAAAAAGGAATTAATATACATGCTCCAATGCATGTTGGAACTAATGGAATATTATTAGATTCAGGAAATATTCACACTAGCGATTTAAAAGGCAATTTAACATGGAACTCAATAAATGGACTTATGGGAGTTTTAGGAGATAATGGTTGCTTTTTAGGTTTTAAAAATGGTAATTCTTATAATGCTAGATTAATACTTACTGAAGAAGCACATCCAGGAACAGGAGACCATATAATAAGCTTTGGTAACTGGAATGCTGGTGCATATACTATTCATAATGCACATCTTAGAGGATTAAGTTTAGTGGTAAGTGGTTCTAAAAACTGTATTCAAGAAACTAAAAACTACGGAGAAAGACTTATAAATGCATATGAAACAGCAGAGTATTTTTATGGTGATTTGGGATTTGGGAAAATAAATGAAGATGGGGAATGTTTGATATATATAGATGATATTTTTTCAGAGTGTGTAAATACAGATATAGAGTATCATGTGTTTACACAAGCTTACACTGGGTTAATTAAAACTATAGAAAGATGTAAAACTTATTTTATAGTTAGAGGAGATGCGGGAACTGAGTTTAGTTGGGAGTTTAAAGCAAAAAGACCTGGATATGAAGAGAATAGGTTAGATATTATGAGTGAAGAAAATCAAGGAGAAAATGAAACAGAATTAGAAGATTTATTATTAATGGAGGGATAAAATGAAAATATTAACAGGATTTGCAGTAATAAAAGATAGGGGATTAAATAGAATTTCATTTACTACAAATGAAATAAATGAAGATGGAGCAATAGTAAAAAGTAATATTAAAGAGAGTTTTTTTGTAGTAGATAGTGAAATTAAAGTTTTAATTTCAAGCTTGGAAGAAAAGATAAAAGAAAGAGTAAAGTAAATTTATAAAAGAGAATAAGTTATTAAGTGAAATAAGATCTCAGGAGGTAACCTATTCTCTTTAATAGAGAAATATATTTCGCATAAATAGTTTATGTAAATAAATTTATTATATTCATATAAAAATAAGGATAGTTCTAATATATAAATGATTTTAAAGATACCAATTCAATAAATACGGTTAAGTTTTCTTATTATTATTTTAGAGTTATTATGTCTATCCTTATTTTTATTAATATTAATAGCAGAAAATAGGTTGTTAATAAATTCAGTACAGCCTATTTTTCATGGGGTGAAATAATTCACAATAATAGTTTGTGAAGAGATATTAAATATATTCATGGAAAAGTTAGGAGTCGAAAGGCTTCTTTTATTATATTTGAAATTCTAATCGTTTGGGGAAAAGGAGATTAACAGTGGAAAATGAAGTTATCAAGATAATAGTAAGTCAAGGGGCATGGGCAATACTTTTTGTATGGTTACTTATTGATACTAGAAAGGAAAGCAAAGTTAGAGAAGAAAAGCTACAAGGAATAATTAACAAAAATCAAGAAGTTATAGCAGATTTAGCAGAAAAATTTGATGTAGTTGAAAATATTCAACAAGATGTCACTGATATAAAAATAAAATTAGATAAGGTGGGATAATATGAGCAAATTTGTAAGTAAGTTAACAAGTCTTATAGAGGTTAAAAAGATTATAGCATTAATAGTTATTACAGTATTTTGTATACTAAGTGCAAAAGAAGTAGTTAGTACAGAACAGTTTACAACAGTAGCAATAATGATAGTCAGCTTTTATTTTGGACAATCAACAGTAAAAGGAACAGTAAAGAAAGTAGAAGAACAGGAGTAGGCCCTGTCCTTTTATTTTATAAAAATATATAAGAAAGAAGGAATGTTGAAGTGAGTAAAATTTTATTAAATTTATCAAATAATGAATTAACAATAGATAGTAGAGAAGTTGCTGAAATGTTAGAGAAAGAACATTCAGAAGTATTGAAAGAAATAGAAGGAAGAAAAGATAATAAGAATGTAGGAATAATACCAGTTTTAACGAAGGGGAATTTCCACGTGGTTAATTATTTTATTGAAAGTTCATATATAGATAGAAAAGGTGAGAAGAGAAAATGTTATTTAGTTACTAAAATGGGATGTGAACTATTAGGTAATAAGCAACAGGGCGAAAAAGGAATATTGTTCACTGCAAAGTATGTTGAGAGATTTAATACTATGGAAAGAAGTATTAAAGAAAATAGCATATTAATTGCAAATAAAGAAATAGAAGAGTTAAAGGGTACAGTAAATGAACTTAAAAAAGCAACAGAAGAAGCTAAGAAGCACTATAAACCTAGTCATAAAACAAAATTGGATTATAGCAAATTAATAAGAACATTAACAGAAAGTGAAGAAGAATACCAAATGCTAAAAGAGAGTACATTTGCAGTATTAGGAATAACTAAATGGGAAGATAGTTGCATAGCTGACAGCGAAAAGATAACTAAAACCATAAAGCAAATAAGCAAGTTATTAGAACTAAGAAAATTTAAGCAATTAGAGTTATTATAAGAGTTTCTATATGAAAGGGACTCTTTTTATTTTATAAAATATATTAAGGAAAGAAGGTATATTAAATGAAAATTAAGAAAATAGTGGTTAGAGGTGGACATACAGAGTTATGTACAGGAGCAGTTGCATTACTAAATGAGTTAACAGAGGATAGAAAAGTTAAAAATGTAGTTATTAAATATTTAAGAGAGTTAGGATATGAGGTACTAGATGTAACACCACCAGTAAATTATACTTCGGATGAGTATGTAGATTTAGCATATGGAGTTAATAAAGCTAACGAATGGGGAGCTGACTTATTTATATCTATACATTTTAATAAAGCTTATGATAGTTATAATGGTGCATTAGGAACAGAAGTATGGGTATATTCTGAATATGAAATAGCAGAAAGAGTTGTTAATGCTATTGCTAATTTAGGATTTAAGAATAGAGGTCAGAAGACAAAGGGATTATATGAGTTGAATAGAACTGCTATGAAAGCAATGATAATTGAAACTTGTTTTATAGAAGCTACAGAAGATGTAGAACTATATAAAAAATTAGGGGCTGATAGGATTGGTAAAGCAATAGCAGAAGCTATTTCAACAAATGAAATTAAAATGGAGAATTTGACAGATAAAAAAGAAGAGGTAAGCAAACTACAGCAAGAACTAAATAATGATAA
>NZ_JADPEL010000097.1 GCF_015667795.1 Clostridium sp. D53t1_180928_C8
CTTATTGATATTATAGAAAAGATTAAATTTTATATTGAATACTTTAGCAATAAAAATAATATTTTTTATGAATATAAAAATAATTCTTTTTATAATACTGTAATTAGGTATAGCTCTACTATAATAGAATTTATAGATTTTATTTGCGAAATTAATTTAATAGACTATAATTATAAGAATACTATTAATATATATCATAAAAATTATAGTCAATTATATGAATTAGCAGATATATCTGATATTAAGCTATCTAAAGCTCTTTTAACATATTATATAAAAGAAGAAGGGGTTTGTAATGGATTAATTGCAAGCGCTATATATTATAATGTATTTGAAAAAGTACTATATAATATATTACCTTATTTAGCTTGGGAGAAGATAATTGATAAATTAGGTAATAAAATAATTGAATTTGAAACAATATCTACTGATGAAAGAAAACATAGATGGTTTAGTGCTAAAAAGAAAAATAATTTTATAGTCATAGATTGTGCTAATAAAAATACTCCATCTTGTAAACTTACTAAAAAAAGAAAATTAGTTTTTAAAGATTTTGAAAAATCATATTATCTATATTTAAAGATACAAAAAGGCGAAACAATTAGTAATTCTGAAAAAAAATCAACTATTAATAAAAGTTATTTTTTTTCATTAATTTATACTTTGTTATAAAAAATAACAACTTCTATATTTTAATAGAGGTTGTTATTTTTTATAAAAATATTAGATTATATTTACATAGTATTCTTTAAGATTTAATAATATTGATTCATCAGGTAATTCTTCAGTAATTATTTCATAAAAATCAAGTAAATTAGAAAATTTAAATGAACCATTCTTTTTGAATTTTTCATTTAAAGAAAGTAAAAACAATTTATCTGAAATTTGTGTAATTGCTTTCTTAGTTGCAGCATCTTCTGAAAGTGAAGTGCTTATAGTACCGTCTCTAAGATCAATTCCTGTACAACCCATAAATGCTTTGTTACATCTATAATTATTTATTTGTTCTATAGAATGAGAACCTATGCTACCACCAACATATGAGTTATAATCTCCGCCAATAAAAATAAATTTTGTAATAGTATCAGGTGTTATTAAAGATGCTATCTCAAACATATTAGTAATTACAGTTAATTGTTTATTATCTTCTACTATTAATTTTGCTATCATAAAAGAAGTAGTTGATGCATCTAGAAAAATGGTATCATTATCTGCTAACCTTTCAAATGCTTTTTTTGCAATTATAATTTTTAATTCCATATTTTCACTTATACGATTATTAAAACTTTTTATCTTAATAGGATTATTATCTATAGTAATAGCACCACCGTAAGTTCTACGAAGCAAATTCTTTCTCTCTAATACTTTTAGATCTTTTCTTATCATGCTTTCACTAACATTAAACTCTTTACTTAAATCTTTTACAAGAATTTTACCATTTTGATCTAATAATTCTAATATATATTTATGACGCTCTTCAGTAAACATTTCATATCTCCTTCTTTTTTCCTATTTATTCTCATTGTATTCTATTTAAAAAAAGAAGTCAATTGACAACAAGGAAAAAGTGAGATAAAATAGGCATAACTAGGAATGGAGGGGATTTAATGAAAAAAGCTGTATTTTTTGATATTGATGGAACATTATTAGATTATTTTGGAGGAATAGTTGATATTACTCCTACTGTAAAGAAAGCAATTAGATCTTTACAAAAAGAAGGTCACTATGTTTTTATTTCAACAGGAAGACCATATGCATTTTTAAGTAAATCTATATTAGATTTTGGATTTGATGGATTTATTTTAGCTAATGGTGCTCATGTAATTATAAATAATGAAACAATTCATAGCGATCATATTGAAATTGAATTTATTAATAATTTAACACGTGAATTAGACGAGCTTAATATACAATACATATTAGAAGGTGAATATTACTCATATATGAATAAAAACTTCAAAGACTTCTATGATTTTTATGATTCAGTAGGTGTTTCTAAGCATCTAATAAAAGATGAGTTTTCATTAGATGAAATTAAAACATTTAAAATTGAAATGCTGTGCCCAAATGATGATGTTGCAAAATCATGTTTAGAAATTGTTCAAAGAAATAAAGATTATGATTATGTTAATAGCATTGCCATAAAATCTTTTGAATTATACTCAAAGAAGAATACAAAAGCTACGGGAATACTTAAAATTTTAGAGTACTTAGATATTAATATTGAAAATAGTTATGCTTTTGGAGATGGAAAAAATGATATAGAAATGCTTTCTACTGTAGGATGTGGTATAGCTATGGGAAACGCAGAGGATGAAGTAAAAAAATATGCACATAAAATTACAGATGAAGTACATAAAGATGGTGTTGCAACAGGAATACAAAAATATATTCTAAAATACTAAAATACTAAAGTACTTATATTATTTTATTAATTCTAAAATAATATAAGTACTTTTTATTATATTTTTTATAAGTCCCATAAAACTTCCGAAGGCATAACCTCTAATATATTATATAATATATCAACTATAGTTTCTTTTTTAACGTTTCCTGATGATAATAACTGCTTAAACTTTCTACTTCCTTTTTCTCCTTGGAATAAACTTTGTAATGGAGCAGCTAACGCATGTACATTACTCCCTTTTTCAATTTCTTCAACTACATAAGGAATATAAGATTTAATAATTTCTCCTCGAGAAATTGATTTGATATTTATATATTCTTCATTAAGCTTATGTAAATTTGCTAATAGATAACAATCTTCATAGGAAGCCCTTCCTATCATAACTCCATCAACCTTTGTTAATGCATCTTTTATATTTTCTAAACTCTTAAATCCACCATTTATCTCTATATTTAAATAACTAAAATCTTTTTTCAATTTATAAACCATATCATAATCAAGTAGAGGAACTTCTCTATTGTCTTTAGGACTAAGGCCTTTTAATATAGCGGAACGAGCATGAACAGTATATCTATCTGGTTTCGCTTTAGATACTGTATTTAAAAATTCTAATAAGTCTTCATATCCATTCATTATAATCTTTTTTGTATTGTCATATAATACACCAGTACCATCAATTCCTATTCTATGTTTTATTGTTACAGGTTTATTCGTTGCTTCTTTCATTGCTGAAATTATTTCATAAACTAAATCTTTATCAGACATTAAAGCTGCTCCCATTAGATTTCCTGATACTCTATCAGAAGGGCAACCACAATTTAAATTAATTTCTGTATAGTTATATTTTTCAGCAAGCTTAACAGCTTTATAAGCATCCTCTGAACTTGCAGCTGCTATTTGAAGAGCAACAGGTCCTTCATCTTCTCTAAAATATAGAATTTTATCTAAATCACCATTAATTATTGCTTGTGCTGTTACCATCTCTGAATAAAGAAGTGCATCTTTATTCATAATTCTACAAAAATACCTAAAATGTCTATGTGATTTATCAACCATAGGAGCAATACTTATTTTAGGTGTTTTTATATTTGAAATATACTTTTCCATCTTTTGTATCCTTTCATTTATATAAATTATTATGTTTTATTATAGCATATAAAACTCTAATTATTTATGTAACTAAGAATAAACATGAACTAATTATAATTTTTACACTTCAAAGTTTGAAAGCAAATATGTTATATTAATTTATATAAATTAATATAACATATAGATTTTATTACCAATTTAAGTGT
>NZ_JADPEL010000098.1:0-1458 GCF_015667795.1 Clostridium sp. D53t1_180928_C8
TCATTAGGTTGAAGCCTATCAGCATTTGCTCTCCCTTTTCCCCATAACTCTTCTGCCTTATCTCTATCCATTCCACTCATAACAATATGGTGATGTATTCTTGTCCTAGTTCTTTTGTCATTTTTATTTGCTTCCTTGTATTCCAGGACAGCTATATATTTTAACTCTGGTAAATTATTTCTTTTTCTATAATTCTTTATTCTTCTTAAATAATTATTTCTATCTCTTAATGCTCTCTCTTCACTATCTGGTAAATTATCATTGTCATATGTCAGATGTATAAATAAATCCTTATTAGTGAAATTTGCATTTATTATTCTTCTTAATTTTTTTCTTGCATTTTTATCATTAAGATTTTTTTGTTCTTTTCTACTCTCTTTCTTTTTTCTCTTTCTACTCTTCTTTTGTTCTATTTTTGATATAGGATATATTTCTATTTCTAAATACTTACCACACTTATATTTCTTCTCCCTTATAGCCATACTTACCAACTCTAATCTACTTATTTTTTATAATGGTCGTTAAGATAATACCTATTACAAGGGCGTTAAACGTTCCTTTTTAACTATATTTGACTTCCATATTTTTCTTAGATATAATTAAATAAAGTATCAAGAAAAATATTTTCTAAAAACACATTGATCACCGGTCGCATGGTTATATCAATGTGTTTTTCCCTTTGTAATGGTAATAGTTATCTTGTGTTTATACTTCTCCAATCGTTTCACCAGTTTTAATTAAATAGATTTCTCCATTATCCAAATCTAAATTTTCATTAAACCTTACTTCTTTTTCTGCTATTTCTATAGCTTCTCTCCATCCAAACTTTCCAGTATCAATTAAATCTGTTGCAACTTTATGTACCTGGTCTAATTCTCTTAATTCCTTCCCCATTGTTCTAACCTTCTTCTTTGGACTTCTATTATCTCTTTATCTCTTCTTTGACTTAACATAATTGTTACTATGTCATTCATTCCCCAATATTTTATTGCCTTATCCAACATTAACTGCGTTTTGCTCACCTATTTCTACTCCTTCACTAAATTTATTACAGCATTTTTTGCCATATTAGGCTTTTAAAAAGGCTTTTCAGCCTACCCATCATTTGAAATACATTATTCACTTATAGCGTTATATTCATCACAACTAATATTATTAATTGCTAATAACTTATTCTTCTCTTTTGTCTGCTCTGGTGTATAAAAACACTCTGGATGATTCTTAAATAACTTATTACAAGTGTCATAAAGTTTTATTATTTCATCTTCATTAGGAATTATAGGCCTATATATATTAACTGTAGTATTTCCTAATTTTATATTTGTTTTTTTCATCCCATCATAATTTACAGGTTCCCTATTCATTTTATTCCTCCAATAAAATAATCATTAATTCATCTTATGATTTAAAACTTGTTTGGTTCCAACCTGTTTTCCTAACTCAAAACCTTTTATAAAC
>NZ_JADPEL010000098.1:2084-3578 GCF_015667795.1 Clostridium sp. D53t1_180928_C8
TTCATAGCTCTTTTATTATAAATAAAACTTTAAGGAGGATTAAAACATGAATCAAGAACTTTTTGCTATTTATCTTAGAAAATCAAGAAAAGATTTAGAGTTAAAAGATTATGATGTATTAGAAAGACATAGAAGAATACTACTTGATTTTGCTAGTGATAGAAAAATCAAAATTAATAAAGAAGATATATACGAAGAAGTCGTATCTGGTGAAACTATTAAAGACAGACCAGTTATTCAAGAACTTCTAAAAAAAATTGAGAATGGATATTATAAAGCTGTTCTAGTAATGGAGATAGAAAGACTTGCTAGAGGTAATACTATAGATCAAGGTATAATAGCTCAAACATTTCAACTAACTAATACTTTAATAATAACTCCTAACAAAACTTATGATACAAATAATGAATATGATAATGAATTTTTAGAGTTTGGATTATTTATGTCTAGACGTGAGTATAAAGCTATAAGTAGAAGAATACAAGCTGGAAGAGTTCAATCAGTTAAAGAAGGTAATTTTATAGGAAGCGTTACTCCCTATGGTTATGATAAAGAAAAATTAAAAACTGGAAAAGGATATAAATTAGTTCCTAATCATGAAGCAGAAAATGTTAAATTAATTTTCAATCTTTATTTAGAAGGTTTAGGAACTTCTAATCTAGCATATAAATTAAATGACTTGGGTATAACATCTCGAACTAATTCAATATGGACAGCTGCTATGGTTAGAAACATTTTAATTAGCAGAGTTTATATAGGTTATGTTTCTTGGGGTAGAAGAGCCCATGTTAAAAAACTAAATAATAACGAAGTAAATAAATCCAGACCAATAAATCAAAATTATAAGGAATATAAAGGAAAGCATGAACCTATAATTGATGATATTACTTTTTATAGAGTCCAGGAATTACTTAAAAGTTCTTCAATAAAAAAAGTTCCTAGTAGCAAATCTTTAAAGAACCCTTTATCTGGATTAATCAAATGTGGCAAATGTAATACTAACATGATAAGACGGCCTTATAAAAATAATCATGATGATGTATTACTCTGCAAAAATAAATATTGTGATAATGTTTCTAGTAACTTAAATCTAGTAGAAAAAAAATTATTAACTTCATTAGAAGAACAATTAAATGAATTTTATTATTATGTTAAAAACTATGAAAAAGAATATATTAAGAGTACTAAAAATTACAACATTCAAATCTCTAAAATAGATAATGAGATTAGTAAATTAAAAAAACAACTTATTAAAGCGTGTGAACTTTTAGAATTAGAAGCTTATTCACTAGAACTATTTAAAGAAAGATCTTTTGCAATTAATGAAAAGATTAAGAGTCTAGAAATAGAAAAAAATAATTTACTTGAACTGAGTAAAAATAATGTAATAGAAAAGATTACTCAATATATACCTATGCTAGAAAATTGTTTAAACACTTATTATGATTTAAATATAGAAAATAAAAATACACTTTTAAAATCTTTAATAAAAGA
>NZ_JADPEL010000099.1 GCF_015667795.1 Clostridium sp. D53t1_180928_C8
TTATAGAATTTTGCCTTACTCATACACATATTGGCTATTATTTGCTGATTAGTATAAGTATTTCTAAAATAACATTCTTCAACTATTTCTTTCTCTGTTATATCTAATAATTCTAAAGCTCTTGTAATTTTATCAACTTTCTTTTTATTGTATTCCTCATCAATTACACAACTCTCAACAAAACTCCCTTTCATTGTACTAGGATGCTTAACATCTTTAACAATTTCATAATTAGTAGGATAACCAAGTCCTCCAGCATCTACTGCAATTAATAAAAATGGATATTCTCTTAAATCATTTTCTACTCTCTTTTTTATGTTTATGTTCATTTCATCACCTCATGTTTTTTTGATATTTTTACACATATAATCAACTGTAAAATTGTTATTATTATATCTACTATAAAGAATATTAATATCAACTTGTCCATTCTCTATCCTTTCTTTTATGACACTAATTTTCTATATGAATATTCAACATCTGTTTGTGCTACTTTTGCATATACACGTAATGTAAGACCAACATCATTATGACCTAAAATTTGCTGGATTACCTCTGGTTTCATACCGCTTCTTAAAGCAAATGTTGCAAAAGTATGCCTTAGTGTATGTGGAGTGATTCTCATTTCTATATTGGCCATTTTCTGCATCTTATCCACTATAACTTGATAACCTCTATTATTTAATTTCTTATATAGCTCTGTATTGATTGATTTTTTCTTTGGTGCCTTTGAAGAACAAAATAAATATTCGCTGATTATTCCTTGCTCCTCACGTTCTCTAAGATAATTAAGTATTGACCTTTTACATCTTTCTGTAAAATATACTCTTCTTTCCTTATTTCCCTTTCCTATAACTAATAAAGTCTTATGTGTCATATCTAAATCGCTTACCTTAACATTACCAACTTCAGCTACTCTACAACCAGTTGATAAGAAAAATTCTAATATTGCTCTATCTCTTCTACTAAGCATACAATCTCTTAACATTTCAACTTGTTCCTCATTAAGTGGCTTTTTCTCTCTTTTAGGTTCCTTAACTGGCTTTATTGAAGAACATGGATTCTTAATTATAAATTCTTCATTTTGAAGCCATGCAAAGAATAATTTAATAGGTGTCATAAATGTGTTCATTCCAGCAGCACCCTTGGTACTACTTTCTGCATACATGAACATTTTAATGTCAGCACTTGTAATCATAGATACTGGCTTATTGAAGAATTTGCATAATTTTCTTAAGTTATAGCTATAATTCTTTAAAGTAGCTACTGATAAACCTTCAAGCTTTTTAGTCGCTAGGAAATAGTTTACCTTATCCTCAAGATCACTTGTCACTAATGCTGTTTCTTTTGTAGTAACCTCATACCCATATAAAACTTCTTCTACTAATCTTTTTATTTCTAGTTGTCTTGGTAGGTTAACCTCTAGCTCTGGAAACTCCATTGTTAATTTACCTATTAATTTTACAGTTACTTCTTCGTTGCAATTTCTATAATTTAAGTTCTCCATGTTCTTCTCCTCCTTATTAATTAATTGAATTTGATTATCTTATGAGAATAGAAGCATATAACATTATCTGTATTCTCTTCTATTCTCTCCAATTGAGTTATTCGTTAATATTTTTGTAGAAATCCTATTAGATATATTTCATTATCTTTATAAACTGTCTCGATTCTGTTTAATTTCCACCCTTGCTCTAGATACTCATTCACTTCATCATCAAATATCCAACTCATTTCTAACTTTTTTGAAATAGTCACTATTCTATTTCTTTGCGGCTGAATCTTTGGTGGTCTAGGCAATGATGGTGTTTCTACTTTTCTTGTTGGTTGGTATCCTTTTTTCAAAAAAGTCATTTTCTTATCTCCTAATTTTAACTTACTTAATTTTTGAATTACTCGTTACCATTTATCATATTCTTCAATATATTTTTCACCATGAGCAACTACACAGTTAAAAACATTTCTATACATTTCAATAATTCCACGCTTTACTATTGTTGCTTTTCTTCTGCTTTCTTGATTAACTTTTATTGTTACTATTTTATTGCATTTTGGACATTTGCACTTAATTATCATAAATCTTCACCTACTTTTTAACTAACAATAATTTCAAACTTCTATCTTTGAATTATTCTTTATCTAACTTAACTAACTCACGAGCATTTCTTACATTTCTTTTTTCTAGCTTTCTTTTATAGGCGTTGGTTCCATAATATTTTATTGTCCTTACCTCAACCCCAACCTCGTTTGCTATTTCATATATTGTACCTGTAGAAAGCATTTGTTCCCCTTTATATAAAGCATATATACCCATAACTTCCTCCTCTTTTTGAATTATTCATCAAACTTTATAATTTCTAGTTCGGTAAAAAAAATACACTCTTCTGCTTTATCTTGTTCATAACCATAGTTAAACACTTCTGTATCACAACCTAAATAATAGCCTTCACAATCTGTACATTTCATTTTGAACCCTCTCTTTCGCAATAATTTCATTATGCTCCATATTCTTTATTTAATCTGTTATATTCTTTTCTATCTACTTCTCTTAATCCAGTTATCTTTAAAGCCTTTTCTATTTTATCTACTGTATATTTCATTCCTATCTCATTAACATCTATTTGTAGTGTTAATCTTTCTACTGGTATATCAAAATATCTTTTCATTCATCTTCCCTCCATTTATTCGCAATAATTTCAAAATGCTCGTAATTTATTCTTTTGAATTGTTCGCTACCACTAATTTTAAAAATACGAATTGTTTTACTCAATCAAATAATCACTTTTGCCATTAGTGTAGGTATTCCTAAGAACAAGCAAATCTAAATCTTCTTTACCTTCTTCATAATCAATAATTCCTATAGTTTTTTCGCCATCTAATTCTTCTAATTTCTTTATTAAATTTTTTATTTTCATTACTCTTCCTCCTTATAAACCTCTAATGCTCCATGACCATTGAAACTAATTAATTTATAATTTGTTGGTAATGGTTTGAGCAATATACAATGTTCTTTATCAACCCAACCATACATATAGCCATTCATAAGCCATCTAAGGTGTTTAGGTATTCTTACTACATATTTACCTCTACCACCTTTTTTACTTTCAGAATGGATAGTAAATCTTTCTCCTATACACTTGCTATACCATTCATTACCTGTAGATTTCATTATTTTTAAATCCAAGCTTATCACTCCATTAATTCGTAATAATTTCATTAAATATCAGCTTCAATACACCAGCTCTTTTGTACTGGATAAAGTTCATGCTCTACGCCATACCAATCGATTTTTATTGTTCCGTTATTGTTTTCATCAAACTCAACTTCTTTATTTTCTATTTCATCAAGTATATGTTTAATTTTCTCTTTAACATTTTTTGATGCATTTTTATTAAAATTTTCTTTATTAAATCTATAAACCATTTCTTCTCCCCCTTTGGTACCGACATTAATGTCGCTCGCATTCATCAACATTGTAAAAGTGATAGCATATAATCTATTAATTCATCT
>NZ_JADPEL010000009.1 GCF_015667795.1 Clostridium sp. D53t1_180928_C8
AATTAAATTATACATAATGAAATAAAATATAATTTAATTATCTTCTTAATAATAAATGGAGGAAACCTATGAAAAGAATTATATTAGTAATTTCCATTATTTTATTAAATTTACTTTTTATAAGCTGTATGGAAAGTAAAATTTATTTAAATAGAAATGATGAGGAATTAAAAGATATTAATAAAGAGGAATTAGAAAATATAGTCAATGAATATAGTCTTTCAGTTATAGATGAAATTTATGTTGCAGATACAAAAATTGTAGGATTTTCAACTGATTCCACTCAAGGAGTTTTTGTATATGAAAAAGATAATGAAGGAAAATATCAATTAAATCAGGCAAATAAATTAGACATTTCTAAAGATGGATTAGGTGTTTCTAATTACAGAATAATTTATGAAAATTATAATGATATATCTAATGCAAAATATGGTTATGTTATAATTTCTAACGGTAAAAAGGTTTCGAAGGTTGAAATCACAATAAACAATATTTATAAATATACTGCTGACTTAGAACTTGGAAAAGAATCTATGGTTTTAATAAAAGAAAATTTAACCCCTGAAGAAAGTTCTGGAATTCGTTTAGATGTTAAATATTTTGATGATAATAATAACGAACTATTTCAATAAATAATTTTATTTATTGGACAATCTATAATGGTAATAATGGGAGAGTATTATGACAGAGGTAGCGAAGAAAAAAAATTTTTTATTGAAAGTTTTTTATGATTGGATTATACCAATTATTTGTGCGATTTTTATAGCGATATTAATAAATAAATTTCTAATATTTCAAATTCAAATTCCTAGTGAATCAATGCTTCCGACTCTAGAAGTAGGCGATAGATTATTTGCTAATAGAATCTATAAAGAAGAAAGTTTAAATAGAGGAGATTTAATAATTTTTTATTCTGATGAAAAAAAAGAATTAATGATAAAAAGATTAATAGGCCTACCTAATGATAATATTGTAATAGATAATGGTGTATTAAGTATAAATGGTGAAGTTTTAACTGAAGATTATATCCAAAATCAAGATTATTTTACTGGATCTTATACTGTACCTGCTGAAAAATATTTTTTTTTAGGAGATAATAGGGGGAATTCCTTTGATTCTAGATATTGGGTAAATAAATATATAGACTTTAATGATATAAAAGGAAAGGCATTTATTAAGGTATTTCCTTTTGATGAATTTGGTTTTGTAAATTAAATAAGAAAGAGAGCATTTGTTAACAAATGCTCTCTTTCTTATTATTTTGTAGCATTTTCTGAAAAACATTGTATCACTTCAAGATATTTTTCTATATCTTTTTTTGCTATTCCCTCTGTAATTTTACTTACAAATTTATTTTGCATATTATATAACTCTTTTATTATAGGTTTAGCTTCTTCAGTAAGCTTTAAGTGTTGGCATCTTCTATCACTTTTATCAATATCAATTTTTATAAATCCTTTTTCTAAGAGTGGTTCTACAGCTTTTGAAACATACGCTTTTGAAAACCCTTTTAATTTAACTATGTCTTTAGCTGTATCGCATGTTGGATTATTATTAAGAAAGGCTAAAACATCAGCTTCTGGTTTTGTAATTCCACATTCAGCCGCAACTTTTACCGATAAATTATAATATAAATCATTTATATTCTTAATAGAATATAGTATTTTAGTAATATCAAAATTGTTTTTCATTATTATCCTCCATATATAGTTGACACATAAACTGTTTCCTTGTAAACTATTTTATAGAAATTATTATTATTTGTCAATTTTATTAAAGGAGAAAGATATTATGCAACATAATCAAACTGAAGAATTAGGAAGTTGCAGTGTAGGAAAACTACTTTTTAAATTAGCAGTTCCTGCAATTGCAGCACAAATTATTAACTTATTGTACAATTTAGTAGACCGTATGTATATTGGCCATATTGAAAATGTTGGTAAATTAGCCCTTACAGGGGTAGGAGTATGTTTACCTCTTATTATGCTTATTTCAGCCTTTGCTGCTCTTGTAAGTATGGGTGCTGCTCCAAGGGCTTCAATTTTTTTAGGAAAAGGTGAGAAGGATAATGCAGAAAAAACTTTAGGAAATTCATTTTCATTATTAATAATTTTATCACTTATTATTACAGTTATTTTTTCTTTATTTTCAAAGGACTTACTTTTAATATTTGGAGCAAGTGAAAATACAATAGAATTTGCAGTAAGTTATATGAAAATATATAGCCTTGGAACAATATTTGTTCAATTAACTCTTGGACTTAATGCATTTATTAGTGCACAAGGATTTGCAAAAACTAGTATGATGACAGTTTTAATAGGAGCAATATTTAATATTATACTTGATCCTATATTTATTTTTGGATTCAATATGGGAGTATCTGGTGCTGCATTAGCAACAATAATTTCTCAATCATTATCTATGATTTGGATATTATTCTTCTTAACTGGCAAAAAAACAACATTAAAATTAAGAAAGAAAAATTTACGTTTATCTAAGGATATAATACTTCCTTCTATATTATTAGGACTAGCACCATTTATAATGCAATCTACAGAAAGTTTAATAGCGGTTTGTTTTAACTCATCACTATTAAAATATGGGGGGGATGTTGCAGTTGGAGCAATGACAATTCTTACAAGTGTAATGCAATTCTCAATGCTTCCTCTTACTGGATTAACACAAGGTGGTCAACCAATTATAAGTTATAATTATGGTGCTAAAAATGCTGAGCGTGTTAAAAAGGCATTTAAAATACTACTTATATCATGTGTAGTATATTCATTTGTTCTATGGGGACTAGCAATGATAACACCTAGAAGTTTCGTTCTTATATTTAATAATGATCCAGAGCTTGTTGAGTTTACAAGTCATGCCTTAAGAATATATATGGCTGTTTCTTGTGTGTTTGGTATACAAATTGCTTGTCAACAATCATTTATTGCATTGGGAAATGCAAAAACATCATTATTCTTAGCTTTATTAAGAAAAATATTATTATTAGTTCCTTTAATTTATATTATGCCACTATTTATGACTGATAAAACAACTGCTGTATTTATGGCAGAACCTGTAGCTGATATATTAGCTGTTTCTACAACTGCTATATTATTCTTTATTCAATTCAAAAAGGCTATGAAGGAAATATCAGAACCCCTTGAGTTAAAAACTAAAAGTAATTTATCTTAGAATCTTAAATGCACCTATAAAATAGGTGCATTTTTCAAAATTGACAGAAAATTAACAGAAGATATATTATTATTTAATATTATATGGATATAATAAAAATGGAAGGTAGTAGGAGGTTGTGAAATGAAAAGTATAGTTAAGAGTAATTATCTAGAAATATTAAAAACATTTTTTATAGCTTTATTATTTCTAGCATTAGGAGCATTCATAGGTGTTAATTTTATCCCAGCAAGTTTTAGGTATTTTTTAAACATAGCATTTTTTATATTAGTTTTAATATCGGCTTTTAGTAGACGTGGTGGATTTGTTAGAAATAAAACTAGTATGAATATATATGCTTTTATTTTAGGAATACTTACAGGTTCAACTTATATATATTATTTTTATAATTTAGGAACTGCCACATTTATTTCTGTAATAATTGGAGTAATTTTAATATTTGGTATCTCTTATTTAGTTGCTTCAAATCAAAGTGAGGAAAATATATTCAAATTAGGTCCAATTGTAACAATAGGTATTCTAGTTTTATTAGTTTTAGAATTTATAAATATATTTTTCTTCAAATTTGGAACATATGATTTAATTATTTCAGTTATTGGAATTGCTATATATTCTATTTACGCTTTGATAATTATTAAATCTGTTCAAAATAGATGTAAGTATGGCCTTTTATCAGAAGAAGAAATAGTAAATCTTTCATTTTCTATATTTATAAGCTTCTTAAATCTATTAGTTGATTTATTACGATTTGTTTCAATTTTAAAAGATGATAATTAAATAATAATAAGTAATGTAAGATAATAAAATAAGCTATATAAATTTGAATATGTTATTATAAAATGAAATATAAATAATATATAAACCACTTAATAATTTATATAGGAGGAAAAATGAAGACTAGTGAAGTTGTAGTTTTACCTTATGATAAAAATTGGGAATTAGAGTTTGAAAAAATAAAGGATGAATTAATAAAATCATTAGATGATGTTATTATTGGCATTGAACATGTTGGAGGTACATCTGTTAAAGGATTAGTAGGTAATCCTATAATTGATATAGATATTATTATTCCAACTTATAATTGTTTTAATATTGTTATAAAAAGATTAGATAAAATTGGGTATACATATAAAGGTTCATTGAAACTTAAAGAAATTGAAGCATTTAAGTATATTGGTACTCAAAACTTCATGACGCATAACTTATATGTTTATACTCGAAAATCAAAAGAATTAAAGAAACAGATCTTATTAAGAAATTACTTAAATAGTAATAAAGAAGCTGCTGAAAATTATAGTAAAGTTAAAATTAAAGCTTCTAAATTATTTCCTAATGATATAAATAAATATATAGAATATAAAAACTTATTTATATCCGAACTATGTAAAGAAATAAACTTACTATAACTCTAAATATTTATAATAAATTAAAAACTGCTATATGAGATTCACATTTTATATAGCAGTTTTTTTAAGTATTTCTTTTTTAAAATATTTCTAATATCTCCACAGAATAATTATCACCTGGTGCTTCAACTTCAACTATATCTCCAACTCTTTTACCCGACAACGCTTTTCCAAGTTCTGACTCAATACTTATTAACATCTCTTCTGGTTTAGCATCTAATGTAGTTACTAAAGTTATAGTATCCTCAAAATCATCATCTATAAATTTAATTTTAGCTTTTGTATTTATCCCTAAAGTTGATTTGTCTATGTTTTCATCATCAATAACTGTAGCAGTAGTTATAAGAGTTAATAGATGCTGAATTCTATTGTCGTTTTCCCTATACTCTTCACAAGCAGCTTTATATTCAGCATTTTCAGACCTATCTCCATGTGCTGCTGCAATTAATTTTTCTTTAGCTATTTCTGCTCTTCTTACTGTCATTCTATAATCTAGCTCTTCTTGTAGTTTTTTAATATTTGATTCTGTTAATATCTTATTCATAAAATAAAAATCTCTCCTAAAGTATATTATGATACTATTATAAAGATTTATTGATGAAAAATAAAGATATCATTAAATATAAAATTACTTATTATTTAACTATGTATATTAAAAGTAGTAATTAATTTAAATTACAATCATTTGAAAAAAATTTTTTTTAACGGTATAATAATGGTAGAAAAATAATATTGAATTTATTCAATATATAAATTATTTAACATACAACGTGTAGTTTGTCGATATACAACGTAAGTCCAGTTGTCGATAAATTGCATGTTTTTTTTATTAAGGAGGAATATGATGTTTTCAAAAAATGACTATATTATTTATGGAACAACAGGCGTATGCAAAATAACTGATATAGTGAAAAAGAAGTTTAATACTAATATAGAAAGAGAGTATTACGTTCTTAAACCTGCTTATGATCCTAATTCAACTATTTATGCTCCTATTGATAATCCTATGATTAATACAAGAAAAATTATGACTGTAAAAGACGTATATGAATTAATAAAATCAATGCCTGATAATGAGACTATATGGATTGATGATATAAATCTCCGTAAGGAAAAATATACTGATATTTTGAAAAAGGGAGATACTGTAGCATTAGTGAAATTAATAAAAACTTTATATCTTGAGAAAGAAAAGAAAAAAAATGAAGGTAAAAAACTTTATGTAGGTGATGAGAAAATAATGTCTGAAGCTAAAAGATTATTACACGAAGAATTTGCATTAGTACTTAATATTAATGTAGATGAAGTACTCCCATTTATCTTAGGTGAATTAGAACCATCAGAAAAACCAACACTTAACTTATAAATATAAGGAAAATAGAATTCTAAAATATTAGAATTCTATTTTCTTTACTAACTATTTAATTCAATATACTAACTCCGACGCCCCTTATATTATTAGTAGCTTTTCTATTTTTCAATTCTGAAAATCATTTTCTTAAATGAAATATTTTGATATTTAAAATATATTTTTAAAATGTAATATATACTTCTAGGAAGGCAATATTATAAAAAAAGATTGACAAAATCCCAAAGTAGTCTTATTATAAAGATGTTTGATAATCAAAATTTTTGAAAGGGGAGTGGATAATTTTAGAAGTTTAGTCGCTATTTGAATTATTTTATATTAATTTAACTTTAAAATTATATTTTTATTTTGGAATTATTTTTTTTATTTATAAAATTATAAACAAACTCTATTTAATAAATTGTATATTTTATTAGATTAAATATATTAATAACTTATTATTTATTATGAGATTAACTAAAGAGAAATATTAAAAGATTTAATATTTCAAATTTTTAATAGTATTATTTGATTATCAAATAATTATATTTTAAAAACAAAGGTGTTAAAATGAATGTAGTAAAAATAGTAGGCGTTGGACATTACTGTCCAGAAAATGCTGTAAGTAATGATCAATTATCTAATTTAGTTGATACATCACATGAATGGATAGTAAAAAGAACAGGAATATGTGAAAGAAAAATTTCAACTGGTGAAAACACAGTGGATTTAGCTGTTAAAGCATCAATTAATGCAATGAAAATGGCAAATTGCACTCCAGAAGATATAGATTTAATTGTAGTTGCCACAACTTCACCTGATAGAATTATGCCTTCTACTGCATGTAGTGTCCAAAGCGTATTAGGATGTAATAATGCAGCTGCATTTGATGTAAGTGCTGCTTGCTCTGGATTTTTATATGCATCTATAATTGCTAACTCTTTAATTAAAAATGGAGAAGGGAGCAAAGCTTTAGTTATCGGTAGTGAAGTTCTTTCAAGAATAATAGATTGGAATGATAGAAATACTTGTGTATTATTCGGTGATGGTGCAGGTGCAGCTATTCTTGAAGCTAGTTCAGACAATAGTAGAATCATAAGTACTTACTTTGGTTCAGATGGAAAAACAGGTGCTAAAGCATTAACTGCTAATCAATTTACAATTAATACACCATTTGCAGAAAATTCTCTTAAAAGAGAGGAACACATACAAATGGATGGTAGAGAGGTTTTTAAATTTGCTATATCTATAATCCCTAAAGTAGTAAATAAGCTATTAGAAAATTCTGGGGAAGATATATCAAATATTAAATATATAATTCCACATCAAGCAAATCTAAGAATAATAGACGATGCTGCTAAAAAGTTAAATATAAGCAAGGACAAGTTCTATGTGAATCTAGAATCATATGGAAATACTTCAGCAGCTAGTGTACCTATTGCCTTTAGTGAAATTGTAGAAAAAAATTTAATAAAAAAAGGTGATAAAATTATTTTAGTTGCTTTTGGTGGTGGCCTAACCTGGGCTGGAATACTACTTGAATGGTAGTATCTTATAAAAATTAAGAGAAAAAATTGAATTTAAACGTAAAAAAAATAGAAATAACGTTGGTTAAAATTTAGGAGGAAATTAAAATGATATTTGAAAAAATTAAAGAAATAGTAGTAGATCAATTAGGGGTTAATGAAGAAGATGTTACTTTAGAAACAAGATTTATAGAAGACTTAGAAGCAGATTCATTAGATTTATTCCAAGTTATAATGGAGCTTGAAGATGCTTTTGATGTAAAAGTTGAGGAAGTTGAAAATATAAAAACAGTTTCAGATGCTGTAAACTACATTGAAAAAGCAACAGCAAAATAGTATTGGAGGTAAATGTATGAAAAAGGATATATGCAGTATTTTAGGTATTAAGTATCCTATTTTTCAAGGCGGAATGGCTTGGGTTTCAGAGAGTACTTTAGTTGCAGCTGTATCTAATGCAGGTGGACTTGGAATTATTGCAGGGGCTAATGCTCCTGCTAGCTATATAAGAGAACAAATTAGAAAAACAAAAGAACTTACTGATAAGCCTTTTGGACTTAATATAATGCTTTTATCAGAAAATGCTGATGAATTAGCAGATATGGCAATTGAAGAAGGTGTAAAGGTAATTACTACTGGAGCTGGTAACCCAGGGAAATACATGGAAAAATGGAAAAAGGCTGGTATTACAGTGATTCCTGTAGTAGCATCTGTAGCTTTAGCTAAAAGAATGGAAAGATGTGGGGCAGATGCAGTAATAGCTGAAGGATGTGAGTCTGGTGGTCATGTTGGTAAGCTAACTACAATGGCATTATTACCTCAAGTTGTTGACGCTGTAAATATACCTGTTATAGGTGCAGGTGGAATAGGTGATGGTAGAGGGATTGCCGCTGCATTTGTCCTTGGAGCAAGTGGTGTTCAAGTTGGAACAAGGTTTTTAGCATCTGAAGAGTGTCAAATACATGATAATTATAAAAATGCTGTTATAAAATCAAAGGATATTGATACGGTTGTTACAGGAAGATGTACTGGACACCCTGTACAGGTATTAAAAAATAAACTTGCAAAAGAATACTTAAAGCTTGAAAATAGTAATGCATCTCTTGAAACACTTGAAGAATTAGGTAAGGGTGCTTTAAAGAAAGCTGTTGTTGATGGTGATGTTGATAATGGCTCGCTTATGGCAGGGCAAATCTCTGGAATGGTAAAGAAAATTCAAAGTGTTAAAAATATAATTGAAGAAATGTTTAATGAATACGAAGAAATTAAAAGAAATCTATAAGTAATAGATTAATGGAGGAATTATGAAGGTAGCTTTTATTTTTTCAGGTCAAGGTTCACAATATATAGGGATGGGAAAGGAATTATATAATAATATTCCTAACTGTCAAAAAATATATGATAAAGCTAATGAAGTTTTAGGATTTGATTTGAAAGAATTAATATTTAACGGTGATAAAGAAGATTTAAATATTACTGAAAACACACAACCAGCAATACTAACTACTTCAATAGCTATTTTGGAAGCTATAAAAGAAAAGGGGATTAAAGCAGATATTGTTGCTGGGCTAAGTTTAGGTGAATATTCTGCTCTTGTTGCTAGTGAAGCCTTAGATTTTGAAACTGCAGTTTCTTTAGTTAAAAAGAGAGGCCGTTTCATGCAAGAGGCAGTACCTCAAGGTATAGGTTCAATGGCTGCTGTTATTGGATTAGACGAAAGTAAAATAAAAAAGGTATTAAAGGTTGCTAGTGAAAAAGGTATAGTTGAGATAGCCAACTATAATACTAATAATCAAATAGTAATAGGTGGCGAATGTGCTGCTGTAGAATTAGCTACTGACTTATTGAAAGAATGCGGTGCTAGAAGAGTTATTCCTTTAAAGGTATCAGGACCATTCCATACTTCATTATTAAATGAAGCATCTATTAAATTAGAAAATGAATTTAAAAATATAGAATTTAATGATCCAAAGATAAAAACAATAACAAATGTAACAGCTGATTTTATTAATGATAAAACAGAAATCAAACCTTTATTAATTAATCAAGTTAAATCATCTGTAAGATGGAGTGAAACAATTGAAAAAATGATTGATGAGGGTATTGATACATTTATTGAAATAGGACCTTTAAAAACTTTAAGTAGTTTTGTTCGTGAAATAAGTAAAGAAAAGAAAACTGATGTAAAAATCTTCAATGTAGAAGATTTAAAATCACTTAATAAGACACTAGAAGGGATGGAAGCTATATGTTAAAAGGTAAAAATGTAATAGTGACTGGTGCTACTAGAGGAATCGGTAGAGAAATTGCATTAACTTTAGCACAAAATGGAGCTAATATAGCTATTAATTATAGAAACTTAAATAGTGAAGTAGAAAATTTATTAAATGAAATTAAAAGCTTTGGTGTAGATGCATTTGCAATAAAATGTGATGTTAGTATTACTAATGAAGTTGATAATTTTATAAAAGAAGTAAAAGCTCACTATAATACAATAGATGTTTTAATTAATAATGCTGGAATAACTAAGGATGGATTAATACTTAGAATGAAAGAGGAGGATTTTGATGATGTTTTAGATGTTAATTTAAAAGGAACATTTAATACTACAAAATCAGTTTCTTCTATTATGGTTAGACAAAAATATGGAAAAATAATTAATATTTCTTCTGTAGTTGGTATAGCTGGTAATGCAGGTCAATGTAATTATGCGGCATCAAAAGCTGGTGTTATTGGATTTTCTAAATCAGTAGCTAGAGAACTTTCTTCAAGAAATATAAATGTTAATGTAGTAGCTCCAGGATATATAAATACTGATATGACTAAAAATCTACCTGATAAGGTTAAAGAAGAAATAATTAAAAGTATACCTATGAAAAAAATAGGTGATCCAAAAGAAGTTGCTAATTTAGTATTGTTCTTATCATCAAATTTATCAGACTATATAACAGGTCAAGTTATAAATGTTGATGGTGGAATGGTAATGGCATAAAGGAGGCATTAAATTGAAAAGAAGAGTGGTAATCACTGGACTTGGAGCAATAACTCCAATTGGTCATAATGTAGATAGTTTTTGGAACGGTATTAAAGAAAACAAGAATGGGATAGATGAAATATCTTTATTTAATGCCGAAAATTTTAAAGTGAAAATGGCTGCTGAGGTTAAAGATTTTGACCCTAGCAACTTTATAGATAAAAAAGAATCAAAAAGAATGGATAGATATACTCAATTTGCTGTTATTTCAGCAGATGAAGCTATTAAAGATAGTAAACTTGATTTAAATACAATAAACAAAGAAAGAATTGGAGTAATGTTTGGTTCTGGTATTGGTGGCCTTTGTACAATTGAAAGCCAAATAAGAACTTTAGTAGCTAAGGGACCTAACAGAGTATCACCACTTACTATACCAATGGCTATTTCAAATATTGCTTCAGGTACTATTGCAATAAAGCATGGAATTTTAGGAAGCACATTAAGCTTAACTTCTGCTTGTGCTACTTCAACTCATTGTATTGGTGAGGCTTATAGAAGTATTAAAGATGGGTATCTTGATATTATTGTAGCTGGTGGTGCTGAAGCTTCTATATGTGAGTTTGGAATTGCAGGTTTCCAATCACTTACTGCATTAAGTAGAAGTGAAGATAGAAATAGGGCATCAATTCCATTTGATAAAGATAGAAATGGATTTGTAATGGGGGAAGGTGCTGGAGCATTAATATTAGAAGATCTAGATAGTGCACTAAAAAGAGGCGCTAAAATATATGCAGAAATAGTTGGCTATGGTTCAACTTGTGATGCTTATCATATAACATCACCTTGTTTAGATGGCGATGGTGCATATAGATCTATGAGAGATGCATTAATTGATGCTGATATAAGCAGTGATAAAATATCTTATATTAATGCACATGGTACATCTACAGAAATAAATGATAAGGTTGAAACTTTAGCTATAAAAAAAGCTTTAGGCGATAATTATATGAACTCATATGTTAGTTCTACAAAATCAATGACTGGTCATTTATTAGGTGCTGCTGGAGCTATTGAAGCTATTGTTTCTATAAAAGCTATAGAAGATAATTTTGTTCCAGCCACAATTAATTATGTAAATAAAGATGAAGAGTGTGATCTAAATCTTGTTGTGAATGAAGGAAAAGAAACTGATGTAGAATACACAATGTCAAACTCTTTAGGATTTGGTGGACATAACGGAACTCTTATATTTAAAAAATGGAGGTAGTTAAAATGTTAGACTATAACCAAATAAAAGAGCTTATTAAAGAGATAGACTCATCTTCACTAAGAGTCTTTGAACTAGAAAACAATGATATAAAATTAAAACTAAGTAAAAATGAAGAAAATTATTTATATAAAGAAAATGATATTAATATAAATAAAACTGAAAACTCAAAAACATTTATAAAATCATCTGAATCTTTGAGTGAAGAAACTTTAGTTGAAAAAGAAGAAGTAATAGAAGAAGACTTAGCTATAGTTAAATCACCATTAGTTGGAACTTATTATTCATCTTCAACTCCAGGGGGAGCTCCATATGTTGAAATTGGATCAAAGGTTAAAAAAGGTGATGTATTATGTATAGTAGAAGCTATGAAGATAATGAATGAAATCACATCTGAAGTTGATGGTGAAATTGTTGAAGCTTTAAGAAATGATGAAGAAATTGTTGAGTTTGGAATGGAATTATTTAAGATTCGTTCGTAATAATAAATAAACTTATAGGTATTAGTGGTGGTGAAAATTTAATAAATAATTTTTACTGCCACTTATTAAAATATCTATTATTTAAGGAGATTTTAAAATGGATATTAAGGAAATTATGAATATAATTCCTCATAGATATCCTTTTCTTTTAATAGATAAGGTTATAAAAATTGAGGAAAATAAAATAACTGCAATAAAAAATGTTACAGCAAATGAACATTACTTTCAAGGGCATTTTCCAACTGAACCTGTTATGCCAGGTGTATTAATAATTGAGTCATTAGCACAAGCTGGTGCTGTAGCTCTTTTAAGTAAGGATGAATTTAAAGGTAAGATAGCATATTTTGCAGGAATAAATAATGCTAAGTTTAGAAGAAAAGTTGTTCCTGGAGATACGTTAAGATTAGAAGTTGAACTTACTAAAATACGTGGCAAAGCTGGTGTTGGATATGGAATTGCTTACGTTGATGATAAGAAGGTTTGTGAAGGAGAATTAACCTTTATGGTAGGTTAATAAAGAAGAGGTGTTTTATGATTAGAAAAGTTTTAATAGCTAATAGAGGTGAAATTGCTGTAAGAATTATAAGGGCTTGTAGAGAGCTTGGATTAAAAACTGTTGCTATTTATTCGGAAGTTGATAAAGATGCTATGCATACAGAACTTGCAGATGAAGCTATTTGTGTTGGAACTTCAAAATCTAAAGATTCTTACCTAAATGAAAGTAATATCATAAGTGCAGCAGTAGTAACTGGGTGTAATGCAATTCATCCTGGATTTGGTTTTTTATCAGAAAAAGCTAGTTTTGCAAGTATGTGTGAAGAATGTAACATTAAGTTTATTGGACCAAGTAGTGATACTATAAATATTATGGGAAATAAGTCAGTTGCAAGAGAAATTATGAGAAATGCAAATGTGCCTATTATTCCTGGTAGTGATGGTCTTATTGAAAATATTGAAGATGCTAAAATAGAAGCTAAAAGAATTGGATATCCCGTAATGATTAAAGCCTCTTTAGGCGGTGGCGGTAAAGGTATAAGAATTGTTTCTAATGAAGATGAATTAGAAAATGCATTTTTTACAGCTAGATCTGAAGCTAAAAACAACTTTGGGGATGATTCAGTATATATGGAAAAGTTCATTGAAAATCCAAGACATATAGAATTTCAAATTTTAGGAGATACATTTGGTAATATAATTCATCTTGGTGAAAGAGATTGTACTATTCAAAGAAGAAATCAAAAAGTTCTTGAAGAAGCTCCATCTTATATTTTAAATAATGAGCTAAGAAAAAAAATGGGTAATGCAGCTATTAATGCAGCTAAAGCTGTTAATTATGTTAATGCTGGTACAATTGAGTTTTTAGTAGATAAACATGGTGATTTTTATTTTATGGAAATGAATACTAGAATTCAAGTAGAACATCCTGTAACAGAAATGATAACTTCTATTGATATAGTAAAAGAACAATTAAAAATTGCTAATGGAGATGAATTACAAATAACACAAGATGATATAAAAATAGAAGGTCATGCAATTGAATGTAGAATTAATGCTGAGAATCCAAGGAAATCATTTGCTCCTTGCCCTGGTAAAATTAGTTTTTTAAACATACCTGGTGGAAATGGTATTAGAGTTGATACAGCTGTTTATAACGGTTATACTATTCCTCCAACTTACGATTCCATGATTGCAAAACTCATTGCTCATGGAAAAACCAGAGAAGAAGCAATAAGTAAAATGTTACGTGCTTTAGATGAATTTATTATTGAAGGAATAGAAAATAATATTGAATTTCAAATAGATATTTTAAATAATGAAACATTCCGCTTAGGAACTTTTGATACAAGTTTTATAAGCAAAGAATACAATTTATAGGTAGGTGAAATTATGGGGATTTTTAAGAAAAAACAATACGGTGTCATAAACGTATCGCCTACTGATAGCAATGATATTCCAAGTGTTCCTGATGGGGCATGGGTAAAGTGTAATCACTGTGGAAAAATTTTATATAAGAAAAATTTAGATGAAAATTATAAAATGTGCCCTAATTGTAATTACTATTTTAGATTAGCAGCGCGTGAAAGAATAGAACTCATTTGTGATAAAAATACATTTATTGAATTTAATAAATGTCTAGAATCAAAAAACCCAATGAACTTTCCTGATTACGATAGCAAATTAAAAGTAAATAAGGAAAACTCTAATCTTAATGAAGCTGTTGTAACTGGAAAGTGTAATATAAATGGAAATGCATCAATTATTTGTATAATGGACTCAAGTTTTATGATGGGAAGTATGGGTACAGTTGTTGGTGAAAAAATTACATTTGCCATTGAAAAAGCAATAAGCGAAAATCTACCAATAATAATTTTTACGGCTTCAGGTGGTGCTAGAATGCAAGAAGGAATTCTTTCCTTAATGCAAATGGCAAAAATTAGTTCAGCACTTGCAAAACATAGTGAAAAAGGGCTACTTTATATAACTGTCTTAACCGATCCTACAACTGGTGGAGTCACTGCAAGTTTTGCAATGCTTGGAGATATAATTCTTGCCGAACCTAAAGCTTTAATAGGATTTGCCGGAAGAAGAGTAATTGAAGGGACAATTAAAGAAAAGTTACCAGATGACTTTCAAAGTGCAGAATTCTTATTAGAAAAAGGGTTTGTAGATAATATTGTGAAAAGAGAAGAATTAAAATCTACCTTATCTTTACTACTAGAGTTGCATAAACCTCAAGGAGGTGTATCAATTGACTAAAAAAATTAAAGCATGGGATAGACTGACCTTAGCTAGAATGGTAGAAAGACCCAATGCAGAAGATTATATAAATTTAATATTTGATAACTTTTTTGAATTGCATGGAGATAGAAACTATAGAGATGATAAATCTATCATTGGTGGAATAGGATTATTAAATGAGATTCCTGTAACTGTAGTAGGCATACAAAAAGGGAAAAATTTAAAAGAAAATATGGAAAGGAATTTTGGTTCTCCTTATCCAGAAGGCTATAGAAAATCTCTAAGATTAATGAAGCAAGCTGAAAAATTTAAAAGACCTATAATTTGCTTTATTAATACCTCAGGTGCTTATTGTGGAATTGAGGCTGAAGAACGGGGTCAAGGAGAAGCTATAGCCAGAAATTTAATGGAAATATCTCAAATTACTGTTCCTATTATCTCTATAATTATAGGAGAAGGTGGTAGTGGTGGTGCTATTGCATTAGCTTGTGGTGATAGAGTATGGGCTCTTGAAAATTCTGTCTATTCAATCTTATCACCAGAAGGATTTGCTTCTATACTATTAAAAGATGCCTCAAAAGCTCAAGAAGTTTCTGAAATAATGGGAATTACTTCTTATGATCTATTAGAAAAAGGAGTAATTGAAAAAATTATCAAAGAGCCTGCTGGAGGCGCTCAAAGTGATATTAATTTTGTTGCTACTGAAATTAAGGAAAGCTTAATAAAGGAATTAAATATTTTGAAAAATAAAACAGTACGAGAACTTTTAAATGAACGTTATTTACGTTATAGAAGTTTTTAATTAAAATAAAGGAGCAGGAAATAGTAAAACCTGCTCCTTTATTTAAGGTAATTATACAGAGGTATGTGTGTAGCTCAATACACAAAATGTATCTTACATTAATGATTATTGCCATTTTTTTAATTTTATACACAATAATACAATTAAAAAAATCCTTATATTACAAAATTGTAATTTAAATGTAATAGATTCTATAGATATACTTTTAAAATTTAATGTATAATATAACTATAATTAAGTTAAGGAAAAGGAACTATATCTATGTCAAAGAACGTTAAATTTAAATTACCTAAAATTATAATAGCTTTAACTATTATAATGTTTTTTAGCTTTATGTTAATAACATCTTATATTCATAAGTCAGTAATAGATGATGTTGAAATTGAGAATATAATAACTGAAATACAATCAAACTCTAATTATGTACAAGCTAAAGATATAAATAGAACATTTTTAAATGCAATTGTTGCAATTGAAGACCATCGTTTTTATGAACATGGAGCAATAGATTTAATCTCTATAGCTCGTGCAACACTTATTAATATGAAAAATAAGGAAATTCTAGAAGGTGGAAGTACAATAACCCAACAGTTAGTAAAAAACGTCTTCTTAGATATGAATCAAACTTTTGAAAGAAAAATAAATGAAATCTTTTTAGCCTTTGAACTAGAAAAACTATATTCTAAAGAAGAAATCTTAGAAGTATATGTTAATGTTGTTTATTATGGAGATGGTTTTACAGGAATAAAAGCTGCTTGTAATGGATATTTTGATAAACAACCAAATGATTTAACCGAAGATGAAGCAACTCTTTTAGCCGGCTTGCCACAAGCCCCAAGTTTATATGCGTTAAATAATAATTATGAAAGGGCACTTGAACGCCAACAAGAAGTTATAGAAGCATATAATAAATGGGGAGTTGCCTATTAAACTTTATATCACAAAAAATGTAAGCCTTTTGGATGAAATAATAAATTAAATCCAAAAGGCTTTATTTATAGGAGAATATTATGAGTTTTTTTATATTATATATTATATGGGAAATAGTTGTATTTATGATAAAAAGTAATTGTTTTAGGAGGGTATTAAATGTTAAATTCAATAAAAGATGCAGTATTTTATCACATTTATCCATTAGGTTTTTGCGGTGTTCTTAATAATAAAAAAGTGGTATCATCAAATGTGGGATTTAATAAATTTGATGATAAATGGATAAATCATTTAAAAAATATAGGCATAAATGCAATTTATTTTGGACCTATATTCCAATCAAGCTATCATGGTTATGATACAATAGATTATCTTAAGCTAGATGAGCGTTTAGGAACAAATAATGATTTTAAGGATATAGTATCTAAACTTCATGCTAATAATATAAAAGTTATTATTGATGGTGTTTTTAATCATGTCGGTAGAGAATTTTGGGCATTTTTAGATGTTAAAAATAACGGTAGTAACTCAAAGTATTCCTCTTGGTTTAATATTAATTTTAATGGAAATAGTAGTTATAATGATGGCTTTTACTATGAAGGTTGGGAAGGTCACTATGATTTAGTTAAGCTAAACTTATATAATAAAGCTGTAAAAGATTATTTACTTCAAGTTGTTGAAGAATGGATTGATTATTTTGATATTGATGGGATAAGGCTTGATGTTGCATATTTATTAGAAAAAGATTTTATTAAGCAGTTAAGGTTTATAACTAACAAGAAAAAAAACAACTTCTGGCTAATTGGTGAAATTATTCATGGTGATTATAACTCTATAGTTTCACCTGAAATGTTACATTCTGCAACAAATTATGAGTTATATAAAGGATTATATTCAGGACATAACGATAAAAATTATTTTGAAATAGCTTATTCACTTAATAGACAATTTGGAGAGTATGGTATATATAAAAATTTAACATTATATAACTTCGTGGATAATCATGATGTAAATAGAATAGCTACTATTGTAAATGATAAAAGATATTTAAATAATATATATACCTTGTTATTTACAATCCCAGGAATACCATCAATATATTATGGTAGTGAATGGGGGATAGAAGGTGATAGAAGTATTACTGATATTAATCTAAGGCCTCAACTTAATATAGATGAGTTTGATAAAAATGAAGATTCAAAACAACTTGAAAATTTTATTACTACTTTAATTTCTATAAGAAAAAATAATAAAGAACTTACTTATGGAGTATATAAAGAATTTATTGTTAAAAATAAGCAATTTGTTTTTGGTCGATATTTAAATGACAGTTGGATATTAATATTATTAAATCTTGATGATAAAGAAGAGTATATAGAACTTGATAATCCATTTAAAAATAAATTAGTTATAGATTTATTAGATGAAAATAATAAAGTTACAAGTCAAGGTAGCAGATTAAATATTAAAATTGATTCATTTAGTAGTAAGATATTAAAGGGAATTTAAATTCTAAAATAAAAATTAACTCTCATTAATATTTTGAAGAAAGAGAGTTAATTTTTATTTTTAAATCACAAATTATTTAAATGAATAATTATCTATAATAAAAATTAAAGATAAAGCAATAAATACAGATGTAACTGTAAATATTAATGGTCCTGCAATTGATGCAAACAAGTTTAATACATATTGTGGATAAGGATAGTAAATAAGTTTCCCTACTATTTTCCTTATAGATTTAATAAATAATATATTTATAATAGTATAAGTTACTTGTAATATAAATGCTTTCCTTGCATTAATTCTTACATTGTTACTTTCTATGCATAAGAAATAAACAATTAGCGGATATGCCCATATAATATAACTTGTATTAGGAAAATAAAGTAAACAAATAGGAAAAATATAAAGTGAAGTTACTATAGTTTTTTCGTTTATATTTTTATTTTCTCCATACCACCTTCCCGTAAAAATCCCTCCACATTATAAATAATATATAATAATATATTCGTTGTATTATTAAGCTAGAATTTTTATGAAACCATTAACAAAAGATTTGTTAAAAATTCTCATATTAAGATGTTGACATTAAAATATAAATGAGTAAAATTAATTATATAAGGTTAGCACTCATCTATATAGAGTGCTAACAACAAAATATAAATGTTATTAAGGAGAGAGTTTTATGGAAACAAAACAATTTAAAGCAGAATCTAAAAGACTATTAGATTTAATGATTAATTCAATTTACACACATAGAGAAATCTTTCTAAGAGAGCTTATCTCTAATGCTAGTGATGCTATTGATAAGATATATTATAAATCTTTAGGAGATGACACTATAAACTTTAATAAAGATGACTTTTTTATTAAGGTTTCTATAGATAAGGATAATAGAATAATTAAAATAAGTGATACTGGAATTGGAATGAATAAAGAGGAGTTAGATGATAACTTAGGAGTTATTGCTAAAAGTGGTTCTCTTCAATTTAAAAAAGAAAATGAAATTAAAGATGGTTGTGACATAATAGGTCAATTTGGTGTAGGATTTTATTCATCATTTTTAATAGCAGATAAAGTAACTGTAATCACTAAAGCTTTTGGAAATAATGAAGCTTATAAATGGGAATCTACTGGTGTTGAAGGTTATACAATAGAACCATGTACTAAAGATACAGTAGGTACTGATATTATATTACATGTAAAAGAAAATACAGATGATGAAAGTTTTGATGAGTATTTAAATGAATATAAAATAAAATCTTTAATCAAAAAATATTCAGACTTTATTAGATATCCAATTAAAATGGATATAACTGAAAGAAAGCTTAAAGAAGGAACTGAAAATGATTATGAAGACTACATAGAAGAAAAAGTAGTTAATAGTATGGTTCCTATTTGGAGAAAAAATAAAAATGAATTAACTATAGAAGATTATAATAATTTCTATAAAGAAAAGCATTATGGATTTGATAATCCTTTAAAACATATTCATTTAAGTGTTGATGGAACTGTAAGCTATAATGCAATATTATATATTCCTGAAAATATGCCTTATGATTTTTATACTAAAGAATATGAAAAGGGGTTAGAACTATATTCAAATGGTGTTATGATTATGAATAAATGTTCTGATCTTTTACCAGATTATTTTGGGTTTGTAAAAGGAATAGTTGATTCTGAAGATTTATCTTTAAATATTTCTAGAGAAATTCTTCAACATGATAGACAGTTAAGATTTATTGCTAAAAATATAAAAAATAAAATTAAAAGCGAATTAGAAAAAATGCTTAAAAATGAAAGAGAAAGTTATGAGAAATTCTATAAAGCATTTGGAAGAACTTTAAAATTCGGTGTATATGATAATTTTGGGGCTGAAAAAGAAGTTCTTCAAGATTTACTAATGTTCTATTCATCAAAAGAAAAGAAGATGGTTACATTAGATGAATATATTACAAGAATGAGCGAAGACCAAAAATATATTTACTATGCTGTTGGTGAATCTATTGAAAGAATTGAAAAAATGCCACAAACTGAGGTCTTATTAGATAAAGGATATGAAATTTTATATTTCACAGATGATATCGATGAATTTGCTATAAAGATGTTAATGAAATATAAAGAAAAAGAATTTAGATCAGTTTCTAGCAGTGATCTAGGCATAGAAAATAATGATGACGAGAATAAAGAAGAAGAAAATAATATAGAAAATAACTCATTATTTGATACTATGAAGGAAATATTAAATGGCAAAATAAGTGCTGTTAAAGCATCTAAGAAACTAAAAAATCATCCAGTTTGTTTATCAAATGAAGGTGAGCTTTCAATTGAAATGGAAAAGGTATTAAATTCAATGCCTAATAATCAAGATGTAAAAGCTCAAAAAGTCTTAGAAATTAATGTTCATCATGATATATTTAACTCATTAAAAGATGCATATGAGAATGATAAAGATAAATTAAACTTATATACTAATATTTTATATAATCAAGCATTATTAATAGAAGGTTTATCAATATCAGATCCTGTTGAATTTACTAATAATATTTGTAAACTAATGAAATAATTTTATATATAATTATAACAATATAAATAATGTAAAATCCCTAATATAAATGTAGAATATACATTTATATTAGGGATTACTTAATTTATACAAAGTTTTAATAATTATTCATATTTAAACTTTACAATAATCTCCTTAATTTCACCCTTTGAATTTTTTCTAATTGAAAAATTCTTAATATCCTTGAATTCATTTTCTAATTGGAATGAAAGCTCATTAATAGTTGCTTTACACTTCTTTGATAAATCGTTATCTTCTACAATAACAAATCTTGACTTTTTACAAGTTGTCTCATTTTGTAAATCATCTATTATTACATAATATTCAGAAGTTTCTTCAATTACATAATACTCCTTATTTACAGTTAAACTAGCACATAAATTATTATTTATACATCTTAAAATCATGGTAATTCCTCCCTACCCTTTTTCTTCATTATAAAACATAATTTAGAAAATTAAAATAGTAACTTTACATAAATTTAACGTGCTTTTTTAGTAAAAAAATCTATTATTTCATAAATATATTTTACAAAGATACCCCAAATCCTGTATAATCAACAGTGCTAAATAAATTTATTCATATTTTTTTAAATCTAAAGAAAAAACTTTTATCAATAATACTGGAGGGAAATACATGGAAATAAAGGATAGAGGATTAAATGAAAAAATTAATCAACTAAAAAAGGGTTTAGAAATAATTGGTGGAAAATCAGTTTTATTATGTGATGATAACAGTGAAATTCTGAATTATATTATAGAAAAAGCTTTTAATGATGGAATTGTTAAATTTAATATAAATAATACGGAGTATACTATTAATGAATTAATTAAATGTAAACAAGCTTATGAAATTCATTTTCTAAAAAACAAATTAACAACTCTTAATTCAATTGTATATAAAATAAAAAAATATGATACATCATTAGACTGTTTAATAAGAAAATATAAAAAGAGTAAATCATTAGAAGAGTATAATGAAATTACTAATAAAATTAAAAAGACGTATAGACTTGATATTAATAAAATAGTATTAAATAGTATCAATACTGAAATTTTAGATAAGTTAAGTTTAGAAGAGCAAGAAACTTTCTATGGTGAATACTTAACTCAAAAAAGAAAGCAAATAATTGATGGTGTTATTAGTAAAATGGGGATAGTTTAATATTAAACTATCCTTTTTATACACCTTCATTATTAAAATCAGGCACAAACTCTTTAGAATTAGTTCCAGACTCTTGTATAAACCCATTTTTTACACCTCTAGAAAGGGCATAATCTATTAAAACATCATAAGTTTTTTCATTAATAGATCTATTTATTTCTGGATACATTTTAGCATTGTGCATAGGAGTATATTGATTCATTAAAGAAATATATACATTATCTCCAAAATTTTTATAAATTGTATCAACAACCTTTTTGGAATCAAATAACAATCCTGGTAATAATAAATGTCTTACAATAACCCCTTTCTCTATAATACCATCTTTATCAAATTTAGGTGCACCTACTTGCTTTATCATTTCATTAATAACATCAATAACGTTTTTTGAATATCCTTTTATTTTTGAATATTTCATAGCATACTTATCTTCAAAATATTTAAAATCAGGCAAATAAACATCTATATATCCATTTAAAGCTTTTATTGTATCTAATGTATCAATTGAATTGGTATTATATACTATAGGTAAATCTAGTCCATTATTTTTTGCTAGTTTTAATGCTTCTATAATTTGTGGAACAAAATGAGTTGGTGTAACTAAGTTAATATTATTTGCCCCTTTTTCCTGTAGTTCTATGAATATATCAGCTAATCTCTCAACAGTTATTTCTTTTCCAAATCCTTCACTTGATATTTCGTAATTTTGGCAAAAAACACATTTTAAATTACAATTTGAAAAGAATACAGTTCCAGAGCCATTTTCTCCTGAAATGCACGGTTCCTCCCAAAAATGAAGGGCTGCTCTTGCAATTCGTATATTATTAGTACTATTACAAATACCCTTTACCCCTTTATTTCTATTTACATTACAATTCCTCATACATAAATTGCAACTTTCTAACAAATTCATACAATCCATATAAACACCTCGCAGAAATTAGTATAACAGTATATATTACATTAATCAATTTAAGGTAACATATAGTTATTTTAGGTCAATTGTGGTATAATTATAGCATAATGAAAATTCGAGAGGTGCAAAATGAATACGGTAACGGTTATAATAAATGGTGTGGAATATAATTTAAGAGGAAAAGAAGACGAAAGATATTTATCTGATGTTGCCGCTTATGTAGATACTAAAATAAGAGAGATTTCAGGAAGTAATAAAAAGTTAAGTACAAGTTCTGCAGCAGTTCTTACAGCTGTTAATATTGCAGATGAGCTTTTTAAATGTGATTTAGAAATTGGAAATATCACCAAGAAAAAAAATTCTCTTGAAGAACGTCATTTAACATTAAAAGAAAGATTAAGAGAACTTAAAGTTGAAATAGACGAGACTGCAAAAGCAAGGACATCAGAAGTTGAATCTCTAAAATCTATTATATTCGATATGGAAACAAAATTAAAAGAGTTAGAAAATTTTAAACTCCTAAACGCAGAATTAACTGAAAAAGTAAAAGATCTAACTGAAATAAATAATAATAATGAATTACAAGTTTCAGAATTAAATAAAGAATTATTAGAATTACAAGATAAAAACGAACAACTTGAAACTAAACTTAAAAACTGTAATGATGAAATAAATAATAGAGTTCTATGTTCAGAATATGAAAAAGTAGTTGAAAAATTAGAAAAAACACAAAAAATAAATCTTATATTAAGTGATGAAAATGATGATTTAAAAGAAAAAATATCAGCATATCATAGTCAGGTTAATAATTATTCTGTTGAAAACTCTGAATTAAAAGAAAATGAAACTAAATTAAAAGAAATAGTTAAATTTAAAGAAGCAGAATTAGAAGAATTTAAAGAAGCAAATACACAACAAATTTTAGAAGAAAAAAATTCTTTTGAGAAAAAAATTGCTACATTAGAATTAGAGTTAAAAGATGCTTTAAGCAAAAAAGAAACTTATAGATTACGTAATAAAGATATTAATTTTCAATTACAAAACTATAAGTATAAAGTTTTAGATTTAGAAAAAAAACTTATGGATACCCAATTTAATTTAGCGGTAGAAAAAAGAGATAAGAATCCCTTATTAAGATAAGTCTGTTCATCCATGAACAGACTTATCTTAATTACTATAGAAAAACAATAACAATTATGATATAACAATAAGTAGCTATAATGCTTATACTATAACAATTATAGCATTATAACTTTTAAACAAAAGATTACATTAACTTAATAAATTTAGGAGAGATTTTTATGAATAAAATAGAAGTTCTTGCACCAGCAGGAAGTATGGAAAGCTTATATGCTGCTATAAATAAAGGAGCAGATGCAGTTTACCTTGGTGGGAACAAATTTTCTGCTAGAGCTTATGCATCAAATTTTGATAATGAAAATATGCAAAAAGCTATTGATTACGCGCATAGCTATGGTGTTAAGATTTATGTAACAATAAATACAATACTAAAAGAAAATGAAATAGAAGAAGCTGTTAGATATGTTGGATATTTATATGAAATAGGTGCTGATGCTCTTATAATTCAAGATTTAGGTCTTTTTAAAAGGATTAAAGAAGAGTATCCTGATTTAGAGCTTCATGCTTCAACACAAATGACAATTCATAATGGAGAAGCAGCTATATATTTTAAGGAAAAAGGCTTTCATAGATTAGTTTTATCTAGAGAAATGACAATTGATGAGATTAAGCATATCTCATCAGATTTAATGATAGAAACCGAAATGTTTGTCCACGGAGCAATTTGTGTTAGCTACTCTGGACAATGTCTTATGAGTTCAATAATAGGTGGAAGAAGTGGTAATAGAGGCAAATGTGCACAACCTTGTAGAATGGAATACACATTAAAAGGTGAAAAATCTGGTGAACAAAAGGGGCATTTATTAAGTCCAAAGGATATGTGCACTATAGATGATGTTAATGACATAGTTGAAAGTGGTACTCATTCATTAAAAATTGAAGGTAGAATGAAAAGACCAGAATATGTAGCTGGAGTTGTAGATAATTATAGAAAAGCCGTAGATAAAGTTCTATTTAAGAAAAAATACAATGTACAGGAGGCTAAAGGTCAATTACTTCAATTATTTAACAGAAGTGGCTTTACTAATGCATATTTAAAAGGTAATACTGGTAAAGATATGATGAGTTTTAATTCTCCTAAAAATGCTGGTGTTCCATTAGGAATAGTAGAGAAATCAGGTGAAATTAAACTTAAAGAAAGCTTAGCTCTAGGAGATGGTGTTAGATATAGAGATAAAGGATTTTCAGTAAGTAAAATTCTTTTAAATGGTAAAGAAGTTTCAACTGCCAAAAGAGGTGATGTTGTTAAACTATTCCCTATAGATTATAAAAAAGGTGATGAATTATTTAAAAGCTTAAATAAGCAATTATTTGATGAGTTAGAAAATTATATTAAGCCTTATAATAAAAAAATATCTCTAAATGCAAAAGTTAAGTTTATTGTTGATTCTCCTATAGAATTAAGTATAGTACATAATAATAAAGCATATATCTTTACTGGTGAAATTGTACAGAAGGCAGAAAAAAGACCTTTAGATAAAGAAAGAATTGAAGAAGCATTAAAAAAATCTGGTGAAATTCCATATAAACTAGACTTAATTGAATTTACTGATTTTGAAAATGGATTCTTACGTATTGCCGATTTAAATAATTTAAGAAGAGATGCACTAGAAAGCATTGCTAAAAGTATTTGTAAAGAAGCTAGAAGAAAACGTCCTAAAAAAGAAGATAAAACTAATTCTGATTTAATTAGAAATACTCTTGAAATACCAGAAATATATAGCTGTATAACAAAAGATCAACTTAAAGCATTATTAGATTCTAATGTAAAAGATATAGCATTTGATATATTTAGTAGAGAATTAGGTGCACTTAGAGCTTCTGATATAATTGATACATTTGAAAAGGTAAATGGTGAAATAAATCTATATATTAAAACATCTTCTATAATAAAAGGTGAATTTGATAAAGTATGTAAATTTATAGATAAAGTAAAACCTTATATAAAAGGAATAATAACATCTAATATAGGATTAATTAATGTATATAAAGATTCTCTTTTAATTATTGGTGATTATAAGCTTAATATAATGAACTCTCAAAGTTTAGAGTTTTATCAAAGAGAAATTGCAATTCCAACATTAAGTATGGAATTAAATAGATCAGAAATTAAAGAAATACTACGTAAAAATAAAGGTAATAATGCCTATGTTATTTATGGTAAACCAGAGCTTATGATTAGTGAGTACTGTCCAATTGGAAGTACCTTTGGTGGTAGAAAAACTAATGTGGAATGTAATGCAATATGTACTAGAGATAAGTTTACGCTTATAGATAGAGTTAATGAAAGAAATAGAGTAATGACTGATTTATTCTGTAGAAGTTATATTTTAAATCCAGTACCATTAAATTTATTTGATGAAGTAAATACTCTAAAGGAAATTGGAGTTAAAACATTTAGATTTGATTTTAGAGATGAAAGTTATGATGAAGTAAAGAAAGTAATTACTATGTATAAAAATAATGAAGAATATGATAAGAGTAATTATACTAAAGGGCAATTTAGAAGAGGAATAGAGTAGGGGGGCAATAATGAAAATATTAAATGTTTTGGTGTTAATTGCTGTATTTGTATTTGGTATTTTTCAAATGCGAAAATCGTCATCTATATTAAAAACAGATTGGTTTAAAAGCTTATCTTATAACGAAAAGCTTGAAACAACATCAAAAGTAAAAGGAAATTGGAAAACTAGTATAATTCTACTTGCTATATTAGTTTGTGAAATGTTAATTTTAATTTCTTCTTTTATTGGGAAAACTCATTATTATGAAAATATTATTAATATTTCAATATTAATTGTAAGTGGTGTAGTAGCAATTTTCTTAATTATTAATAATCAAAAACTATCAAAAGATATAAAAAAATAGCGTTTATATAGGAGAAATTTATGAAGGAAAGAACTTTACGAATTTTAGAGTTTAATAAAGTAAAAAATAAACTTAGAAGCTATGCTGTAACTAGTGGTGGAAAAGAGCTCATTGATGCTCTTTCTCCATATAAGTCTATTTATGAAGTTGAAAATAAATTAGAAGAAACTAATGAGGCTTTAGATATACTAATAAAGAAGGGCACACCTCCTTTTGAGGGATTACATGAAACTAAAGAAGAACTTGAAAGAGCGGGTAAGGGTGGAACATTAAATCCTGGACAATTAATGAAGATTGGAGCTATGCTTAGATGCTCTAGAAGGTTTAAAGAATATATTTCAAGAAAAGAAGAGGAAGTTGGCTATAGACATCTTGAAGATTTATCATCTATTTTAGTTCCTCTAAAAAATCTTGAAAATGAAATTGACTCTGCAATTATTTCAGAAGATGAAATAAGCGACAAAGCCAGTGGCACTTTATATAATATAAGAAGAAGCTTAAAAGAAAAGAATTCTTCTGTTAGAGAAAAAATTAACTCAATTGTTAGATCAAATTCAAAATACTTACAAGATTCTCTTTATACAATGAGAGGAGATAGATATGTAATACCAGTTAAAGCAGAATATAAAGGGGCTGTACCTGGGCTTGTACATGACCAAAGTTCTACTGGTGCAACTCTTTTTATAGAGCCAATAAGTTTAGTTAATTTAAATAATGAAATTAAAGAGTTGATGCTTAAAGAAAAAGCTGAAATAGAAAGAATACTAAGTGAGCTTTCTGAAAAAGTTCATGATAATATTGATATTTTAAGAAGTAATTCTAATATTTTAAGGGAATTAGACTTTATATTTGCTAAAGGTAAATATGCATCTTCACTAAATGCAATAAAGCCTAATGTTAGAAATGATAGAAGCTTTGATATATTAGGAGGAAAACATCCATTAATAGATCCTAAAGTAGTTGTTCCTTCTGATATTTATTTAGGCAAGGATTTTAATACCTTAATGATTACAGGACCTAATACTGGTGGTAAAACTGTAACATTAAAAACTGTAGGCCTACTACATTTAATGGGATTAAGTGGATTACTAATCCCAGCTAAAGATAGTTCATCAATTGGGTTCTTTAGAGATATCTTTGCAGATATAGGGGACGAACAAAGTATAGAACAATCGCTATCAACTTTCTCATCACATATGACTAATATAGTATCAATTTTAGAAGAAGCTTCTTTTGATTCACTAGTATTATTTGATGAATTAGGTTCTGGAACTGATCCTACTGAAGGTGCTGCATTGGCCGTTGCAATTATAGAAACTTTAAATAAAAGAGGATCTAGAATTATAGCAACAACACATTATAGTGAATTAAAAGGATATGCATTAAAAACTCCTGGGGTTGAAAATGCATCTGTTGAATTTGATGTAGAAACATTAAGACCTACCTATAGGTTATTAATAGGTGTTCCTGGTAAATCTAATGCTTTTGAAATATCAAAAAGACTTGGTTTAAGTGACGATGTTATAATTAAAGCTAAAGATTTTATGTCTGAAGAAAATCTACAGTTTGAGGATTTAATTAGAGATCTTCAGGAAAAAAGTATAATTGCTAATCGTGATGCAAGAGAAGCCAAGAGAATCAAAGATGAGGCTGAAAATTTAAAAAAGAAATATGATGAAAAGCTAAAGAAATTAGATACTGTTAGAGATAAAGTTTATGATGAAGCACGTCAGGAAGCTAAACAAATTATTTCTAATGCAAAAGATGAAGCTGATGAAATTGTTAAAGCAATGCGTGAATTAGAAAAGATGGGAATAGCTTCAGGTGGTAGAAATAGATTAGAAGAAGAAAGACGTAAACTTAAAGCTAGTCTTGAAGAAAAAGAAGCTGCTATGGTTAAATCAAGAGAAAACACTGGTGAAATAATTACTAAAGTTACTCTTGGTATGGAAGCATTTTTACCTTCTTTAAATCAAAGAGTAATAATTGTATCAACTCCAGATAATAAAGGAGAAGTTCAAGTAGAAGCTGGAATAATGAAAATTAATGTTAAATTAAAAGATTTAAGAAAAGTTCCAGAAGAACCAAAGAAAAAGGAAAAGAAAAAAAGAGAAGTTAAACTAAATATGAAATCTGTGGATAGTAGAATTGATTTAAGAGGAATGGATTCTGAAGAAGCTTGTTATAGAACAGATAAATATTTAGATGAAGCATACTTAGGAAATTTAGGTGAAGTTACAATAGTTCACGGTAAAGGAACAGGTATTTTAAGAAAGGCCATTAACGATATGTTAAAAAGACATCCTCACGTAAAATCATATAGACTTGGTGTATATGGAGAAGGTGGAGACGGAGTAACGATTGTAGAATTAAAATAGAGCTAAATTAATAAATTAAATTCATTTGAAACCCTTTCCTAGTATGCTATAATTAAAGCATACTAAGGAGGGGTTTTATGTATTTAATAAGCGCATGTTTGTGTGGAGTAAATTGTAAATACAATGGTTTAAACAATTATAATGAAATATGTGATAATTTATTTGCTTCTGGAAAAGCAATATTGGTTTGTCCGGAACAATTAGGGGGACTGCCTACACCAAGAATACCAAGTGAAATTCTAGGTAAGTCCTTAGATATATTAAATAATAATGGATTAGTAATTGATAAAAACGGTAAAAACGTAACACCACAATTTATTAAAGGCGCACAAGAAACATTAAAGATTGCTAAAAAACTTAACATAACAAAGGCAATATTAAAAGAGGGTAGTCCATCATGTGGTGTTAATTATATATATGATGGTAATTTTGATGGAACTAAAATTAAAGGGATGGGATTGACAGCACAATTATTGAAAGAATCGTCTATAGATGTAGTAAGTGAACTAGAATTAGGAGGTAGTATAAATGGGGATATTTGATTTTTTCAAGCGAAAAAAAGATAATGAAGATAATATAGATTTAGAGGATGCTTTAGAGATAAAAGAAATAAAAGAAGAAGAAAATAATACTGTTACAAATACTGAAAATGATAGTTTTAATTATAATTTTGTAATAGATAATATTGAAGAGTTTCATAACATGGCAGAGCTTACACCAGAAGAATTAAAAACATTAATAACTGGTGAAATATTAAAAGTGGTTGATAAGTCTCAAAACTTTGATTCTATGGAGATATATGCAAAAGAAGCTGCCAAAGCAATAGGCATAGAAAATATAACAGCATTAACAGAATATTTGTATGGTGGAATTTCTAAACCAACTGCTTTAAAGGGAAGATATAATGGTTTAGGTGCATGGCCAAATGCTGTAAAAAATGCTGTATTAACTATACTATATTCATTTAATGAAAATAGTGTTGATGAATTATTAAAGATTTCTAACGATAAATCAAGCAACAGTATAAAAGCTGTAAATTTATTATGTAAAATGGCTGCTAAAGGCATTGAAGAAAACAAAATTATAGATTCTATTATTTATATAATGGAAAACTTTAGTGAAGAGAATATAATTTCAACATTAGGATTTTTATCACAAGTTAAAAATAATGCAAAAGTTTTAAAAACACTAGAAATATATTTTAAAAAATATATTTACGATAACAATATTGAATCTGCATATGATATTACATTAAGTATAATTAATAACGTAGGTACATTTACAAGAGAACAATTAATATTTCTAAAAGCTGTTGCTCTTAGCGATGAAGTATTAGACTTATCTTTAATTTTAAAGAATGAAAAAGGTGAATTTGATTTATCTTCAGTAGCTGAAGACTTAAGACTTAAAGCTGCATTAAGTTTTTATTCTTTACATAATAAAGACGAAGAAATAAACAGTAAATTATTATATTTAAGAGATAATTCTTTAGATATTGAACTTAGAAAATATTTAACAGAAATATTAAATTAAAACTTCAAGAACAATGAGTATATTATTCATTGTTCTTTTTTTATAAAAATATTGGAAAAGTATTGATTTTAACACTTTAATGTGATAAAGTGTTAAACAAGGAAAGTATTTGTATATTTTTATATAAGGGGGATATATTTATGAATTACTGTAAATTAATAAAAAAAATAGCTTTAGGGGTAAGTCTTTTATCTCTATCAATATCTACTGTTAGCTGCTCAAACGCATCTTCAGAAGGTACTTTAAAAAAAGATACACTTATAGTTGGTATGGATGATGCATTTGCTCCAATGGGATTTAAAGATGAAAGTGGTGAAATAACTGGATTCGATGTTGATTTAGCAAAAGAATTAGGTAAAAGGTTAAATAAAGAAATTGTTTTTCAACCAATTGACTGGACTATGAAAGAATCAGAATTAAAAGCTGGAAATATAGATTTAATATGGAATGGATATACAATCACAAATGAAAGAAAAAATAAAGTTGATTTTTCAGTTCCATATTTAAAAAACAAACAAGTAATAGTAACACTATCTGATAGTAATATTAATTCAAAGTCGGACTTATACGGTAAAAAAGTTGGTGCACAAAGTGAGTCGTCAGCTGTTACTGCAATGGAAAAAGAAGACGATTTATATAATAACTTTAATGGTGGAAACGCTGTTACTTTTGAAGATAATAATCAAGCATTAATGGATTTAGAAGCTGGTAGAATTGATGCTGTAGTAGCAGACGAAATCCTTATAAGATACTATATAAGTTTAAAAGGGGATGATAAATTTAAAATATTGTCTGATAACTTTGGTGAAGAAGAATATGGTGTTGGTATTAGAAAAGGTGATATAGAAATGGTAGATGCTTTTAATAATGCTTATAATGAAATGCAACTAGATGGTACATTGAAAAAAATATCTGAAAAATGGTTTGGTGAAGATATTACTATTAAAGTTCAATAATTAAAAGAGAGGAGTAACTAACTTGGAAAATATAATGGCTGAAATTAATACACTTTTAAATTACATTTTTACTTTATTACCTCAAATTCTTGAAGGGTTAAAGGTAACACTTGAACTATTTATTTTAACTTTAATATTATCCATTCCTTTAGGAATTATAATAGCATTAGGTAGATTATCAAAAATAAAGGTTATTAATAAATTAACAAGTTTTTATGTTTTAATAATGAGAGGAACTCCTCTTCTTTTACAAATAGTATTTATATTTTTTGGACTTCCTAGTTTAAATATTGTAATTGATAGATTTCCAGCTGCTATAATTGCATTTACCTTAAACTATGGTGCTTATTTTGGAGAAATATTTAGATCTGGAATATCTTCTATTGAATTCGGTCAATATGAAGCTTCTCACGTATTAGGATTATCAAAAAAAGATACATTCTTTAGAATAATACTTCCACAGGCATTTAAAAGAGTATTACCTCCAGTAGCAAACGAAGTAGTAACATTAGTAAAAGATACTGCTTTAGTATATGTTATAGGATTAGATGAGCTATTAAGAGTAGGTAAGATAGCATGTAATAGAGATTCATCTTTATTACCATTAATAGTTATTGGAGTAGTTTATTTAATTCTTATAGGAATACTAACTAAATTATTAGACAAGCTTGAAAAAAAATATCAATACTATAATTAAGAGGTGAAATTATGCTAAAGGTTAGAGGGTTAAAAAAATCATTTGGTGATACTACTGTATTGAAAGGTATAAATTTAGATATTAATGAAGGAGAAATTACTGTAATAGTAGGTCCATCAGGAGGAGGTAAAACAACTTTACTTAGATCAATAACTGGCTTAGAAAAATGTGAAGAAGGTAGTATTGAGATTGATGGGAAATTATTCTTTAAAGATGGAAAATATGCTGATAAAAAATCAATTAATGATATTAGAAAAAATATTGGCCTTGTTTTTCAAAATTTTAACCTTTTTCCTCATAAGTCTGTTATAGAAAATATTATTGAAGCTCCTATAAGAGTATTAGGTGAAAAAAAGGGAAATGCTATTAATAATGCAAAAGAAATTCTATCATTTTTAGGTTTAAAAGACAAAGCTAATAATTACCCTTGTGAATTATCAGGAGGCCAAAAGCAAAGAGTAGCTATAGGTAGAGCCTTAGCATTAAATCCAAAGTTAATGTGCTTTGATGAGCCAACTTCAGCCTTAGATCCATCTTTAACTAAAGATATTGCAAACTTAATTAAAAGTTTAAGTAAAAATGGTATGTCTATGCTTATAATTACACATGATATGGAATTTGCTAAGCTTGTTTCAAATAAAATTGTATCTATGGATTCTGGCATAATTATTGATAAGCACATTTATTGTAACAAAAGTGAAATAGTATGATAATAAATATTTTTTCAATTTTATATATATTTTATTATTAATTTAATAACAAAATGATACTTTCATCACAAAAGAACACGTGTTCTTTAAACATATTTTTATTAAAAACTGTAATAATTTCCTCTTCTTTTTATAATACTAATAGTATTAATTTTATAAGGAGAGATTACATATGACTGAAAAGACTATGAAATTTACTGATGAATCTGGAAATAAAGTTGAATATGCTATATTAGAGCAAAAATTAATTAATAAAACTGAATATGTTGCAATGGCTCCAGTAAACAATAAAAGTGATGTAGAGGTATTTAAAATAGCATTTGATAAAGATTGGAATGAGACATTAGTTCAAGTTGAATCTGAAAGTGAATTAAATATGGTTAGACAAGTTTCCAATATAAAATTCTAGATTAGAATAAAAAAGATCTATTATTATAGGTCTTTTTTATTTTAAAGTAAATTATTATATAATAGTTATATATAGCATATTTAAACATTATACAAATGATAATTACATATAGATGATAATTATTATTTATGGTAAGCTATAAAAGAAAAAATAATTTAGGAGGATATATGAAAAATATAAAGTTAAGTAATAGAACAAAAGGTGTTTTATTTATAATAATGTCTGCATTCGGCTTTGCAATGATGTCTGCATTCGTTAAGCTTTCAGGTGATTTACCTTCATTTCAAAAAACATTCTTTAGAAATATAACATCTTGTATGATTGCATTTATATTAATACTTATTAATAAAGAAAGCTTCTTTGGAAAGTTGGAAAATCAAAAAACTCTAATTTTACGCTCACTATTTGGTACATTAGGAATAGTATTTAACTTTTATGCAATAGATAAATTAGTATTATCAGATGCAAATATGTTAAATAAATTAAGTCCATTTTTTGTTATAATATTCTGTGCTATTTTCTTAAAAGAAAAAATAAACCTAAAACAAGGACTAGCTATTCTAGTTGCTTTTATAGGAGCCTTATTTATAATAAAGCCACAATTTAATTTAGATATAATTCCATCTCTTATAGGGGTCTGTGGTGCTATATGTGCAGCAGCGGCTTATACTTGTTTAAGGGTATTAGGAGGTAAAGAAAAATATTATACTATAGTATTCTATTTCTCATTCTTCTCTACAATAGTAATATTACCATTTATGTTAATGGTATATAAGGAAATGTCCCTAATTCAGTTTATTTACTTAATTCTAGCAGGTATCTTTGCTAGTATTGGTCAGTTTGGTATTACTATTGCATATAAATATGCTAAAGCAAAAGAAATATCTATATTTGATTATAGCAATATCATATTCTCAGCAATAATAAGTATAGTTATGTTTGGTGTTTTACCAGATTACTTAAGTGTAATTGGTTATATAATTATATTTGCTGTATCATTATATATGTTTTTATATAATAAAAAATTAGATAAAATTGAAAATAAATAACATAAAAGCTGTGCTCTGTTAAAAGCATAGCTTTTTTTACATTTATGATACTTCTAAATACTTATTTATCTATGATATAATAAAAAATTGTAAAGGAGAGGGAATATGTACACTAATAAAAATTCAAATGTTTTAGATGTTCTTCTTAAAGATAGAAATAAAGAAGAGTTAAAAATAGAAATCTATTTAAATAAAATAGATTATAAAGGACAACTTTCTATAGAATTTAAAATTGGTTTAAAAAACACTTCATCTAATAAACTAAATATAATTAGAGATATAAGACAATTTTTAGTTTATTACGAAAATAATATAACATTAAAATATAGCAATGACTTTACCTTTGATATGAATAAGCAGTATTTCTCTAGCAAGGACATTGCTTTAATTGATTTTATTTATGAACTTTATGAAATGGAAGGTAATAAACCTAAATATCTAAAATCAAATGATAGATTAATAGAAGGAAAATACATATATCCACCTAAATTTCTAATAAAGGATTTTTTTTATACTATAAAAGATCACCGTACTTATTTTAATGAAGGCTTCTATAGTAGACCTGTTGATTGTGAGATTGTAATTGATAATCCATATATAGAAATGAATTTAGAATATATAGATAAAGAGTATAAGCTACAACTTATGTCTGATCTGCCTATGATTTTAAACAACAATTATAATATCTTATTTAATGGTGCTACTGTATATCTACCACAAAAAAACTTTATTAATAAAATAAAACCATATTACGAAATTTTCAAAAAAGATAATAAAGTTATTATTCCTAAAACTGAAGAAGAAAGAGTGTTAAAAGAACTTATACCAACACTTAATAATATAAGTGATAATTTAATATTATCTTCAAATATCAAAAATAAAGTTGTTTTAGCTAAACCCAAGTTTAACTTTTATTTTGATAGAGAAAATAACTTTGTATTAATGACATTAAAAGTTCAATATGATAAATATGAATTCAATATATTTAATGAATTTGATGAAAAAATAATATATAGGGATTTTAATAAAGAGCAAGAAATTATGTCTGCTTTAAAAGCTCTTGGCTTTGATTATATTAACAATAAATATTATTTAACATTAGGTGATGATTACATATATAATTTCTTTAAAAACAAAATTCATGAACTTCAAAAGTTTGGTGAAGTTTATTATTCAGAGAATTTTAAAGGTATTCGTAAAATAGATTCTAAAGGCATAATAGGAAATATATCTGCAGGAAAATATGACTATTTTGAATTAAAATTTGATATAAAAGATATACCTGCTTTTGAAATAAGCAATATTTTAAGAGCTTTTAGAGATAATTTAAAATATTATAAACTTGAAAATGGAGATTATCTTGATCTAGAATCAATAGAATTGAATAACTTTTTAAAACTAATAGATAACCTTAATTCTTGTAATGATATAGAAAATAACACTATTGATTTTCATAAAAGCAAAGGATTATATGCAAATGAATTTATAAAAGAAAATAACATTAAGTTTTTAAAAGGTCTAGGTTATTTAAGAACTCTAAAGACCCAATTTAATAATATTAATAAGTTAAAATATGATATTCCAAAAGAATTTATTGGAGAACTTAGAAAATATCAATATACAGGATACTGTTTTTTAAAAACTTTATACGAACTAGGTTTTGGTGGAATATTAGGTGACGAAATGGGATTAGGTAAAACTATACAAACTATTGCCTTTATAGCCTCTATTAAAGATAAACCATCATTAATTATTGCGCCCTCTTCATTAGTATTAAACTGGAAACAAGAGTTTAGTAAATTTGCTCCTGAATTGAATGTAAAACTAGTTACAGGTCATAAGGATGATAGAAAGAAACTACTTAATAATATTGATAATTTGGATGTTCTAATAACTACTTATTCAACATTTAAAAATGATATAGAAGCATATTTAAATATTGATTTTAATTGTATCATATTAGATGAAGCTCAAAATATAAAGAATTACTCATCTCAAAATGCAGTATATGTAAAGAAGCTTAAATGTAAAAGTAGATTTGCCCTTACAGGGACTCCAATAGAAAATTCCTTATTAGAGTTATGGTCTATATTTGATTTTATAATGCCTGGATACTTATTTGATAGAGATACTTTTATAGTAAAGTATTATAGACGTTTTATGGATAATAATGAATTATCAACAGAATTTAAGAATTTGATAAAACCTTTTATATTAAGAAGATTAAAAAAAGATGTTCTTAAAGAACTTCCAGCTAAAATTGAAAAAATTATTGAAGTAGAACTTCCTAAGTCTCAACAAAAAATATATAGTATTTATAATAATAAAGTTATTGATTTAATTGAAAAAAAAATACGTGATGATGAGTTTTCAAATGGGAAAATAGAAGTACTATCATATATAACAAAACTAAGACAAGTAGCACTTGATCCAAGTGTTGTTTTAGATAACTATGAAGGAAATAGTGGTAAAATAGATGCTCTAATAGAAATATTAAATCAGGCAAATGATGAAGGCCATAAAATACTAGTTTTTTCTCAATTTACATCTGTTTTAAGTAATATAAAAAGGCGATTGGAAATAGAAGGTTTGAAATATTGTTATTTAGATGGTACACTGTCACAGAAGAAAAGAAGTGAAGAGGTAATCAAATTTAATGAAAGTGATATACCTATATTTCTAATAAGCTTAAAAGCTGGAGGTACTGGATTGAATCTACAAAGTGCAGATATTGTTATACACTTTGATCCATGGTGGAATCCATCTGTTGAAGCACAGGCTAGCGATAGAGCTCATAGAATAGGACAAAAAAATATTGTTGAAGTTATAAAGCTTATAGCTAAGGATACAGTTGAAGAAAAAGTTATTAAGTTACAAAATGAGAAAAAACAATTAATAAATAAAATTCTAGATAATAATTCTCTAGATATTAATAATATTTTTGAATTATCAAAAGATGAAATACTAAGGTTATTTGAATAAATTTAATAATGTTTACTAAAATTTAATAAGAAGAGGTACTCTAATGGAATTAAATAAAGAGTTTTTAGAAAAATATAATGATTTAATGAATGAAGATGTTGAATTAGCTCTAGACTTTTCATTAAATGCACTAAAAGAAAGTAACAACTCAGATTTCTATGCTTATATTGCTGATTGCTATATGTCATTAGATGAATTTGATAAAGCTGTAAATATATTAGAAAAGGCATTATCTAATAATTGTACTAACAGTACATATACTAAAAGTTTATTAGGTGAATCTTTATTTTATTTAAATAAATTTGAAGAAAGTAAATCTATATTTGAAAGCTTAAAATTAGAAAATCCAAATAGCTTTTTTGTTACTGCTTACTTAATTGATATAAATATTAATTTAAATAAATACTCAGAAGCTATTAAATTAGGAGAAAATATTTTAAATTCAAATGTACTAGATAGTAATGATACTGCATATATATTAGTTAATCTAGGATGGATTAATTTAAAATACTTTAATAATAATGATGAAGCATTAAAATACTTTAATAAAGCTATAAATATTGATGAAAATATAGGTAGAGCCTATATTGGATTAGCTCAATATTACTTTAATATTGGAGAATACACTAACTCACTAATAAATTATGAAAAAGCAATCGATTTACAAGAAGGAACCATAGATGTTTACTTTGGTATTGCAATGTGCTATAAAGCATTAAAACAATATGATGATGCTTTGAGTTATTTATATATAGTACATGATGCTGATAGCACCAATGAAACATATATAAATGAAATAAAAGAAATAGAAAAATTATAATTTTGAATTAAGTTTTAAAAAAGTGATTATACTAAGGTTGAGGTGATACTTATGTACCAAAGTATAGGAATAAACTTAAGCAAAAAATTAGATGCAGCTACAAAAAAAATAAAAGTTCCTGCTATTACTCAAAGATCATATTATAAGGATTCAGATAATTGTGAAGAAGAATATATTAATCTTTATAAATATAATTGTGATGATAATAACACTGATAATAATTTTGATTATTTAGATGATGATTATAATGAATCTATAGATAGTGATTCAGAATGTGCATGTGGATATTCTGATTTATTTATGGATAAAATAAAAAACATTGATTCTAAAGTTGTTATTATGGCTGGAGTAGGAGCTTTAATAGGATTTATTGGTTTGTATAAATTGCTTAAAAGAAGATAAAATATTTATAAATATTTTAAAATAAGCGTCGTAAATTTTTAACGACGCTTATTTTATCTAAATATACTAAATCCTATAAATCTATTTATTTTAAAAAATTATTAAGGAGATTTTTAAATGAAGGAAATTATAATTTGTGTTGATAAAAACGACAATGAAGTAGGGCATATAGAAAAGATGGATGCTCATATAAAAGGACTACTTCATAGAGCTTTATCAATATTTGTTTTTAATGAAAAGAATGAACTGTTATTACAAAAAAGATATAGTGGAAAGTATCACTCTCCAGGTCTTTGGACAAATACTTGTTGTACACACCCAAATAAAGATGAAAATACTGATGATGCAGCTGTAAGAAGATTACAAGAAGAAATGGGATTTTCTTGTGATTTAAAAGAAGTATTTTCTTTTATATACTATATAAAGTTCGATAATGATCTTATTGAACATGAATTTGATCATGTATACTTTGGTAGATACTCTAATGAAATATCAATAAATCCTTTAGAAGTTGAAGATTATAAATGGATATCCTTAGATAATATAAAAGTTGATCTTAAAACTAATCCTGACAATTATACTTTTTGGTTTAAATATATAATAGAAAATCATATAAAAGAAATAGAAGAAAATTTAAACTTTTAAATAAAGCTTTTATACACTAAAACTATTGTAAGTAAATTAATAGTAATATAAAATATTTTATATGAAAATCTAATTATTTTACGAATGAAAGGAAATACACCATATGAATAACCAAAAACCACAAGAATATATAGCAAATATAGCAAAAGCATCATCTTACTTTGCATTAAAGAACGGTCCTATAAAAGACTTATATAAAGATGGTAAAATTTCTGAAGAGGACATGAATACTATTCAAGCATATATGCAAAATCATTTAGCTTATCTTTATACAGTATTACTTGAAGAAAATAATCTTAAAAAGTTTGACTTAGTAATTAGCACTATGAATAAATTTTATGTTGATGATAAACAAGAAGTATTATTAGAAGATGATGGTTTTGATAAATTTTATGAAAACTTATTTCCACAAGTATCAAATATAACAATTAATAATATAAAAAAATAATGTTGACTTTTACCTAATTTATGGATATTATATTATTAATAAAAGAAATTTAAATTCTTAGACAAGGGATAGTAGTATATTGTAGCTTTATTAAAGAGAGTTAAGGATGGTGAGATCTTAACAAGAAGACTTTATATGAATGGGCCTTAGAGAAGTAAAGGGAAAAGATATCTTAGTACCGGAAACCGTAACCTACACGTTATAGTAGGACAAGTATGATAGTACTTGGTTTTAAGTGATGAAATTTATTATTTATTTTTCATAAATTAGGTGGTACCGCGGATTATTTACTCCGTCCTATATTATAGGACGGAGTTTTTTTATTTATAATAATAAATCAATATTTAAGGAGGTGATTAATATGGTATGAACAATAGCTAAATCAAATATAAAATTTAAAACTCATAATTATTATTTAAATTCAGGAGGAATAAAAATGAAAAGAAATATGAATACAAAAAAAATGGTTATTAACGCTCTTCTTTTAGCTATAGGTGCTATATTACATCAAATTACTCCAGCTCTAGGGTTACCAATGCAACCGGATTTTGCATTAGCCATGCTTTTTATAATAATGATAATTAATAACAATGATTATAAAGCCTCAATAATTGCTGCAATAATCACAGGTGTATTTACTGCATTAACAACTAAATTTCCTGGCGGTCAGCTTCCTAATATGATAGATAAGATAGTTACTGTAAATTTAATGTATGTTATTTTACTATCTATAAATAAAATAACAGATTCTATAAAAATTAATGAAAGTATTAAGAAAAACTTATTAGTATTAATCAGTTTTCCACTTGGAACATTAATAAGCGGAAGTACCTTTTTACTATCAGCTCAATATATAGTTGGATTACCTGCTAAATTTTCAATACTATTTGTTACTATAGTAATTCCAGCTTTAATAATAAATACAATTGGTGGATTTATTCTTTATCAAACAATAAATATATCATTAAAACGAGTTATAAGAGCCTAAAATTTAAAAACACAGAATGTAAAATTATTACATTCTGTGTTTTTTTATATATTAAATCTAATATTTTTAATAATAATGGTACTATTTATTTAATTAGATAAAAATTACCACAATGTATTATCAACATAAAAAACATGTAAAAATACACTATAAAAACTTAAGCATATAATATTATATATAAACATATTTTGTCTTAACTATTTTTATAAGGTGAGGTGATTTATGAGTACAATTCATATAGTTACAGGAAATTTAGGAAGCGGCAAAACAGAATTTTCCATTAATTTAGCAATTAAAGAATCCCTTTCAAACAAAAAGACAGCTCTTATTGACATAGATATTGTTAATCCTTATTTTTGTTCTAGAGAATATATCGAAATGCTCACATCTTTATATAATATTACAGTTATAGCACCAAACCCCAAGTTAAATAACGCTGAACTTATGATAATGCCTTTTAATATAATTACTTGTTTAAAATCTAATTTTGATTCTATTATTATAGACGTTGGAGGAGACCTTGATGGAGTTAAAGCTCTAATTCAATTAAAAAACCAATTAAAAGATAACTATAAAATGTATTATATTTTTAATACCGCAAGACCTCAAACTAAAAACTATAATAATTCTATTTATCAAATAAAAGCATTTGAAAATTTATGTAATATGAAGGTAACAGATATAGTTTCTAATACTCATTATGGTTCAAACACTAGAATAACTGACATTATTTACGGAGATTCTCAATCTAAATTAATTTCACAAGCATTAAATATAAGTTATTCATATTTACTTTGCTTAAAAGAATTTATACCATCCGTTGAAAACCTTATCACTGTTGATATTTTTGAAATTACTAGAAAAGTAAAATTTCCATGGGATTAATTATATAGGAGGTTATTTAATGTTTAACGTTACTTTTAGAAAAGATAGATGCAAAGGTTGTGAGCTTTGTGTTAATTTTTGTCCCCAAAAAATAATTGATATGAATAAAAAAGTTAACGAAAGTGGTTACTATACTCCAATAATATCAGAAGAAAATAAAAATATGTGCATTGGTTGTTCTTGTTGTGCTAAAGTTTGTCCAGATTCTGCTATAAGTATAGAGAAAAATTAGGAGGATAGATAGCAATGAGTGAAAAGTTTCTTATGAAAGGTAATGAAGTTATAGGTGAAGCTGCTTTAAAAGCTGGCTGCAAATGCTTCTTTGGATATCCCATAACTCCTCAAACCGAAGTTTTAGCTTACTTATCCAAAGAAATGCCTAATAGAAGGCGTGTTTTTTTACAAGCAGAAAGTGAAATAGCTGCAATCAATATGATATATGGAGCAGCAGGAACTGGTGTAAGATGTATGACTTCATCTTCTAGTCCTGGTATAAGCTTAATGTCTGAAGGAATATCCTACTTAGTTGGTGCAAGGTTACCATGCGTAATTATTGATGTTGTTAGAGGTGGTCCAGGGTTAGGAGGAATTCAGCCTGCTCAAAGTGATTATTTTCAAGTAACTAAAGGTTTAAGTCATGGTGATTTTAATATTCCTGTTTATGCTCCAAATAGCGTGCAAGAAATTTATGATTTAATTCAAGAAGCCTTTGATGTAGCAGATATTTATAGAACTCCAGTTATGGTTATGGCTGATGGTATGCTAGGCCAAATAATGGAACCAATAGAATTTAAGGAAAGAGTTAAAAGACCTCTTCCTGAAAAATCATGGAAGGCTAATGGTTTAAAGGGAAGAAAATCTCATAATATAATAAATTCTCTTTATTTAGATCCTTTAGAGCTTGAAAACTTAAACACTGAACTTCAAAAGACTTATAGTATTATAGAAGAAAAAGAAGTTAAAGTTGAATTATATAATTGTGATGAAATTTGCGATTTAATACTAATAGCTTATGGAACAACATCACGAATATGTAAAACAGTTATTAAAGAAGCCAAGGAACTTGGACTAAATCTAGGTTTAATCCGCCCAATTACATTATGGCCATTTCCAACTGAAACAATAAGAAATACAGTTGCTAAAACAAAAAATGGATTTTTGTGCATTGAAATGTCCTGTGGTCAAATGGTTGAAGATGTACAATTAGCTGTAAATGGGAAATGTAACGTAAACTTCTACGGTCGAACAGGTGGAATAGTTCCTACTCCAGAAGAAATAATAAATTATATTAATTGTAATTGGGGGAGTACTAAATGAATAAAATTTATTCACCAACTAAAGGCTTAATAGATGTAAAAACACATTATTGTCCTGGGTGTGGACATGGAATAATTCATAAATTAATTGGCGAAGCACTCGAAGAATTAAATATTTTAGATATAAGCATTGCAGTTGCACCTGTTGGTTGTTCCGTTCTTGCATATAATTATTTTGCATGTGATGTTTTTGAGGCAGCTCACGGACGAGCTCCTGCCGTTGCAACAGGAATAAAGAGAGCTAATCCTGACAAAGTAGTATTTACCTACCAAGGAGATGGTGATTTAGCTGCTATAGGAATCGCTGAAATAATCCATGCTGCCGCAAGAGGTGAAAACATAGTAACAATATTTGTTAATAATTGTATTTATGGCATGACAGGAGGACAAATGGCGCCAACATCTCTTCCTGGGCAAATTACAGAAACAAGCCCTTATGGAAGAGATGTTAAAACACAAGGAAATCCATTAAAAATGTCAGAAATAATATCAGTTATTGATGGAGTTTGCTATGTAGAAAGAACTGCAATAAATAGTATAGCAAATATAAATAAAACTAAAAAGGCAATAAAAAAAGCCTTTCAAAACTCAATAAGCAAAAAAGGATTTTCATTTATAGAGGTTCTTTCTATTTGTCCAACCAATTGGGGGCTAACCCCTATAGATTCAATGAAATGGCAAACTGATAATATGATTCCTTTTTATCCTTTAGGAATAAAAAAAAATATTTAATAGGGGAGGTAAATAAATCCTATGTATAAAATCATTTTTGCTGGATTTGGTGGTCAAGGTATACAAACTATGAGTAAATTCTTAGCCTATTCAGCTATGGACAATAATTTAAACGTTTCATGGTTGCCTTCTTATGGACCAGAAATGAGAGGTGGTACATCTAACTGTTCTGTGATATTGGGTAAGGATGAAGTAGCATCCCCAATAATAACTCATGCTGATGCTATTATAATAATGAATAATCCCTCATTAGAAAAATTTCAATCATATTTAAAAAAAGATGGGTTACTAATTATAGATAGTAATTTAGTTACTATAAATACTAATAGAGATGATGTTAAAATAATAAAAGTTCCTTGTGATGATATTGCTACTAGCATAGGAAATAAATCACTAGCTAATATGATTTTATTAGGAAGTTTAATTAACTTAACTAATTTAGTTCCTCTAGATTCACTAATAAATTCTATTAAGCTACATGGAAAACCTAAATATTATGACCTAAATAAACTTGCACTAAATACAGGTTATACTTTTATTAATGATAATATTAACATTTGTTGTTGATATTTATCATTTATTTTGTTAAATTATAAATAAGATTTTTAAATTTAATACCTTCTACAAAATCAACTTGATTTTTGTAGAAGGTAAATTAAAACCCAGGAGGAAACATAATAATGTATATTGCATTTGGAAATAGAGTTTTAGATAGTAAGGATATAAAAAATATAATTGAAGAAAATACTGAATTTAAAGTTGTAAAAGATATGAGTAAAGGCTCTAAAAGAGAAGATATAGTTGCTTTTAATTTAAGTGTAAGCATCGATACATTAAATGAAGAAATAGAAGAAAGTGTTGATATTAATGAGTTAGATGAAGATGCTTTATTTGATGAATATATGGCATCTACAGAGGAATTAGGTTTTGAACTTGAAGAATACCTACCAGAGGACTCTATAATAGATTTTAAAGCTTATAAGTGGGAACCTTCTGATAATGATATAAAAGCTGTTTTGGTAATGGCTAACGAAGAGCTAGGATATAATAAGCTTAAAGATGTAATGAGAAGATTATTGACTCAAGTTGAGTAAATAAAATATATTAAATAATTAAAGGAATGTTTAAAAGTGTTTAAATTGAAAACAAGTGATATTATTAAAGCAACACAAAATAATGATTATAAAGTGGTAAAAAGCCTTATAAAGGTTTCTAATATTGACTATAGAGATAAGGATGGTAAAACTGCTTTATTTTATGCTGTTTTAGAACACAATATTGATTTATGTAGTTTGCTTATAGAAGAAGGTGCTAATCTTTATATAAAAGATGATAGAAATTTAATGGCTATTCATTATGCGGCTTTATGTAATAATGATGACATAATAAACCTTTTTTATGAACATGACTTTAAATATTCTCTAGATAAAATAAAAAATGAAATTATGGATATAGAAATTAAAGATAAACGTATTTTCCTTAAATTTCTAAAAAAACTTTTTTAAAATAAAACAAGATAAACACTTCCTTTAGTGTCTTATCTTGTTTTTTTTGTGATTTTTAATATGAAAAATGCTCAAAAAAATGTTACAATAAATGTATACTATGGTTAAATATATATTATTTTCTTGCTTTTGATGTATTATAAATTTAATTTTAGGCTAGAATTATATGGCGGGGTGTTTATATGAAAAGTACAGATTTTATTGAGAAATTTGAAATAAATAATAATGATAAGGGTATTTATTCTGTAGATTTATGTCCTATATCTAACACAATACGATTCACAGCAAAATATGATGGCTGTATTTATGCATATGTTGTTGGAGATTTTAATGCTTGGGAAAAATCTGAAGCATATAAATTAAACTGGCAAGTAGATACAAATGATGGCTCCTTAAAAATGATAAAAGAAATTAAATTTCCAAATGGGCTTAAACCCGGAAAGTATAGATATAAATATATATTAATTGATTGTAACGGAAATGAAATATGGATAGATTCGGAAGGAAGTGAAAAAAACAGCTTTAGTTTCATGTGGGAAAAGGTAAATGATACATTAAAAATTTACTCATCAAATAATATAGTGACTTACAAAAGACCTGTTGAGCTAATAGGTGTGTGTACAGGATTATACGGAAGAATGTCACTACCAGAAATGACATGGTATTTAGAAGATGAAATTGATGGAGCAAAAATTGAAAATGGATATTTAATCGTAAATAATAATATACCAGAAGGTACTGAAATAATTATTTGTGGAAAAGCTATTGATAAAGATTTAATTGCAACAAAGAAAATAATAGTGGAAGATAATAAATATGTTGGTACATTAGTACATTTCTATTTAGAAGATAATAATTATCAAGGTCATGATTACATTTGGAATTGTTGGTTATTTGGAGAAAATTGTTCTGGTGAAGAAAGCGATTTTAATTTCAATACAGATTACGGCTTTGCATCATATGTGAAAGAAGATTATTTAATTATTAGAAAAAAACAATGGGGAAATAACTGGATAAACTATTGGGCTGAGCAAACTAATACTTATGATTTAAAAGGACTATACAAAGACGTATATATAATATATGGAGATCCACGAAGATATACTTCTCTAAAATCAGCAATAATAGCAAATCAAACAAATATAAAATTTGCAGTTATAGACGACCATAATAAAGTAAAGGTTTATCTTTCAAGTGAGCCTTTATTAGGACTTGATTTTCACTTATATCTAAATGGTGAAAAGATTGAAGGTACCTCTTCTATAATTAGAGGAAAAGAAGTAATAATAACTAATATCCCTAGACACATACGTGCAAATGATTTACTTTTGGTTTCTGCATCTAATGCTTATAGACCATATAAAGTTTTATTTAGAAACTATTTAGATAAATTTTATTATTCAAAAGAAGACTTGGGAATAGTTTATTTAAATAATGCAATTTCTTTTAAACTTTGGGCTCCAACTAGTTATAAAGTTGAACTGTTACTATATAAGGAATGGTATATTAAAGAAGAGGATGAGTATATTAGTTACCCTATGATATATGACTATAAAACAGGAGTGTATACTACTGTTGTAAATAAAGATGATGCAAATGAAATGTATTATTTATATAAGATATACTTTAAAGATGTAGATATGAATGGAAATATATGTGATAAAATAACATATGCAATAGATCCTTATGCAACTTCTGTTTGCGTAAATGGCGATAAAGGGTATGTAATAGATATAAATGATAAGCTTACAAAACCTTATGGATTTATTAATCATAATATTCCTGAATTAAAAAGAAAAGATGACTCTATTATATATGAAATGCATATTAGAGACTTTACAATTGATGAAAGCTCTGGAGTAAATGATAGCTTAAAAGGTACTTATTTAGGTGCTGTACAGGAAAATACAGTATTCAAAGATGTTTATACTGGTAAAACTGTAAAAACCGGACTAGATCATTTAATAGAACTAGGCGTAACCCATGTTCATTTAATGCCAGTTTTTGATTTTGGGTCAGTAGATGAACGTTTTCCAAGTTCAAACAATAGAAACTGGGGATATGATCCTAAAAACTTTAATGTGCCAGAAGGAAGTTATTCAACAAATCCATATAATCCAATAACAAGAATTATTGAATTAAGAGAAATGATTATGAAATTCCATGAAAAAGGAATAAGAGTTGTTATGGATATGGTCTATAATCATATGATGGGAACTATGAATATGGATAACATTGTACCTGGATATTACTTTAGAACTGATTATCTTGGAAGATTTACTAATGGCTCTGGTTGTGGAAATGAACTAGCAACTGAAAGACCAATGGTAAGAAAATTTATAATTGATTCATGTATGCATTGGATAAAAAATTATAAAATTGATGGAATTCGTTTTGATTTAATGGAATTATTAGATATAAATACTACTAAAGAAATAGTTCGTAAATCTCGTAAATTTGATTCAAACTTTTTGATTTATGGCGAACCATGGAAGGGTGGAAGCTCACCTTTAATGAATGGTACATTTAAAGGCTCACAAAGAAATGAAAATTTTTCTGTTTTTAATGATACATTTAGGGATTCAATTAGAGGAGATAATAATCCATCAAATGGATTTATAAACGGAAATCAGCATAATGCAATTTGTAATTGGAATATAATTGAGGGATTAAAAGGTTCTATTTATACCTTAACTTCAAACCCAAATGAAAGTATAAATTATGCTGATGCCCATGATAACTATACCCTTTGGGATCAAATAGAAAAAAGTCAAAATCAAGCTCTAGCTAGAGGCAACTATAGAAAAAATTTAAGCATTTATCCATTTAATAATTCCTATGTAAGACAAAATATATTAGGATTATCAATACTATTTACAGCTCAAGGAATTCCATTTATTCAATATGGTGCTGAATTATTAAAAACAAAACAAGGTGATCATAATAGTTACAAAAGTAATGATGAAATAAACTCTATAAAATGGAGTGATAAAAATAAATTTATAGAAGTATTTAACTATATTAAAGGATTAATATCTATAAGAAAAAGCTTACCATATTTTAATATAGGAAATTCAGATATTATAAAAAATAAAGCAAAATTTATTTTTGCTAATAATGAAAGCAGTGGGGTTATAATAAATCATATTGATCTAAGTGAATTTGATAAAGGTGAAGCTGTTGTTATTTATAATGCTACAAGTATTGATGATTATGATGTTAATGCATATATACCACCTTCAAAAACTGGATATTGGAACATTATCGCTAATGATAATACTGCTGGGTTAAATATATTAAAAAAAGTTAAATTAAATGAAATTCCTAAATTAAAATCATTCTCTATAATTATTCTATGTAATAAAATGAATATATAATTTATTTATTAGCAGCACTATAAAATATTTTATAGTGCTCTTTTCTTTCTAATGTTCTTTTGTATAAATAATATAGATTAAACAAAAAATACTTATACAAGCACTAGAAAGGATAGATATTAATGCTAAATACTGATAAACCAATTATAGTAATAAGTAAATGCTTAGGGTTTGAAAGTTGTAAATATAACGGAAATATAGAAGAAAATGAATTTATAGATAAACTAAAAAAGTATGTAGAGGTTATTCCAATTTGTCCAGAGGTAGAATGCGGCTTAAGTACTCCAAGAAATCCTGTTAGGATAGTTGAAATAGACAATAAAAAGGAGTTAATTCAACCTAATGAAAATAGATATATAACAAACGATATGATAAACTTCTCCAAAAAATTTATAAATAAATTAGAGTTTGTAGATGGTTTTATATTTAAATGCAAATCTCCATCCTGTGGAGTTAAAGATGCCAAAGTTTATACCACTATTGAAAAAGGTAGAGCTATAAGAAGAGACAAGGGGATTTTTGCAGAAGCTGTCATGCAACACTTCCCATATATTCCTATCGAAGATGATGGGAGATTAACAAACTTCAAAATACGTGAGCATTTTTTAGCTAGAATTTTTATATTATGTGATTTTAGAATATCAAAAAACACTCTTAATTTTGAAAGTTTAAGAAAATTTCATTTAAAAAATAGTTTATTATTTTTATCATATAGTCAAAAATATTCTAGAGCTCTTGATGATCTTATTTATAAAGATAATATTGAAAATTTAGAAACATTATTTAAAGAATATGAATTTTATCTTCATAGATTATTAGAAAAAGCTCCTCGATATACATCTAATATTAATGTTTTATTAAAATCTTTAGATCAGTTTAACGATAAAATAACTTCAGATGAAATGCAATTCATTTGGAGTACTATAGATAAATATAAAAATGGATATGTACCATTTTCTGTCCCTTTATACTTAGTTAAAAGTTATATTATTAGATTTGATCTTAATCATCTAGTTGATCAAACCTTTTTTATGCCATATCCTGAAGATTTAGTATTAGTTAATGATTCTGGAAAGTTAATTCATTAATATAAATTGTTTATTTGTGAATATAAAATTTAGTTATTTAAATACTAAATATATAATTAAGAGGAGGATTTTTAAATGAATAATACTAATTTCGATACGTTGAAGGAAGCAGTAAACAAAGAGCTAAATGCTAACAGCAAGCTAGGTGTGTTACATAATACAATTACTGAAAGTGTAGGTTATTTTTTATCTAACAATATTCAAACCTCTAACAACGAAGAAAATTTATTAAAAGAGCTTTGGAATGTAGCAAATTCTCATGATAAACATGTATTAGCAAAGCTAGTTGTTAAAATTACTCAAAATGATTCTTTATACTAATATTTTACTAGTAAGATTAAATTTAAAATTTAATCTTACTTTTTTATTATCATTAACTATAAATAAATTTATATATCAAATCATATAATTATTCTGTGAATTAATTTAATATAAGGAGAAGTATTTTGAGAGCAAGAAGTGCATTAAGAAATTTTATACTGTGGGCGAGTCTAGCCTTTATAGTTAATGTATTAATTTATTTTATTTTTGGAGCAGATTATGGACTTGAATTTTTAGGTGGATACATAATTGAATTAAGTTTGAGTGTGGATAACTTATTTTTATTTTTAATTATATTTACATCCTTTAATATACCTATGGAATATCAAAAAAGAGTCCTTACGTATGGTATTATAGGTGCTGTAATATTAAGATTCATATTTATTTTTCTAGGAGTTGCAATAATCAGTAAATTCAGTTGGATTTTATATATTTTTGGTTTTTTCTTATTCTGTAGTGGATTAAAAATATTATTTAATAAAGATGAAGCAGTAGATTTTTCAAAAAGTAAAATTCTAAATATAATGAAACGTTTAATTCCAGTTACAAACGAATTACATCATGAAAAATTCTTTGTTAGAATTAATGGAGTTCTACATGCAACTCCATTATTGCTAATTTTAGTATTAATTGAAAGTTCTGATATAATTTTTGCTTTAGATTCTATTCCTGCTATATTTTCTATAACAACCAATCCTTATATTGTATATACATCAAATATTTTTGCTATATTGGGATTAAGAAGTCTTTATTTTTTACTAGCAAAATTAAATAGTATGTTTCGTTATATAAAATATGGTGTAGCTTTTATTTTAATTTTTACTGGTATAAAGTTATTTATTGCATTTTGGGGTATTAATATCTCAACAGTAGTATCATTATTAATTATTGCAATTATTTTATTGAGTAGTATTTTATTTTCTCTAATAAAAAGTAATTAATTTGTGTATTTAGAATACTATATATAAGTATTATAGCTTTCTAAAATTTATTAACTATATAATTATAAGGCATTATGATATTGTCTAAAACGCTATAAGGAGGTAATATCTTTTGAGTGATGCTCTTGATTTACTTATTTATCTTGATGAAGCTCTAACTAAGAATTTAAACTCTTTAGTTATAGATGGATATATTGAAAAAAGAACCTCTAGATTTATAGAAGATAGAACCTTAAATGCCAAAACAGGAACTGAAGGAACTAACCAACATTATGGTGAAGATAGATGCATAAGGGATGAACGTGATGGTTATAAAGGTAAAAACTTTACAGAGGCTGATACTGTAACAACAATAAATAGAGATAATCAATCTTTAGAAGGTAGGCGATTTGTAAGACGTGAAGAAGAATTAACTCGTATATATACAACCTTTGAAATACATCAACAATTACTTCAAGGACTAAATGAATCAAACTTAATCAAAGAGTTTAATAATAGTAGTTATTTAGGCTCTAATATAAATTCCGGTGACTATGTAAAACTTAGTGGACAAATTTCTAATGAATCTATGGTTTCTTATATAGATAGTTTATCAAATTTATTATCATGTATTGGAATAGATAATTTAAACTCATATTGTAAATCTATAAAAAGCACTAATAGTTCATTTGTAAATTATGATATAATGTATAAACAAGTCAGTTATTTGCAATCACTTTTAACAAATAATAATAGTCAAGATATGATTGTAAAATGTGGTGATATGGATGTTGTATTAACTGTAAATAATAGCAATTTCATCAGCACCTATGCAAATATTTATGATAGTGCAGATTGTCCTTGTACAATAATAGGAAAAGTCATTAGAAAATGTGATTCAAACCAATGTATTCATTTATTAAGGAAGTCTGGACAACCTAATTTTTATGAAAATTTCCTTAATTGCTGTTCTCCTCTTATGGAAAATATATCAAATTTAGGTATTTATTTGCCAGAACAACCTCGATTTAAAATTCCAGGAGAGGCACTGCTTTTAATTCCAATAAGTATGTTAATTTAAATTTATTCTAAAATAATAACTATAAATAATATACTAAAGTATATTATTTATAAAAGGATGATAATAATGATTAAACCAAAACCATTACAACAAGGTGATAGCGTTGCTATAATAGCACCAGCAAGTCCTGTTGATAAAACTTTAATAGATAAATGTGTTAGCTCATTAAAAGATCTAGGATTAGAAGTTGTAGTTGGAACGAGCTGTCTATCAGATCACGGATTTTTATCTGGTACTGATGATATCAGAGCTAATGATATAAATCGTATGTTCGCAGATAAGAATATAAAAGGAATATTTGCAATTAGAGGGGGTTACGGATGTGCTAGATTATTAGATCTTATAGATTTTAAGATGATAAAAAAAAATCCAAAGATTTTTGTAGGATATAGTGATATTACAGCACTTCATATTGCTATTAATCAAAAAAGTAAACTTATCACATATCATGGTCCAATGGTTTCAACCGAACTAATAAAAGGATTAGATGAGTATAGTGCTGATTATTATAAAAGGTTTCTTTTCTCAAAGGAAAATATAAACGAAATCTTTAACCCTATTGGGTGTAATCTTGAAGTTATTAGTCATGGTATAGCTAACGGGCAACTTATAGGTGGAAATTTATCATTAGTTTGCTCTTCATTAGGAACTAAGTATGAAATAAATACAAAAAATAAAATACTATTTTTAGAAGAGGTAGACGAAACTCCCTACAAAATTGATAGAATGCTACTTCATCTAAAACAATCTGGTAAATTTAAAGATGCAAGCGGTATTATTTTAGGATCATTCACCAATTGTATTGCATCGGCTAACAAAAAAAGTTTATCATTAGAAGAAGTTTTTAATGAAATTATTTTACCATTAAAGAAACCAACTATAAGCAAATTAGTTTGCGGACATTGTCTTCCAACTTTAACACTTCCTTTAGGTTCAAATGTTATTCTAGATGCTAATGAAAAGAGAATTAAACTAATTCACTAATCACTATTTTTCTTAGTTCCATCCCTTAAAGTTAACGATTCCTGCTACAAATTTATATGACAAATCGTTAACTTTAGGGTACACTTTAAATTGTAGACTTAAGCTTTAAAGACAGTTCTCGATAAAATTTAATGATATCATCGTAAGAAATTATGTTACTTACTGGAGTTTATATGGTTAATTTTCTACATCTAAGATTTAGTTGATACTTTAATTATTATATTTACTTATAAAATTATTAAGTCAGCCTATTTTAAAAACTATTTTCAAGAGGTTTCTTTTAATATATAATCAACAATTTTCATGTATAAATTTAGAGCATCTGTACTTGATAAGTTCTCTAAATAATGAGTACAATTTTGCAAGGTATATAACTCAAAGTTATTTTCATATTTTAATGCAGTTTCATATAATTCCACAGAAGTTTCATAGGGTACTATATCATCCTTTAAACTATGAATTATAAGTGTATCTGGCAAATCACTTCTTATGTATTCAATAGGACTAAATTCATTTGATATCCTTTCTATATCATTATCAGTAAACTTTTTAACAACCTCTTCTGGACCAGCAGATAAATTTACTTTACTTAATCTAGCGGGACCAAATAGATCAATTATATATTTCACTTTAGAAGAATAATTTTTTAATGTTCTATCACCAATAAATTCCCCATCATCTGAAAAAGCTGCCATCATAGAAAGTTGAGCACCAGCTGAAGGACCTATCATTCCTATATTATTTACATCAAAATTATACTTATCTTTATTTTTATAAATCCATCTTATTGTATCCTTAACATCTGATATTTGTTCCTCTAAAATTACTTCATCATCCATTAGCTCATATGATGTACTTATTACTGCATATCCCTCATCCTTTAGCAACTCAATAATAGACTCAATAGCAGATGGAATTACCTTATCTCCATACATCCATCCATTTCCGAATACATATATAATTACTGGAGTAGGTTTATCTGAATCTTTACTTGTATATATATCTAACTTTAACTCTTTATTGCCCCTTTTTTTATATACTATATCTTTATATGTTATATCTTTTATTGGTTCATTATAAAAATCACTTGATACAGTAGGTAAACTACTACTTAATTTTATAATTTCAAAGAAAAATTTCATTTTTTTTGCTTGAGTAAGTGAAATAATTAATATTAAGGTAATAGTACATATGATAATTCCTATTTTTTTTCTTTTTTTCATAGTTACCTCCTAAAATAAAGCAATAAATTATTATTTATATAATAAAACTTATATTTTAAAATTATTGACACATTGAAAGTATAATAACCATAAATATAAAATAATAATTTGAAATATTTATTAGCTTTTTTTTCCGAATAATGTTACAATATTTAAGAAAAATATACATATTTAGAGGAGTTGTTTTCTATGCAAAAATACAAAGAAGAATTTATTGAATTTATGGTAAGAAGTAATGTTTTAAGATTTGGAGAATTTGTTACAAAAAGCGGACGTCAAACACCATTTTTTATTAATACAGGAAACTATACTACAGGAGAACAACTTGAAAAATTAGGTGAGTTTTATGCTAAAACTATAAATGAGCGTATTGGCTCTGATGTAGACGTATTATTCGGACCAGCTTACAAAGGAATTCCATTAACTGTTACCACAGCTATATCTATGAATAAGCTATATGGCGCAAATGTTGAATATTGTTCAAATAGAAAAGAAGTTAAAGATCATGGTGAAGGTGGAATTTTACTTGGTGCTAAACTTGATAGCACAAAGAAAGTGGTTATAGTTGAAGATGTTATGACTGCAGGAACTTCAATTTACGAAACAGCACCAATTTTAAAAGCTCAAGGAGATGTTGAAATTGCTGGATTAGTAATATCTGTAGATAGAATGGAAAAGGGTAGAGGAGAGCAATCTGCACAAGCCGAAATAAAAGAAGCATTCGGAATTACAACTTATCCTATAGTTACAATGGCTGAAGTTGTTGAATATTTATATAATAGGGAAATTGATGGAACTATTTATATTGATGATAAAATAAAAGCTGCTATAGCTGATTATTATACAAAATATGGTGTTTAATAAAATAATAAAGTCGGCAAGTTAAATTGCCGACTTTTAATGTATTTTAATACATAACTCTAATAGAATACTTTTCTCTTTCAAATGAATTAATTACTTTTTCAATATGCTCATGACCATTAGTCTCTACTGTAACTTCTAATAGTACATTATGAATTCTGTTTATTGCCTTAAACTGATTATGTTCAAGTTTCACTACATTAGCGTTTTCTTTTGCTAAAATTTCTGATATTTTTAACAATTCACCTGGTACATTTTTAAGTTCAATTGAGAAACAAAATAATCTCCCTTTCGAAACAAGTCCATTATTTATTAATGTTGAAATTGTAAGCATATCAATATTTCCACCACTTAATATGCAACATACTTTTTTATTTTTTACTTTTAATTTCTTTAATGCAGCTAAAGTTACAACTCCTGATGCTTCAGCCACTAATTTATGTTTTTCAATAAGTAAAAGGAATGCATTTACAATATCATTTTCTGAAACTGTTATAATATCATCCACATATTCTCTAACAATTTCAAAAGTTTTACTACCAGGTGTTTTAACTGAAATACCATCAGCAATTGTATTAACACTATCTAATGTACAAATTTTATCCCTCTTTATACTTAAAGCCATTGAAGGTGCTCCTTCAGCTTGAACACCTATTATTTTTATATTTGGATTTAGAGATTTAGCAGCAACACTTATACCTGAAATTAATCCTCCTCCACCAATAGGAACAAGTATATAATCCAAATCATTAATTTCTTCAAAAATTTCTAATGCAATTGTCCCTTGGCCACAAATTACATCAATATCGTTAAAAGGGTGTATAAAAACCTTTCCTTCTTCTTCCTCTATAGTTTTTGCTTTAACAAAAGCATCGTCATAACACTTTCCATGTAGTATTATATTTCCCCCATAATTTTTAGTTGACTCAACCTTCAGATATGGAGTAGTTTCAGGCATAACAATACTTGACTTTACCCCCATTAAAGAAGATGCATATGCAACTCCTTGAGCATGATTACCAGCAGATGAACAAATAACCCCTTTAGCTTTTTCCTCTTCAGATAAAGAAATAATTTTATTTAAAGCCCCTCTAAGCTTATAGGCACCAGTTAATTGTAGATTTTCACATTTCATGTATACTTCATTATTACTACTGTTACTAAATACATTACTATATAATAATGGTGTTTTAGTAACAACATCTTTTATATTTTTTCTTGCTTCCTTTATTTTTTCTAGATACATAAATATAGCCTCCCTTTTCAATGTGTAACTTTAAGCAGATTTTCTAATATATATATTTTATCACATAAATATACAATTATCGATTTTAATTTTATAATTGCTTTCTAAATTAAAAATGTTAATACAAATAATTTATATTAATATCATAAACCTATAAATATTTAGTTGTATTAATGAAATATAAACTATATAATTACTTTGAATATTAAGAGACGGAGTGAATAAAATGGAAGAAAGATTACAAAAGTATATGGCTAGATGTGGTGTGGCTTCTAGAAGAAAGTGTGAAGAAATAATTTTACAAGGAAAAATTAAAGTAAATGGTAATATAATAAAAGAAGTTGGATCTAAAATTGATCCTGAAAAAGATATTGTAGAATATAATGATAACATTATAAAAGTAGAAGAAAAAAAGATCTATATAATGCTTAATAAGCCTGAAGGTTACATAACATCGGCTAAAGATGAGAAGGGAAGAAAAACTGTCTTAGATATAGTAAATGTTGAAGAAAGAATATATCCAATAGGTAGATTGGATTACGATAGTTCTGGATTACTATTATTAACAAATGATGGTAGTATTTATAATAATATAATTCACCCTAGAGTATCAATCAAGAAAAACTATATAGCTGTATGTAGAGGTAAGTTCACCGAAAGTGATATTAAGCATTTTAAAAAAGGTATAGATATCGGTGGTTATGTTACTGCCGAAGCAGATATTGAAGTAATATCTGAAGAAAAAAGATTTAATAAAAGAACTAATAAAGATGAAATTTTATCAACTGTTGAAATTTCCATTCATGAAGGTAAGAACAGACAAATTAGAAGAATGTGCTCTTCATTAAATCATGAAGTTATAAGCCTTAAAAGAGTTTCAATAGGTAATATAAAGTTAGGTTATCTAAAAAAGGGAGAATGGAGAAACCTAACTGATAGTGAATTAAACTATATTAGAAGTTTATAGTGAGGTAAACCATGTTTAAATATGTTTCGGATGTTAGTATATTATCACACAATATTATAAAAGAATATGTTAAAGATAAAAATATTGCAGTAGATGCAACACTAGGAAATGGATATGATTGTGACTTTTTATCTTCTTGCTTTAAAAAAGTATATGCTTTTGAAATTCAAAGAGAAGCTTGTGAAAAATACATAGATAAAAATAATAACGTAATAATAATAAATGAATCACATCATAAAATAGATGAATTTGTTAAAGAAGAAATTAATTGCATATGTTATAATCTTGGATATTTACCTGGTGGAAATAAAGAAGTAACAACACTAGCAGAAACTAGTCTTAAAAGTATACAACTTTCTTTAGATTTGTTATGTCAAAACGGAATAATGTCTATAGCTATTTATAGAGGGCATAATGAAGGTAAAGAAGAGGAAAGTTGCATTCTTAAGTATTTAAGAGGCTTACCTAAAAATAAGTTTGGTGTTATGTTACATGAATGTATAAATAGATCTAATACATCTCCTCTATTAGTAATAGTCGAGAAAAAATAACAACTGTTTGAATTACTATTTATAAATCTTGCATTTTTTATTATGCTAACATTGATTAAATTTATAAATAATGCTAAAATAATTGAAGTTAATTAAATTAGGAGAATACAATAATGGAACGAAGTATCAATGATGAATCAAAGGATTTAATGAAATTAATTCAAATGAGATTTCCTAGGTTAAGTAAGGGACAAAAATTAATTGCTGAATATATATTAAAAAATTATGATAAAGCAGCATTTATGACCGCTGCTAAACTTGGTGTTTCAGTTGGAGTATCAGAATCAACTGTAGTAAGATTTGCAATAGAATTAGGTTTTTCAGGATATCCTAAACTTCAAAAATCTCTTCAAGAATTAATAAAAAATAAGCTAACAACAGTTCAAAGATTAGAATTATCTAGTGATTATATTACTGAAGGTCATGCGTTAAAAGGTGTTTTAAAGGCAGATATGGAAAATATAAGATCTACTATGGAAAAAATAGACTATAATACTTTTGAAGATGTTGTAAATAATATTTTTGCTGCTAAAAGAATATATATCATAGGTCTTAGAAGTTCAATGGCATTAGCTGAATTTTTAGGTTTCTATTTAAATATCATTTTACAAAATGTAAAAACTGTAGGATACGGTATTTCTGATATTTTTGAACAAATGATAAATGTTGGTGAAGGCGATTTAGTAATTGGGATTGGTTTCCCACGTTATGCAAGTAGAACTATAGATGCTTTAGCTTTTGCTCAAGATAGAGGTGCAAGAGTGGTAGCCGTAACTGATAGCTTTTTATCACCACTTGCAACAAGAGCTGATTATGCACTAATTGCTCAAAGTAATATGGCTTCATTCGTTGACTCTTTAGTAGCACCTTTATCAGTAATAAATGCTTTAATAATAGCAGTTGGAATGAGGGAAAAAGAAAATATTTCTTCTACATTTAATAGTCTTGAAGAAATATGGCAAGAATACAATGTCTACTCTTATAATAATAGAAATGTTGGAGATGATTAGGATATTTTATTCAAGAAAAGGAATTAACATTTGTTAATTCCTTTAGTTATTATAAATAAAGTTTTAGGAGGATTTTAAATGGCAAAAGTCATTGTAATAGGCGCTGGCCCTGCAGGAATAATGGCCGCAATTACTGCCTCTAAAAATCATGAAGTTATTCTTTTAGACGGAAATGATAGAGTTGGTAAAAAATTATTTATAACAGGAAAAGGAAGATGTAATGTTACAAATGCCAAGGATATAAGTGAGTTTTTCGATTATATTTATGGAAATCCTCATTTCTTATATAGTTCTCTTTATTCATTTACAAATGAAGATACTATAAATTTCTTTGAAAACCAAGGTATTAAATTAAAAACAGAACGTGGCGGAAGAATATTCCCATTATCTGATAAATCTTCTGATATTATAAAAGGACTTTCTAACGGATTAAAAGATAGTAGAGTTCAAGTAAAACTTAACTCAAAAGTTACTAATATAATATCTGAAAACAATAAAATATCGGGTGTTATAATAAATGATAGTGAAAAAATAATGGGTGATCATTTTATTATGGCCACTGGTGGCGCTTCTTATCCTCTCACAGGTTCTAGGGGAGAAGGACAAAAATTTGCTGAAAAGCTTGGACATTCAATAATAGATTTAAAGCCATCATTAGTTCCAATAGAATTAAATGAAAACTGGCTAAAAGAATTAATGGGATTATCTCTTAAAAATATTTCATTAAGTATTTTAAAAAATAATAAAACTGTTTATAAAGAACAAGGAGAAATGTTATTTACAAGCTATGGAATATCTGGACCATTAGTATTAAAAGGTTCTAGATTTGTAAAAAACGACTCAAAATATACGGCTTTGCTTGATTTAAAGCCAGCTCTTGAAACTCATGAACTTGATAAAAGAATACAAAAGGATTTTTTAAAGTATCAAAATAAAGAGTTTAAAAATTCTTTAAATGATTTATTACCTCAAAAGATAATTCCTTTAATAATTAGATTAAGTGGCATTCCTGAAGAAAAAAAGGTAAATGTTATAACTAAAGATGAAAGAAAAAATCTTGTTAATTTAATTAAAAACATTAAAATGGAGATTAAAGGATTAAGACCAATCGCTGAAGCAATAGTAACTGCTGGAGGAGTTAACACTTTAGAAATTGATCCATCTACTATGAAATCTAAGCTAATTACAAATTTATCATTTGCGGGTGAAGTCATAGATGTAGATGCATTTACTGGTGGTTATAACGTGCAAATAGCATTATCAACTGGATATATTGCAGGAAGCAATATATAGTCAAAATTTTAAATTTAGTAAATATAAACAGTAAGTTTCTATAATATTGTTATAAATTAAATTTAATTATATAATTAATAAGAACATAAGATAGAGGTTTTATTTGAAAGGTGGAAAAATTATTATGAGAATATCTGTAGCGATAGATGGACCAGCGGGTGCGGGTAAAAGCACAATAGCTAAATTAGTAGGAAAAAAGTTTGATTTAATGTATATCAATACTGGAGCAATGTATAGAGCTGTAGCTTTATTAGCTAAAAAGAATGATATTAGTACTACTAATATTGATGCATTAATGACTATGATAGACAATATGGAAATGCATTTTGAAAATGATGATCTAATTTTAGATGGTATTAATATTCAAAATGAAATAACAATGCCAGAAATAAGTGAGATAGTTTCTAATTATGCTTCTATTCCAGAAGTAAGAAGTAAGCTTGTTAGTTTACAAAGAAAAATGTCTGAAAAATACAATGTAATTATGGATGGTAGAGATATTGGTACAGTAGTTTTAAAAAATTCAAAATTTAAATTTTTCTTAACAGCAACACCAGAAGAAAGAGCGAGAAGAAGATATACAGAGCTTTTAAATAGAGGGTTAGATGTTAATTATGATAAACTTTTAGAAGATATAATAAGAAGAGATCATATTGATAGTACTCGTGCTGTTGATCCATTAAGAAAAGCTGATGACGCTATAGAAATTGATAGTTCAAACTATAATATTAACGAAGTAACTGAAATAATTTGTAATTTTATAGAAAATGCTTTACAATAGATTAAGAGATAGCTTTTAAAACTAAAGATATAGGAGAAAATTTATGAACGTATTATTAGCGGAAAATGCTGGTTTTTGTTTTGGAGTTAAACGAGCAGTAGATGAAGCAATAAAAACTCAAAAACAATATAATAAAAAAATATATACATTAGGTCCATTAATACATAATGGTGATGTAGTAAAATATTTAGAAGATAATAATATATTTGCAATAGACATGAATAATTTAGATACTTTAAATAAAGGTGATGTTATACTAATAAGATCTCATGGAGTATCAAAAAAAACCTTTGATGATTTAAATGAGAAAGGTTTAATTATTATAAATGCAACATGTCCATTTGTAACTAACATCCAACAAAAGGTTAATAAGTTTTCTCATGAAGGATATAAGATTGTTATTCTTGGTGATGAAAAACATCCTGAAGTCGTTGGAATCAATGGTTGGTGTAATGATGATGCTATTATCACTAAAGATGGAAGTTTTAATGAAAATCTTCCTAATAAAATTTGTGTAGTTTCTCAAACTACAGAAAAAGAAGAAAATTGGGACAAAACAATAGATAATTTATCAAAAGAATCAATTGATGAATTAAAATCTTTTAATACAATTTGCGCTGCGACAGAAGAAAGACAAAAAAGTGTATATGATTTATCTAAGAAAGTTGATTTTATGATTGTTGTCGGTGGTAAGCATAGTTCTAATACAACTAAGCTATATCAAATATCTAAAGAAAACTGTCCTAATACAATTCATATTGAAAACGCTAGTGAATTACCTAAAGATTTATTAGAAAATAAAAATATAAAAAACATTGGTATAACAGCTGGAGCTTCAACTCCAGATTGGATTATAAAGGAAGTAGTCAAAATTATGGAGGGATTATAAAATGGAAGAACAATTATTATTAATGAATGAAATGGATAGAAGATTTAAAATTGGTGATGAAATTGAAGGAGAAATACTTTCAATAAAAGATGGCCAATTACAAATATCTTTAGTTGGATATAAATCTGATGGAATTATTCCTTTTAAAGAATTAACATCTGAAGATAGACTTAATTCAGTGTTAGAAAATTTAAAAGTTGGAGATACAATAAAAGCTAAAGTAATTAAATTAAAAAATGAAGATAATTATGTAGTATTATCTAGATTAGAATATGAAAAAGAGGAAACTTTAGCTAAATTAGAAGATTTCTTCAATACTAAAGCTGAATTTGATGTTGTTATTAAAGATGCTAAAGAAAAAGGCTTAGTAGCATATTATAATGGTGTAAGAATATTTGTTCCTGCATCTCAAATAGATACAAAATATGTTGAAAATAAAGAAAGTTTAGTAGGAACTACTTTAAATGTAAGATTAATAGATTTTTCTAGAGATAATCTTTCAAAAATAGTTGCATCAAGAAGAATAATATTAGAAGAAGCTAAGGAAGCTAAGGAAAAATTAGCTTGGGAAGCATTAAATGAAGGTGATGTTGTAAAAGCTGAAATTAAAAGATTCACTAAATTTGGTGCTTTTGCAGAAATCAATGGTATTGATGGTTTAATTCATTTATCACAACTTTCATGGAAACATGTTAATTCTTGTGACGAAATATTAAAAATTGGTGAAATTGTTGATGTTAAAATCTTAAGCTTAGACAAAGAACAAAAGAAATTATCTTTAAGCATAAAAGCTTTAACTCCAGAACCATGGAGCGTTGTAGAAGAAAAATATGCTGTTAACTCAGCTGTTTTAGGTAAAGTAGTTAGGATTAATGATTTTGGTGCTTTTATAGAATTAGAACCAGGAATTGATGGGTTAGTTCATATTTCTAAAATAAGCCACGATCACATTAAACATCCATCTGAAGTATTAAAAATAGATGAAGAAGTTAAATGTATAATATTAAGTATTGATAAAGAAAACAAAAGAATTGCATTAAGTATTAAAGATGCTCAATAATATTTAGCAATAAACGAAAAGATTACACATATATATAAGTGTAATCTTTTTATGTATTAAGGGTTATTATTTTTATAAAAGGGTTATGAGAAAATTAAAATTAGGGGTTAAATATGGTATTGTTAGAAAGGTTGTCTAGTAATAATTTTGAGAATTTTAAAACTTTAAATTTAGAGAGATTCAGCAAGGAAAGCTATGATAAAAACTTTTTTGAATACTATGAAAATGAAAAATTCTTTTTAAAAATTTTTCTAAAAAAATTTGTTAAACTATTTATTTATAATAAAAAAGTTATAGGTTATATATGGTATGAAGTTCCTGTAGAAATTCCTGTCCGTGTCTGGTCATTATATGTTAAACCAGAATATTTAAACTTATTATCATCTGATATTTTAAATAGCTTTAATAATAGCGTTCTCTCTTATGAAACTTGTGATGATGAAACTAATAATGAAATGCTTTCAAAATTAGGCTTTAAAAAGGTTAAACCTTCAATTTTGATGAGTATGGATTTAAAGAACTATACTAAAGAACAACAAACAGATAAACTATTATCTTCATTAAAAGGTAATTCTTATTTATTAGAGAAAATAAATATATTATATAATTCTAATATGGCTAATATTAAAATATCTATAGAAAAAGTTATTTTAAATAAAGATGAAGAATTACGATGTAAATTACAAAACTCTATTTTTTCAGCATCTACTAGGATTCCATTAGAAATTGAAGATATAGAAAATGATATACAACAAGATTATTATATAGAAGATTTATCTATTTTTATTAAAATAAATAATGTAGCTATTGGCTATGGTCAAATAATTTACAACAGGGATATGTATACTGTTGTTAACTTTGGAATTATTAAAGAGTTTAGAAATTTTGGTTTTGGTAAAATTTTGTTGAATTCTTTAATTCATAAAGCAAAGGATATGAATATTGATGAATTATTTATAAGAGTTGAAGAAACTAATTATAGTGCGTTAAAACTATATAATTGGATAGGCTTCACCCCTAAATCTATAATTAATAGGTGGGAGAGATAATAAATTATTCATAATAAGTAAATTAACTGATTAATTATTTAAATACCATATTATTCATTTTTGAATAATACGGTATTTTTTGTTAATAATTTAAATAATATAGATAGATAACTCTTAACACTTTATTTTATACAAAATTATATGTTATAATACATTGAGAATTGATTATATAAATAACAATGGAGGAAATAGTTATGGCTAACGAACTAAATAGTAAATCATTAAAGTATTATATAGAAACTTGGGGCTGCCAAATGAATGAAGAGGATTCAGAAAAACTTTCAGGCATGCTTAAAAGACTTGGATATACAAGAACTGAAGAAAAAAATGAAGCTGGAATAATTTTATACAACACTTGTTGTGTTAGAGAAAATGCTGAAAATAAAGTATTTGGTAACTTAGGTCAATTAAAAAAATTAAAAGAAAAAAATCCTGATTTAATAATTGGTATATGTGGTTGCATGATGCAACAAGAGGGAATGGCAGATAAAATATTAAAGCAATTCCCATATGTTAATATTATATTCGGAACTCATAATGCATATAAATTCCCTGAATATTTAAACAGAGTAAGAACAGAAGGTGTTCAAATAAAAGAAATATTCAATAAAGAAGAAGAAATAGTTGAAGGTCTACCTATAGATAGACAAAGTGATGTAAAAGCATTTGTTACTATAATGTATGGATGTAACAATTTCTGTACTTATTGTATAGTACCATTTGTAAGAGGTAGAGAAAGATCAAGAAAACCTGAAGATATAATAAATGAAATAAAAGAATTAGTTTCAACTGGGTATAAAGAAATAACTCTTTTAGGTCAAAACGTAAACTCTTATGGAAAAGGTCTTGAAAAAGAAGTTTCATTTGCAGAGCTTTTAAGAATGATTAATGAAATAGAAGGTTTAGAAAGAGTTAGATTTATGACATCTCATCCTAAAGATTTAAATGATGATGTTATTAAAGCTGTTAAAGAATGTGGTAAACTATGTGAGCAAATTCACTTACCTGTACAAAGTGGATCTGATAGAATATTAAAGAAAATGAATAGACACTATACAAGAGAATACTATATGTCTTTAGTAAATAAAATTAAGCAAGAAATTCCAGATGTTGCAATAACAACAGATATAATTGTTGGATTCCCTGGAGAAACTGAAGAAGATTTCTTAGATACTTTAAATCTAGTAAAGGAAGTTCAATATGATTCAGCCTTTACATTTATATATTCTAGAAGAAATAATACACCTGCTGATATGATGTTAGATCAAGTTTCTGAAGAGGATAAACATCATAGATTTAATAGATTAGTAGAAGCTGTTAATAATGGCGTTATAGCTAAGAATAAAGCTTATGATGGTAAAGTTGTTGAAGTATTAGTTGAAGGTACTAGCAAAAATGATGAAAGTAAGCTTTCAGGTAGAACTAGAAATGGTAGATTAGTTAATTTCTCTGGAGAAGGAGTAAATGTTGGTGACATAGTAAATGTTAAAGTTACTAAGGCTCAAAACTTCTCTCTAATTGGTGAAGCAATTAAATAATTTTTTAGGATAACTTCTATATAGGAGTTATCCTTTTTATAATATTCCTATATTAACTATAACAACCTCTTTTATAATTTAATTTATCTATGAATGAAATGTATTAAAGTATATTAATAAAAATATAGATCTAATCCAATTATAATAGATTTTGGGGTATTTAAAATGGAGAAATTTTACACCTATTCTTTTATAAGAGATTTTTTTAGAAAAGAAGGGACAAGTATAGAAGGTAAAAAATATAGAGAAAAGCACAAGGAAAAAGTGTTAAAAGTAAAGAAAGAATAGTATAAAAAAACTAAATTAACAATAGATTATAAAGAATATATGATGATTGAAGGTGATATTATTCCTACTGTATTTAGTGAAATTAGGAAAATTTGTTTTAATAGATGTATAAAATCCCCTAACTTAAATTTTGAAACTCCATTTACACGATTTGAGGGTAAAAAATTATTAGTAATTGGAGATAGCATAACAGAAGTTAATTTTAGAACCACTAGAAACTATCATAGTTATATTCAAGAATGGCTAAAATTTGGAGCAGTAATAAACGAAGGTAAAAGTGGAACTGGTTTAGTTAGACCAAGAGATGGAAATCTTGGTGCTTTAGATAGATTAAATGAATTCACTGTTGACTGTGATTATATTTTATATATGGGAAATATGAATGATGGTACTGGTGGAAATGGTTCCTTGACAGAACTGGGTACTTTTGGAGATTCCACTAGAAATACTGTATATGGCGCTTGGAAATTATTTATTGAGGGATTAATTAAAAAATACCCTAATAAGCCTATAATAGTGTGTTCCTCTACACCTAGAAATCAAACAAGTGATTTAGGAATTTGTTGGGGTAAAAATGGTTGGTATGAAGATTGGCTAAAAGCCTCAAAAGAAGTTTGTGAAAACTATTCAATACCATTTTTAGACTTATATCATAATAGTGGTTTAAGACCTTGGATATCGTCAAATAATAAGGAGTTTTTTAGTTGTAAACAGTCTCTTGAGGGTGATGGAATACATCCTAACGAAAAGGGTCACGAAATAATTGCTTATAAAATTTATGAATTTATAAAGCAATATGCTTAATGTCATCTTTGAATCTCATCTGTTTTGGGAGATAAAAGAAATAAAGTAATTATATGATGGGAATTGGCACAATATGTAATTTTATCTTCTAATATGATTTCATTTCCCATATATTCTACAATGGAAGAGTCAATTAAATCAGAGTAATCTTTAGAGGCAATAGCCCTCTTTTATTTTATAAAAATAAATTAAATAATGAAAAGGCTAGTAGATGGGAAAAATCTTACTTACTAGCCTTTTTATTAAAAAAAAAATGTTTTTATTGCTTTTTTGTAGTTCAGTACAATATCTATTTTCTCCTTTATAACTATGGTAAAAATTATAAAAATAACAAATAATACGCAAAAACAATTGAAAAAATAAAGTAATATGATATAATTATGGATATAATGTATAAAAGTGTAAAAGGAGAGAGGTTAAAATGAAAAAATATATTGGTGAGTTTTTGCTTATGTTAACAACTGTTTTTGTAAATGTAGGTACTGCATCAGCATTTATGATAGGAAATGAAGATATGCCTGAATCAATAAAAAAAATAAGATAAATAGGTTTTTATTAAAGTGAATTTTAATATAGTAGACTCAATAAATTCAATTTTACAGTGTTTTATGTTTATATTAGTTCCAAACTATTGTATTATACCACGATATAGAAAAAGCAAAAAAGAAATAATTAGAAGTATATTTATACTATGGATTATAATACAAATTACAACCAATATCATGGGAAATTCAAGTTTAGGAGCCATATTCTTGCATGCGATATTATTAATAACTGTTTCAATAATTTTTAATGAAGATTCATTAGGAGCAATAATTGCATTCAATATAGTTCAAGTATGCATAATATCAAATCTTATAATATGTAGCAACAGTTTTTTTACGTATGTTAATTATAATATATTCGAAAATTATACTGAAATAGCAAATGTACTAGTTATGTATTTACCACAATATATAATGACATATTTTATATTAAAATATAAAAGTAAAATCTATAAAGTTTATAGAAATATTAGAAGTAGAAGTTTTTCAATATTTTCGTTAATTATTATTTCTATAGTAATTGATTTTATAATGTCATATAACGGTATTATACATGATTTAGACAATCCTCTATTTAAAGAAATAATATTTATTTTACTAGGTATATTTATATTGACAATTACCATTTATTTCATACATATAGATAAAAAAGCTAGAGAAATTCTTAAGTTAAATAATTCTTTAGAAGAAAGAATTAATGAACTTAAGAAATTTAATGATAATTGTAAAGCTGAAATTTCTTATTTATATAGATTATATCTTATGAATGAATATGAGAAATTAAGCGATTATTTGAAGGGGATAATTAATGGTAATAATATTATATTATCAGAAGTTGAAAGAATGAATAATTCTAATTCTATTATATTAGATATAGTTAATGGAATAGAGCATAGAGGAATTAATGTTATTATTAATGATGAAATAGATTTTAATGATATTGATGTATCAGAATTAGATTATCAAAGAATTATATCTAATATATTAAGAAATGCTGTTACAGCTATGAATGGAATTGGAACTATAGAAATTAAAACAAACTTTAGTTCAAATTTTAGTATAATAAAGATTAAAAACGATGGTCCTAAGATTGAAGAAAATATAATTGATAAAATATTTCAAGTAGGAGTTTCAACTAAAGCGAATAAAAATAAGGATAACGGCTTTGGGCTTCCAATAGTGAAAGATATTGTAGAAAAGAATGGTGGAACTATAGAAGTATATAGTGATGAGTTATTTACTGAATTCGTTATTAAAATACCTAAAAAATAAAAAAGCTAGATACTATTAATTGGTATCTAGCTTTTTGGGAGTAAATATATTTATAACACACATTAACTTCTATCTACAAATAGAACCCTTACAACTATTATCACGTCTTAAATCTTTAGTAGACCATTTATAATATCAACTACTATAACACCATCAATTATAATTTTCATTAGAATCTTTCTATTGAATAATATATTTTTTATTTTATATACTACATACTTTCTAATATTTATAGTAATTTCAAACGTTTGTTTTTATAATTATAGCATGTTTTTACAACCAACCAAAGATCCGCTCTACAAAATTCAAAATAAAACTAGCTACAATTTGTAACTAGCTCTATTGTTAATTATTTTATTGTATCACCGGAATGGATATCTTAATTATGACCAATAAAATTAAAAATAAACATAAAAAAATATTTTATTAAGTATTTTTTAATAAAGTACCTAATTCTGAGCCTTTAAAAATAGTAGTTAAAACTTTTACTAAATCTTCATATCCTTTTTTTATTGTATATTTAAAGTTAAGAATTTCACAATAATTAGAATCACTTAAAATGCAGTAATCACAGTAAATATCATAGTCATAAATGTAATAATCTTTACGTGCATAGTACCTTTCTTTATCATAATCATCTAAATTAATAATTCCTAGCTTAGATAAATTTTTAATTAGATCTTCTTCTAATACAATATTTTTTTCTACAGGAGTTAAATTTACAGTAATTCTTTTATTTTCTTCATAAAACGTAATAATTATATCTTTATAGGTTAATGATATATACTCAATTGAATCAAACAAGGAATACCGTATCGTATATGTACCCTGTAATTCATTAAAGTCTGATGATTCTGAATCAATTTTGGATAATGCTTTTATTAAATTGAACAATTTATTTTTAAGTATAAAAATCACCTCATTTTATTATTTACCATAAAATAATAAAATATTTAAAATTAATTTCCATTATCCATAATTAGATATTTCAACAATACTAAAAGATGATAAATATATATACATTATGATTTTAGAGATTCTATATTAGAAAGCTTAGATGAAAAGAACACATATACGCATAAGAGTAATAAGTGTAATATTAATAATTAAACTATTTTATTTAGAGCCTATAACTTGCATTATAGGCTCCTTCCTAGAGTCAATTACACCAGATTTTGATTTTAAATTTAAATTCAAACATAGAACCATTGCTCATAGTTTATTATTTTTATTTATTAGTGGCATATTTTTTGCTATAATATATTTAAATTTAAGCATTGGCTATTTTATAGGAAATATACTGCAGCAGATAGTTTTACTAAAATAAGGTTTCGTTTTTATATTCATTTATCAAAATAAGATATGGAATAAGAATAATAAAAACAGATGGATATATAGAAAAATTATTTTTATTAGTATTAATATATTTTATATTTATATTATTAGTTAAGAACTGAGGCTATTCCTTGGTTCTTAATATTTTGAATTCGTCAGAAATTCGTCAAAAATAATTTGATTTCGTCACAAAACGTCAAAAAATATATTCATTTTATTCCCTATATTTTCATAGTATATTATTAAAAAAGTACTTTAAAGTGGCTAAAATGCTATATTGTTAGATTAAAAATACAACTGAGGTGATTAACATGGGTTTAACCCCAATGATGAGACAATATATGGATATAAAGGATAAATATCAAGATTGTATCCTTTTCTATAGATTAGGTGACTTTTATGAAATGTTCTTTGAAGATGCTAAAACTGCTTCAAAAGAATTAGAATTAGTTCTAACTGGTAGAGAATGTGGCCTAGAAGAAAGAGCCCCTATGTGTGGAATTCCTTTTCACGCTGCTGCAAATTATATATCTAGACTAGTTTCTAAAGGCTATAAAGTTGGAATATGCGAGCAAGTTGAAGATCCTGCTCAAGCTAAAGGAATAGTTAAAAGAGACGTAATAAAGGTTATTACTCCCGGAACATTTGCAGAAGGAAATGGAGATGAGGAATATAAAAATACATACATAATGTCTATATATAATCAAGATGGATATTATGGAATTGCATCATCTGATATATCAACTGGAGAATTTAAAACAACTTTCTTTAAGGATTTAAAAACAACACTGTTAGATGAAGTTTCTAAAATATTACCTAAAGAAGTAATTGTTGATATTAATTTTGATGAAGAATTACTAAGTGAAATTCATAACATAAGTAATGCTTTAATAACAAAGAAAAATATTCTTAATTTCAACTGTACTGATGAAGAACTAATAAATCAATTTAGCGAAGTAGAAGTTGTTGGATTAGACTTAAGAAGTAAAGCAGCCTCTTCTATATTATTAAAATATATATTAGATACTCAAAAAATGAGCCTTTCTAATATAAATGTTCTTGAGACTTATGACATAGTTAATTATATGACTATAGATAGTAGTTCTAGAAGAAATTTAGAATTAACAGAAAACCTTAAAGAAAAATCTAAAAAGGGTAGCTTAATTTGGGTTTTAGATAAAACATCTACTACAATGGGTGGAAGAGCATTAAGAAAATGGATAGAAGAACCTTTAATTAATATAGATGAAATAGATAATAGATTAAATTCTGTAGATGAATTATTTAACAATATCTATTTTACAGAAGAATTAAGAGAAGCTTTAAGAGATATTTATGATATTGAAAGAATAGTAGGAAAAATATCTAATAAAAATGTAAATGCTAAAGATTTAGTATCTTTAAATATATCATTAAAAAAATTACCCGAAATAAAAGAAAGATTGTCTGTTTGTAAATCTAATTTATTAAGTAATTGGTATAAAAACTTAGATGTATTAGAAGATATAAGCACATTGCTTTCAAAGTCATTATTAGACGATCCTGCCACTTCTATTAAAGAAGGTAATATCATAAGAACTGGTTATTCTGACAAAGTAGATGAGCTAAGAGAAGCCAAATTAAACGGTAAACAATGGATTGCTTCTTTAGAAAGTAAAGAAAGAGAGTTTACTGGAATTAAATCTTTAAAAATAGGCTACAATAAAGTATTTGGATACTATATAGAAATATCTAAAGCAAATTATAATCTAATACCAGAAGGAAGATATATAAGAAAGCAAACTTTAGCTAATGCAGAACGTTATATTACAGAAGAACTTAAAGTAGTAGAAGAAAAAATTCTTGGTGCTGATGAACACTTAATGGCTCTTGAATATGAACTATTCGTAGAATTAAGAGATAAGGTAGAAGCTCAAATTCCAAGATTAAAAAACAGTGCTAATATAATATCATCATTAGATGCTCTTACCACTTTAGCTAAGGTTGCTGTTGATAATGATTATATTAGACCTGCTATAAACAATGAAGGTGTAATAGAAATAGAGGATGGTAGACATCCTGTAGTAGAAAAAGTAATAGGTAACGGTGAATTCGTATCTAATAATACTTGTATTAATAAACAAGATAATAGATTACTTTTAATAACAGGTCCTAATATGGCTGGTAAATCAACTTATATGAGACAGGTTGCTTTAATAACTCTTATGGCTCAAATAGGTTCATTTGTACCCGCTAAAAAGGCTAATATCTCTGTTTGTGATAAAATATTTACAAGAATAGGTGCATCAGATGATTTAGCTGGTGGTAAATCAACATTTATGGTTGAAATGTGGGAAGTATCAAATATATTAAAAAATGCTACACCTAATAGTTTAGTTTTATTAGATGAAGTAGGAAGAGGTACTTCAACTTATGATGGATTAAGTATTGCTTGGTCTGTTATAGAGTATATATCTAAAAATAATGATTTAAAATGCAAAACTTTATTTGCTACTCACTATCATGAATTAACTAAATTAGAAGGAATTATTGAAGGTGTTAAAAACTACTCAGTTGCTGTTAAAGAAACAGATGAGCAAGTTATCTTCTTAAGAAAAATAGTTGAAGGTGGAGCAGACCAATCTTATGGTATCGAAGTTGCTAAACTTGCTGGATTACCGTTAGAAGTAATAGAGAGGGCAAAGCATATTTTAGCTAAATTAGAAAATGAAAAATCAATTGAAATAGATAAATTATTCAATAATTATAAAGAAAGTGAAAAAGTTCTTGAAGCTGCAGTAACAGAACAAAGTAAAAGTAAAGTCGTTGAAACAAAAGAAGAACCAATAAGTAAACCTATTATTGAAGAAAAAGTTAAAGAAGAAATTAAAGTAGTTAATGATCCTATACATGTTAAGGAAAGCAATGAAATTTTACAAATTGATTTCACTATGCTTGAAAAAGAAGCTTTACTTAACGAAATTTCTGATATTGAAGTTATGACAATGACACCTTTAGATGCAATGAATAAACTATTTAAAATAGTCCAAGATGCAAAAAAGCTAAAATAGGAGGTGCTCTATGAAAAGAATTAATCTATTAGATGAACATACATCTAATAAAATAGCTGCAGGGGAAGTTGTAGAGCGTCCTTCCTCTGTAGTTAAAGAACTTTTAGAAAACTCTATAGATGCTAGCTCTAAAAATATAACTATTGAGATAGAAGAGGGTGGAATATCTCTTATAAGAGTTATTGATGATGGATCTGGAGTTCACAATTTAGATATAGAAAAAGCTTTTCTACCTCATGCTACCTCTAAAATTAGTACTGTTGAAGATATATATTCAATAAGTACCTTAGGCTTTAGAGGTGAAGCTCTTCCATCTATAGCCTCTGTGTCTAAATTAACATTTAGAAGTAAGCCTTCAGATTGTGACTTTGGTAAGGAAATAGTTTTAGAAGCAGGAGAAAAAATATCTTTAAGTGATATCGGTATGAATAACGGTTCTGTTATGGAAGTTAAAGATTTATTTTTTAATGTTCCAGCTAGAAGAAAATTTTTAAAATCTACTTCAAGAGAAGGTAGCTTAATTAATGATATTATTTTAAGAATAGCCTTATCGAATCCTAATATATCTTTTAAACTATTTAACAATGGTAAAAAGACACTTCATACTTACGGAGATGGTAATTTAAATAATGTAATAAGAACCATTTATGGGAAAAATATATCTGAACATGTATTACCATTTGAATATGAAGATGAAACTTTAAAGATTCATGGATATATAGGTAAAGAAATCATCGCTAGAGGCTCTAGAAACAACGAAAGCATATTTGTTAATAATAGATATATAAAAAATAAAACAATCGTAGCAGCTGTAGAAAATGCATTTAAATCATTTTCTACAGTAAATAAATTTCCTTTCTTTGTACTTTTTATAGATTTATCGCCAGACTCTATAGATGTAAATATACATCCTACAAAAGCAGAGATAAAATTCAAAGATGAAAGGGTTATTTATAAGAGAGTATTTGATGCTGTTCACGGTGCATTAAAAGAGGATATTTTCAATTCATTTTCAGCTGAAGATAGATTTGTAGTTGAAGATATAGTTGAAGAAATAAAATTAGATTTAGATACCCCTTATAATAGTAAAACTATAGATGAACCGATTATTTCCAACAAGATTGAACCATCTATAAATGATATATATAATAATGTTACTATACAGGACGTCGCTAAAGAAGAGGATTTATATAATAGATTAAAAGAATTAAACAAGAATAAAATTATTAACGCTTCTAATGATAAGATAGATAAAGAAGATTTAAAATATACTAATCCGTTATCATTAAATAATGCAAATATTAATGAAAATACTACTAATAATTCTTACTCAACAGATAGTTTTACCCCTTATAAAGCTACTTTACCTGTTACAGAAAATATTAGTAATTCAAATTCATCTATATCTTCAACAAAATCATCTAATGAATTTATTGAAGGAACTGAAGTGAAAAAAGCTAAGTTTCCCGATTTGCGAATTATTGGCCAATTTAGCAAAACCTATATTTTAGCTGAATATTTAGATACACTTTATATAATAGATCAGCATGCTGCTCATGAAAAAATACTATATGAAAAGTATGTAAAAGATATTGAAACTAAAGAGATAATAATACAACAATTACTTATTCCTTGTATAATTGATTTATCTTTAGATGACTATGAGTGTTATAAAGAAAATATAGAGATATTTACTAATTCAGGTTTTGTTATAGAAGAATTCGGAGGGAATACAATAGCATTAAAAGAGGTTCCTTATTTTTTAGGAAAACTTGATGCTAAGAACTTCTTATTAAGTATAATTGATAACTTAAAAAACTTAGGTAGTGGTAGAACTGTAGAAGTTAAGTTAAATAAAATTGCTACAATGGCTTGCAAAGCTGCTGTAAAAGCAAATGATTATTTAACACAAATAGAAATGGAGAAACTTATATCTGATTTAAGATATATAGATAATCCTTTTAACTGTCCACATGGAAGACCTATAATAATTAAATTTACTGAATATGAATTAGATAAAAAGTTTAGAAGAATAGTATAGAAAGGTTTATAATATGAAAAATAAAATACTAGTTTTAGCTGGGCCTACAGCAGTAGGAAAAACAGCTTTATCTATAGAATTAGCTAAGAATTTAAATGGAGAAATAGTATCAACTGATTCTATGCAAATATATAAATATATGGACATTGGTTCAGCAAAAATAACTCTTGATGAAATGGATGGAGTAAAGCATCACATGTTAGATGTAACAACACCTGATAAACCATTTTCAGTTGTAGATTTTAAAGATTTAGCACTTCCAATAATAGATACTTTATTATTGGAAGATAAACTTCCTATTTTAACTGGTGGTACAGGGCTTTATATTAATTCATTAACTTGCAATATGAACTTTACTGATGCAACAAATGATGAAGAGTATAGAAAAGAATTAGAGGAACTTGCAATATCTAATGGTGATGACTATATTCACAATATGTTAAAAGAAATTGATCCTATCAGTTATAATTCAATTCATCCTAATAATAGGAAGAGGGTAATTAGAGCTCTTGAAGTTTACAAAGTAACTAATAAACCTTTTAGTTCTTTTAATGCTGGTGAAGATTTCTACAAAGGCAAATATGACGTTCATTATTATGTTTTAGATATGAATAGAGAAAAACTTTATGAACGAATAAATAGAAGAGTAGATATAATGTTCGAAAATGGACTACTAGAGGAATGTATTAAATTAAAGGAAAATGGGTATAATTCTTCTATGCAGGCAATGCAAGGAATAGGCTATAAAGAGGTTCTTTTGTATCTTGAAAACTCCATAACTTTAGAAGAGGCTACAGAAATGATAAAACAGGGTTCTAGAAATTATGCAAAGCGTCAATTAACGTGGTTTAGAAAGGATCCAAGAGCTAAATTTTTAAACAAAGATATATTATCTGATGATGAGATACTTCAAATAATAGTGGATGATTTAAATAAATAATACGGTTTATAATTATATTTAAATAAATTATTAGCCATGGAGGTGGTTATTATGAATAAACAAAGCAATAATATACAAGATATTTTCTTAAATAACGCTAGAAAAAGTAAAACATTAGTATCTATTTATTTAGTTAATGGTTTTCAACTGCGTGGAACAGTTAAATGTTTCGATAACTTTACTGTTGTTTTAGATTGTGAAGGAAAACAAATGCTAGTATATAAACATTCAATTACAACAATAACCCCATCAAAACCTATATCTTTTACAGATAATGAATCATTTTAGGAACTGCATATAGCAGTTCCTTTTCTCTAGTTTTTTTAATTTTCTAATTTTTAGATATAAAAAACTTTATATTTGATATATAATTATATATAATAATTATGAAATATTATAAAATGGAGGAACTTTAATGTTAAAAGAAACAGAAAAGTTAATGATGGAGTCATACAACATTAAACCACACGTATTTGAATTATATAAGAAGGCTTTAAATGATGTAGAAGAACAATTTAAAATTTATGATGAAATAAGAGAGTATAATCAATTAAAGGTACTAAGTGCATTCCAAGAAGAAAGAATAAGTGATATGCATTTTACAAATTCATCTGGATATGGATATGATGATATTGGTAGAGATACTTTAGATAAAGTATATGCAAGAATTTTCAACACAGAAAGTGCATTAGTTAGACCTCACTTCGTAAATGGTACTCATGCCATTGGTTGTGCTCTAATGGGTAATTTAAAAACAGGAGATACTATGGTATGTATTACTGGTGCTCCTTATGATACTTTACATAACATAATTGGCATAAGTGGTAAAGAAAACATAGGCTCATTAAAAGAGTATGGTGTTAATTATAAACAAGTAGATTTAAAAAATGGTACTTTTGATACTGAGAAAATTATTGAAGTTCTTAAAGAAGATTTAACAATTAAATTAGTACATATACAAAGAAGTACTGGATACGGTTGGAGAAAATCATTCTTAGTTTCTGAAATTGGAGAAATAATTTCTAAAATAAAAGAAATTAGAAGTGATGTATGTGTTTTCGTAGATAACTGTTATGGAGAATTAATAGATAAAATTGAACCTACAGATGTTGGAGCTGATTTAGTTGCTGGATCTCTTATAAAAAATCTAGGTGGTGGAATAGCACCAACTGGTGGATATGTAGCTGGTAAAGCAAAATATGTAGAACAAGCTGCTTACAGATTAACAACTCCAGGAATAGGAGGGGAGTGCGGCTCTACATTTGGCGTTATGAGACAACTTTATCAAGGACTATTCCTAGCACCTCATATCGTTATGGAAGCCCTTAAAGGAGCTATATTCTGTTCTAGGATAATGGAAATTGCTGGATTTGAAGTTTTACCTAAGTATACTGATAAGAGAAGTGATATAATTCAAGCTATTAAGTTTAATGATAGAGAAAATTTAATAAAATTCTGTAAGGGAATTCAAAAAGGATCTCCAATTGATTCTTATGTTGAATGTGAACCATGGGCAATGCCTGGATATAATGATGAAGTTATAATGGCAGCAGGTGCTTTTATTCAAGGTTCTTCTATTGAACTATCTGCTGATGCTCCTATAAGAGAACCTTATATAGCATATCTACAAGGTGGTTTAACATTCGATCATGCTAAAATAGGTATATTAATTTCATTAAATAACATACTTTAATTATTAAAAATAGGCTATATAAAAAATATAGCCTATTTTTTTATATACTATTATTGCTAGGATCTAAATCAACAACATTAATATTTATAGAGTTATCATCATTATCTGTACTATCTATTTGCAACTCATTTATTTCATCTGTATTATTTATTTGTAAGCCATTCATTTCAATAGAAATATCTTTATTATCTATTTCAGTAATATCATGATTCTCCATTTCCTCTTTAAGATTATTATCATTTTCATTAATATCAACTAATTCATTATCAATATTAACATCAGTCAATTCATTAGTAACCGTATTAATGATAGACTCTTGTTCATCTATCAAATTATCATTTACAATAATATCTAAATTACTTTCTGCAATCTCTTCAGGCAAATTTTCCTCTTTAACATCAACATCAAAGTTATCACTAACTTCAATAAGATAATCATAATTATTAGGTATAACATATAATCTTTTTAATCCATGTTCATTAGGTTTAACAAAAAACTGTAAAATTATATTAAGCAAATCATCTGATGATAGTATTGCATTAGCAAATGAAAGTGAATATAAGTATAAATCAAATTGTCCTAAATATTGCATTATTATTAACGGCATAATAGAAAATAATACAAATGGTATAATTAAACTAATACATAGAAGAGTAGAGTGAATTTCTTCATTTAATTCAGAGGTTACAATTCTTTTTTTATTAAAAAAAACTAAAGTATTACCTCTATTTTTAAATGGTTTCTTATAAAACAAAGTATGAATAAACTCATGTGGAATTTGAATTAAATAAAAGCTTAAAATATAAAAAACAATAAAATTTATGATAGTTATTTTAATTTCTTGTATATTAGTAGCTTCTATAGCTAACATATATCCAAATCCATAACCATAAATTAAAGTAAAGAGTATTCGTATAAAAACCCTTCTATTTAGATATTTGTCTCTATTGTAATCTTTTATAGGGGATATTATATTTTCACTATCATAGTCTTCCTTTCTTTTTATGAATCTACCTAAATCTATTTTCATATAATCACACACCTTAAATTAAAATAAAAAGAGTCATACAATATTGTATGACTCCTTAAGTATTAATATGTCCTAAATAACCCAACTAATTTACCTAAAATTTTGCAATCATCAACTATGATAGCTTCCATGTTATCATTTTCAGGTTGTAATCTAATATGATTTTTTTCTTTATAAAATCTTTTAATAGTAGCTTCATTTTCTATTAATGCAACAACTATTTCACCGTTATTTGCTGTTTTACATTCTTCTATTATAGCTAAATCTCCATCAAATATTCCAGCATTAATCATACTATCACCACTTATATTAAGCATAAATAATTCTTTATTATGACTAACATAATCAAGTGGAATAGGGAATATATCCTCTACATTTTCATTTGCTAATATCGGCAAACCAGCAGTTACTTTTCCTATAATAGGAATGTTAACCATCTCTTTTTTTACTGAATTATCTATTATCTCTAACGCTCTTGGTTTAGTAGGATCTCTTTTTATTAAACCTCTACTTTCTAAACGTTTAAGATGGCCATGAACTGATGATGTAGATTTTAATCCTACAGCTTCGCAAATTTCTCTTACTGAAGGAGGGTATCCTTTGTTATCGGTGTAAGTTTTTAAGAATTCATATATTTCATTTTGTTTTTCGCTTACTTCACGCATTTTCAACACCTCACTTATTTAAATATATTATACCATATACAAAATACAATATCAAACTTATGTTCTTTATAATAATAATATTTATTATTGAAATATTATTAAATAACTGATAGAATAATAAGGTTAATAAAACTAGGTGGTGATTTTATGACTTATAAATATACTGAAGACGATTATTGTGATTTATTTTCTAAGAAAATCTGTGATAATTGTGGAAAATGCTTAGAGGAAGATGGTATCGATATTAGAGCCATCAATATTGATGATATAGCTAAAACTGTTGAAGAAAATGCATTTATTGAAGAAGAGTTAAAAAACGCTTTAGAAGCTTTAAAAGAAGAGAAACAAGATTCTGAAAACTCTTCAGAAGAAGAAGGGCTTACTTTAGAAAATTATAATGATATTTTAAATAACTTAGATAATAACGAAGATTATGTTGATGCCTTTGATAATATAGTTTACTTTGATGAACTTGGAGTAGATAACGATACAGAATTAGAAGAATTAACAGAAGAAATTTATCCAGGTATAAGAAAAATAAAAAAATAGAAAATATAAAATTAAAAAGAAACTCATTTTATTTTTGAGTTTCTTTTAATTTTTTATATATTTTTTTGATTTTTTAATATCAAAATGCTATTTTTACGAGTACAGAACATATGTTCTTTAAACATTTTTTATGTTAGCTAAAGGATTTGAATTAGCAGCCTCTCTTAAGATTTCTTCATCTACATGTGTATAAATTTGAGTTGTAGATATATTCTCATGACCTAAAATACTTTGCAAACTTCTAATATCAACATTTCCATGCTTATACATTAAAGTAGCAGCAGTATGCCTAAGTTTATGAGGTGTATACTTAGCATTGGTTAATCCCGCATTTTTAACATGCTTTTTAACTAACAATTCTACAGTCCTCTTATTTATTGGTGTATTTCTAGATGATAAGAACAAATACTTTTTATTTTCATCTGTAGCTTTAGAATCATTTCGTTTAGCTAAGTAATTACTTATGGCTGATATACACGCTTCATTTAAATATACAGTTCGTTCTTTATTACCTTTTCCTATTATAGTTAAAGTATCCTCTTTAATTTTATCTATTTTTATTGAGCACAACTCCGATAAACGCATTCCACAGTTTAGAAATAAAGTTAATATACAATAATCTCTTAAATAATTACAATTACTTGTATCTAAGGAGGAGAGTAGTGAAACACTTTCATCTAATGTAAGATATATTGGATGTCTTTTATTTATCTTAGGTGATTCCAATTCTGCTGCTGGATTAGATGTTACTATTTTAGCCTTTCCTTGTAAATAATTAAAGAACGACTTAAAAGTAGCTACCTTTCTAGCTCTAGCATAGTTTCCATTACTCCTTTGCTTTTCAACAAAAGATAAAAATGCATAAAGATCTGTCAAAACAATACTCCTTACAAATTCTTCACCTAAATCATTTATAGGTATATCTTCAAACTCTATATCATCTGGTATATGATAACCTTTATAGACCTTTAAATATTTGAACAACAAGCATAGATCAATTTTATATGCTTCTATAGTATTATTTGACTTACCTTTAATGGTTTCTAAATAATTTAAAAAATCCATTATAACTTTAGGTAATTTATTTATTTGTTGAACTTCAATACCAAATCTATTTTTAATATTATTAATATACTTTTCATCATCATTTATAATTGAATTTATATTAATTTTACTTTTTGTTTTCTTATTATTTGAATTTTCTATTTCAGACATTTAAATCCCCCTAAAATCCTACTTTAACATTAATTTCATTATATCATAGGTATTTTATGCTAACAATACATTTTATTTCGCTAAATGGTTATTTAGCGAAATAAATTTTAGAGTTTTTTTGGTGTTTTTTTGATTTTTTACTCTTATTTTTATTCTATTCTCTATTATTCTTATATATTTTACAAAACTCTCTTATCTATAAACCCACTATTTTTTCACTTAACATTATTATTCAATTTTTACTTTATTTCTCACTTCGATTTGTACAAATTTTTAATTTCAACTTTTTATTAACTTTAGTATTTTTACTTCAATGAAAAATAAAAAATTTATTATTTTTTTAAATTGCCATCTTTATCTATACAAAAAAAAATAAAACGTATATAAAAATACGTTTTATTTTTCAATCTCTACAATTTTAATAACTAAATCACTTTTTAATAATTCTGATTTAGAAAAACCTTTTCTAAAACATCTTATTTGTTTATATTTTTCTCCATTCATTTCAAAATCAAGAACATCAATACGATCACCACTATATATTATAGGATCCTTTTGCCCTTTAATATTAATCTTAATTTTCATAACTTACTCCTTTGTTTCAATTATACCTTTAGTATACATCATGATTTTAAATTTATAAAGAAAAAAGGAAAAGTTTATATAAACCTTTCCTTATCTTTATGAATTTAATTTACTTTTTGAAAATCCCAAACGGTTTTCCTACTGGTACAAATACTCTTCCAAAATGTTTATTTAATACAGCTGCTGCAGAACCATAGAATGACATTATTGCTATTAATAATTCAGACCATGCAGCTAACCCATGTGAAAACTCAGGCATAATACCAAAAGAATTTAATGATAAACCTATGAATAAGAAATCAATTAAAACAAATATTATAAATAATACTTTGTGAGTTTCCATTGCACCTATTGTCATAAATGCAGTAAATATTAAGTAACCTAAGAAAGCAAATCCTAATTGCTTAGTATCTGTAGCTTGAGCTAACTTTTCTCCAAATACTCTATTTTGAATTAACCATGTGAATCCCATTGAGTACCAGAAGAATGCATAAGCACCAAATGCTGTTGCTCCAAAAGTATTATCATGTTTAAAATCGTTAATACAAGCAAATAATTGAGCTGTTGCTCCTAAGAATATAGCCCATGGCAATACTAAAGATACTCCTGAAGTCCACCCTAATTTTTGAGATGAAGCAACTAAAGTAATTATAGCTAGTCCAAATAAACCTAATGCTGACGGATCAGCAGTAACAATTTTTATCTTTTGCGTGTTTTCCATTTTTTCCTCCTAAGAAACATTTATTATGACCTAATCAAGATTATCAGAAACTGCTTATCTTGTCAACGATTTATACTCTATTATTATTATATTCCTCTATTCTTTTAGCAATCTCCTCTAAATATTCTTGACGCTCATATTTTTCTAGCAGCTCCTCTTCTAATTTTCCCTTTTCCTGATCCAATTCATTTAACAAACCATAACTACTAGAGTTTTTCTCCATTTCCTCTTCTATCCCTGCTATTTTTAATTCTATAGCCTCAATATCATTATAAATATTTTCAAATTCTTTTTGTTCCTTAAAAGTAAACTTAGGTCTTTCATCTTTATTCTTAACGTACTCTTTTTTCTTAGTAGATTCTACCTTATTCCCCTGTTCACCTTTTTCCTTCAAGAACTTTATTTCTCTATTTATTAAATAATCACTATAATTTCCATTATATATATTAATTAATCCTTTATTCTCAAAAGAAAAAATCTTATTACAAATTCTATCTAAGAAATATCTATCATGAGATACAACTATTACAACACCAACAAATTCATCAATAAAATCCTCTAATATTTTTAGAGTTTCTATATCAAGATCATTTGTAGGCTCATCTAGTATAAGAACATTAGGAGCCTCCATTAGAACCCTCATTAAGTGTAATCTTCTTCTCTCTCCTCCTGATAGTTTTTCAATCATAGTATACTGCATTGTTCCATCAAATAAGAATCTTTCCGCCAATTGAGAAGCACTTATTTTACTACCATCCTCTGTTGGTATCCACTCTCCACCTTCCCTTATATAATCAATAGCCTTCATAGTTAAATCCATATGAGAATCATCTTGAGTAAATGTTGCTATTTTTACAGTTTCTCCAACCTCAACCTCTCCTCTATCAGGATTAATTGAACCTCTTATTAAACTTAAGAGAGTCGTCTTACCAACACCATTATTTCCTATTATACCTATTCTATCTTCCTTTAAAATGGTATAGTTAAAATCATTTATAAGATTTTTATCTCCATAACCCTTACATATGTTATGCATCTCAATAATCTTCTTACCCAATCTAGTACCTATGAAAGACATTTCAACACTTGGCTTTTGCGCTATATAATCTTGATTAACTAACTCATCAAATCTTTGAAGTCTAGCTTTTTGTTTTGTTGTTCTAGCTTTAGCACCTCTTCTAACCCACTGTAATTCTTTTTGAATTAACTTTTGTCTTTTCTCCTCTGATACTGATTCTACTTCTAACCTTTCAGCCTTTTTCTCTAAGAAGTCACTATAATTACCTACATATTGATAGATATTACCTCTATCTAACTCCAATATCCTATTAGATACTCGATCTAAGAAGTATCTATCATGAGTAATCATTAATAGAGCTCCTTTTCTATTATTTAAATATTCTTCTAACCACTCTATAGAATCTGAATCCAAGTGGTTTGTAGGCTCATCTAAAACTAATAATTCGCAAGGTTTGATTAATGCAGAAGCTAAAAATACTCTTTTCTTTTGACCACCTGATAAAGAACCCATTTTCAGTGTATAATCCTTTATTCCAAGTTTATTTAGTATTACCTTTACTTCACTTTCTAAGTTCCACAAATTTAAAGTATCTATTTTTTCTTGAATTTTAATCAGTCTATTATTATCCTCTTCATTAAAACCATTAGAACTCATTTTTTCCAATAACTCTTCATACTCCATTAACAATTTCATTTCAGGAGTATCACCTTTAAATATTTGCTGAAGCACAGTTGCATCTAAATCAAAGGGTGAGTTTTGTTCTAAATACTCTATCCTAACACCTTTACCCTTAGTTAAAGTTCCTTCAAAAAATTCATCCTTACCAGTTACAATTTTTAACAAAGTAGATTTTCCACTACCATTTAAACCTATAACTCCAATCTTATCTCCTTCATTTATACCAAAAGATACATTATTTAATAGTATTTTTTCACTATAAGTTTTACTAATATTTTCAATGTTTAATAAATTCATTTTTTTCTCCTTTGATTATTCATTTCATTCACTAATTTTATCATATTTTAATGATATAGTTCAAATTTAATAAAAAAATAAGAGATATCTTATTTTAGATACCCCTTATTTTTTTATTATTCATTTATTAATTTGTGTATTTTTTCTACTTCATCATTTTTACTTAACCACCAATTTCTATACCACACAAAAATTATTTTATCCTCCGAATTAATTAAATCTATTATTTTAATAAGTTCTTCATAGTCAAAAAACTCTTTATTATTTATATATATGATTTTATTTTTTTCCTTATTAAAATTAACATATATTACTGAAATATCATCATCTTCCCTAAAAATAGTATATCCTAAATTATTAAGCATTTTAAAAATATTTCTATCTAATCTTTCATTACATTTTTTATTTTCTTTAACATTCTTCTCCTCTATTTGATTATTCAATTCTGACTGACTTACAATTAAATCAAATTTTTCATCTATCTTATCTTTACATTGTTTATATTGATCCTCATCTAAAATTAATATAGGAAATATATTTAATAACAATTCACCATTTTCTTCATTATATCTATTATCACATAACTTATCTACATTAACACTATCAAGTTTTATATTTTTTCTTTCACAAAAACCTTTTATCCCCTTAATACAACTTTCTCTTAAAGCTTGTATTAGAATTTTGTTATAGGATTTTAATGATTCATTTAATTTATTTATCTTTTCATATACTTTATTATAAGAATTTATAGTATCTGCTCTTTCATTTTCTACATATTCTATCTGTTTATAAAAATAGTAATTTTCTATAAATTCTAATATATTGATTAACTCTCTCTTATCATCTATTTTTTCATATATATATTCTAAAATTTTAATTAATTCCTCATCTAACCTCTTCACCTTCTTTTCTAACGTTAAATAATCTTTATAAATAGATAACGTTTCTTTTATATATAAAATATAATTATATAACTCTTCTTCATTTATAATACAATTATTTATTTTATCTAAAACTTCATTTTTAAATACCTTTTTTACGAAAGAGAATGAATTAGAAAAAAGCTTTAAATTTTCTATGTTTTCTATATATTGATTATATATTAACTCTTCCTTCTCATTATACTCCTCATATCTTTTCTTTTTCTCATTAATCATTTCCTTATATCTTTTTATTCCAATGTACTTATACCATTTTAACCTTTCTATATCATCCAATATATTCTTATTATGCTTATAGTTCACATTTTTAGCTATTTCCTTAATCTGATCATTACTATAATTTTTATAATAAACTTTATCCTCCTGAAAATCACTGGTATAATCATTAAAATAAATTGGTGGTATAAATGCAAAGGTATTGTTTAACACTCCACTTAATTTTTTAATTATATCATCAATACAATTTTCTTGAATATCATCCCTAAGCACATCAAATCTCTTATTACTATTAAATTTTTTATATCTTATAAAGGTATTTACACAATTATTTTTTATTAATTCTTTTACCTTTTTTATTATAGTTAAACTATCATTTTCACTTATTACAGGAGCTTTACTTAATAAAGAATAATATTCAAACTCCTTATCTTTAAATTCAATATTTTTCTGAGTTATTGAATATAAATCATTTAAAGAGTATTTTATAGAATCTTTATCAATAAATCCAGAGAATATTTTAATAATATTTTCTGCATTATTAACAATTTGCCTTCTAAGAACTATCATTTTTTTTACTTCTAAATTCTTATAATTAGTATCACTTATAATTTTATCAATTTCTATATTCAAACTATCTTTATCAAATTTATTAATTATAAATTCTTTAAAATATATAATAAGTTCCTCTAAGTCATTTCCTTGCTTAATTATTGCAACCTTTTTGTTGTTTATTAAATTTTCTACTATATCATCAAAAGCTTTATTATTTAACATAAGTCTATATACACTATTCATAGTAATATTCTCCTCATACCCTTATTACTATATAAATATGTTTTCTCAATTAATTAGATTACTACGAATATGATTTTAATAAAAAAACTCGTTCCTGACATATGATTATGCCCTGAACGAGTCTTATGTTAATATTTATACATTTATTTCACTTTTTATATCAAGAGCATCTTTATTATCTCTTATAACCGGTTCTACATACTCTTCTATAAATTCAACAACTTGGCTTGGAGCTCTTCCAACAAACTTTTGTGGATCTATAATAGCTAAAATTTCTTCTTCACTTAAATTAAATGATTCATCTGCTATAATTCTTTCTATTAAATCATTATTTAAACCTTCACCTTTAACTCTTTGAGATGCAGCCATAGAATGAACTCTTACTCTTTCGTGTAATTCTTGTCTATCTCCGCCCTTTTTAACTGATTCCATCATTATATTTTCTGTAGCCATGAAAGGTAATTCATTATTAACATGACTAGCAATTACTTTATCATATACAACCATATTTTCAGCTATATTAATATATAAGTTTAATACTCCATCTAAAGCTAAGAACGCTTCCGCAACAGATATTCTCTTATTAGCTGAATCATCTAAAGTTCTTTCAAACCATTGTGTAGAAGCTGTTATAGCAGGATTTAACGCATTTACAATTACAGTTCTAGCTAAGGCACCAATTCTTTCACTTCTCATAGGGTTTCTCTTATAAGCCATTGCAGATGATCCTATTTGATGCTTTTCAAACGGTTCTTCAACCTCTTTCATACTTTGTAATAATCTTAAATCATTACTAAACTTGTATGCACTTTGAGCAACCTCAGATAATGTATTTAAAACTATAGAATCTACTTTTCTAGGATATGTTTGACCAGTTACTCCATAACTTTTATCAAATCCCATTTTTTCAGCAACATATGTATCTAACGCTTTAACTTTAGCTTCATCACCTTCAAATAAATTCATAAAACTAGCTTGAGTACCAGTTGTTCCTTTTACTCCTCTTAATTTTAATTTAGTTAATAAGAAGTCAATGTTTTCTATATCTAAAACTAAATCTTGCATCCATAAAGAAGCTCTTTTACCTACTGTAGTTAATTGAGCAGGTTGGAAATGTGTAAACCCTAAAGTTGGCATATCTTTGTATTTCATTGCAAAATTAGAAAGGTGATATAATACAGTTACTATTTTTTTCTTAGTTAATAATAAAGCATCTCTCATTATTATTATATCAGTATTATCACCAACATAGCAGCTTGTAGCTCCTAAATGTATTATTCCCTTTGCATTTGGACATTGTAATCCATAAGCATGAACATGACTCATAACATCATGTCTAACTTCCTTTTCCTTCTTAATAGCTTCTTCATAATTTATATTATCTATATTAGACTTTAATTCATTTATTTGTTCATCAGTAATATTTAAGCCTAACTCTTTTTCACCTTCAGCTAATGCAACCCATAGCTTTCTCCAAGTTGAAAATTTCATATCATCAGAAAATATATAACTCATTTCCTTTGATGCATATCTTGAGTTTAATGGCGAATTGTATAAGTTTGTCATTTGAATACCTCCGAATATTTTTTATCATTCATTTAATATAATTCGTATTATATCATATTTTTATTTAGTTTGTAAGTTATAATTTCAAAAAAAATTTCATATTATTTTATATAAATATATAATACGGAGGAATTATTATGTGTAAATTAAATCTCTTTGACAAACTCTCTGCTATTCTTGTTTTATTAGGTTCATTTAATTGTGGTGGCATCGGCCTTTTCAGCACTAATATTATCGCTTCTTTAGTAGGTAATAACGTTATTATTTTTAGAATAATATATATTTTAATCTTAGTCGGCGCAATCGATTTGATTTCACTTTTATTTAGATGTAATATTTTTAAAACAATAAATAATAATTAATTCCACTACATAAAAATTAACAAAATAAAAAAAAGTGCATAAAGCACTTTTTTTATTTTAGTCTTCTAAAGTTTCGATTAATTTAGCGATTTCTTCAGCTGCTAAAGTTTCATCATCACCACTAGCAGTAACTGTGATGTTAGCTCCTTTAGTAACTCCTAAAGATAAAACACCGATTAAGCTTTTAACATTAGCTTTCTTTCCGTTAAACTCAATGCTTACATCTGATTTGAAAGATGAAGCCTTTTTAACTAATAAAGTCGCTGGTCTTGCATGTAAACCAGTTCCATTGTTTACTATTACTTCTTTAGATACCATTAAACACACCTCTTTACGTATAATATATTATATATCTAACGATTACATTATATAACGTCTTTCAAAGAATTTCAATACTAAAATACTTTTTAATAAAAAAGTTAAGCATTTTTTATTCTCAAATCGTTTTCTTATATGTTTATCTAGGTTGAACTATTAGTTTTATAGCAGTTCTTTCCTCTCCATCAATTTCTATATCTGTAAAGGCAGGCACACATACTATGTCTCTTCCGCTTGGTGCTACAAAGCCCCTTGCAATTGCTATAGCCTTTACCGCTTGATTTATTGCACCTGCACCTACAGCTTGTATTTCTACAATATTCTTTTCTTTAATTATTGCTGCTAACGCACCTGCCACTGAATTTGGATTAGATTTTGTTGATACTTTTAATACTTCCATTTGTATTTCTACCTCCTGATTTTAAAATCGTTTACATCTAATAACATATAGTTACTTATATGATTATATATTCTACAAAATACTTAAATCTCCTTCTTTAATTTCAAAAAAATTTTTATAAATAAAAAAAATACATTTTGTACTCATACAAAATGTATTTTTTATTTATTTATTTAGCAAAATCCACAGCTCTTATTTCTCTTATTACATTGATCTTAATTTGCCCTGGATACTCTAATTGTTCTTCAACACTCTTAGCTAAATTACGAGCTAACTCTATTGAACCAGCATCGTCTAATTGTTCTGGTTTAACCATAATTCTAATTTCTCTTCCAGCTTGAATGGCATATGACTTATCTACGCCCTCATAAGAATTTGCAATTTCTTCAAGTTTCTCTAATCTCTTAATATAAGCTTCTAGCGTTTCTCTTCTTGCTCCTGGTCTTGCTGCTGATATTGCATCAGCCGCTTGAACTAAAACAGCTTCTAAAGACATCATTTCTACATCGCCATGGTGAGCTGCAATAGCGTTTACCACTAAAGGTGATTCATGATACTTTTTAGCAAAATCTCCTCCTATTAAAGCGTGAGGACCTTCTTGCTCTTGATCTATTGCCTTACCAATGTCATGCAATAAACCTGCTCTTTTAGCTAAATTTACATCAAGACCTAGTTCTGAAGCCATAACGCTTGCTAAGTATGCAACTTCTATTGAATGTTTTAAAACATTTTGACCATAGCTAGTTCTATACTTCAATCTTCCTAAAAGTCTTATAATTTCAGGATGTAAACCATGTACTCCTGTTTCTAAAGTCGCTTGTTCGCCTTCTTCTTTAATATCATTTTCAACATCTTTTTTGGCTCTTTCAACCATTTCTTCAATTCTAGCTGGATGTATTCTTCCATCTACAATTAATTTTTCAAGTGCTATTCTAGCTACCTCTCTTCTTATAGGATCAAAGCTAGATAAAATAACAGCTTCTGGAGTATCATCAATTATTAAATCTACTCCTGTTAATGTTTCGAGTGTTCTTATGTTTCTACCTTCTCTTCCAATAATTCTGCCTTTCATTTCATCATTTGGCAATGCAACCACATGAACTGTTGATTCAGATACATGATCCGCTGCACATCTTTGAATCGCAGTAGTTATAATTTCTCTAGACTTTTTATCAGCCTCTTCTTTAGCTTTTGACTCAATTTCTTTAATCAATAAAGCTGCATCGTGAGAAACTTCTTTTCTAACTTCTCCTAGAAGAATTTCTTTCGCTTCTTCCGTTGTTAAATTGGAAATCCTTTCCAATTCTTCTCTTCTTTTTACGTATAACTGCTGAACGTTTTCTTCCATTTGATCAATTTCTTGCAATCTCTTATTGATAGTTTCTTCTTTCTTTTCTAAAAGATCACTCTTTTTGTCTAAAGATTCTTCTCTTTGAAGAATTCTTCTTTCAAGCCTTTGAATTTCATTTCTTCTCTCTCGAGAATCTCTGTCTAAATCATTTCTTAGTCTGTGAACCTCTTCTTTAGCCTCTAAAATAGCTTCTTTTTTAGTTGCTTCTGCTTCTTTCTTAGCTTTTTCTACTAAATCATCTGCTTCTTTTTCTAAAAATAAAACCTTCTTTTGTGTGGCTTTTTGTATAGCTTTGTATACGATAAAACCGAATACTACTAATAATAAAATATCGACCAATATCATTGGTAATATATTATCCAAACTAACACCTCCTCGTAAAATCTCTATTTATATTTGAATAGAGAACGTCTAGGTGTCATATTATTCTCACTGTCCCTTTGAATATGATAAACCAGTATTTGTTATTATTTTACCTTAAAAACAAAATTATGTCAAGATTAGTTGATTGGTATATAGATATAAGAAAATACATCTATATCCTTCATTTTTAGTATTTCCTATTTGAATAATATATATTAAAGGACTATATAATTAATATTAATTATATAGTCCTTATTATTACTTATTTATTTTCTTTTTTATCTATCTTTTTACTTTTATCTTCCATTAAAGGCAACTCGTGCTTTGCTCTTATCTTATTTTCTATTTCTAATGCAACTTCTGGATTTTCCTTTAAATATTGTTTAGCATTTTCTCTACCTTGACCTAATCTTATATCACCATAAGAGAACCAAGCTCCACTCTTTTGAACAATATTTTCTTTAACACCAACATCAACAATATTACCTGTTCTAGAAATTCCTTCATTGTACATAATATCAAATTCAGCTTGCTTAAATGGAGGAGCAACTTTATTTTTCATTATCTTAACTCTTGTTCTGTTACCAACAATTTCATCACCTTGTTTTATTGAATCTATTCTTCTAACATCCATTCTTACACTTGAATAGAACTTAAGAGCTCTACCACCAGTAGTTGTTTCTGGATTTCCAAACATAACTCCAACTTTTTCTCTTAATTGGTTTATAAAGATAACTACACATTTAGATTTGTTAATTGTACCTGTTAACTTTCTTAATGCTTGAGACATTAATCTAGCTTGTAAACCAACATGAGAGTCTCCCATTTCACCTTCTATTTCGGCTCTTGGAACTAAGGCTGCAACCGAGTCAACTACAAGAACGTCTATAGCTCCTGATCTAACTAATGCTTCAGCAATCTCAAGACCTTGTTCTCCTGTATCTGGCTGAGATACAATAAGACTTTCTGTGTCTACACCTAAATTTCGTGCATAACTAGGATCTAATGCATGTTCAGCATCTACGAAAGCTACTGCTCCACCTAATTTTTGAGCTTCTGCAGCAATGTGTAATGCAACTGTTGTCTTACCTGAACTTTCTGGACCGTAAACTTCTATTATTCTTCCTCTAGGAACTCCACCAATTCCTAAAGCTATATCTAAATCAAGGCAACCAGTTGAAATTGAATCTATATTCAAAGTACTGTGCTCACCTAATTTCATTATAGAACCTTTACCAAATTGCTTTTCAATTTGACTCATCGCATTCTCAATTGCTTTTAACTTATTTTCATCTATATTTGCCATAAAATAACCACCCTTTCATGAACATTTGTTCTTCTATGAATAAATTATAATTTATATTTAATTTATAGTCAACATTTATTATCTTTTTTTATATATTAAAAGTTCCTACTATAAAATATAGAAGGAACCTTTTTTTAAAATTATATCCATTTACTCCACTTTTAAACATCTATTTCATAGAAATAGCATTTTTATTTTTCACAAAATAATCAACACCTGAAATAATTGTTATTAAAACAGCTATAAACATAATAGTTTCTGGTACATAAGCAAAGAAACCACTTAGGAAGCTATTGTTATTTACAAAATTAATTGCACTTAAAGATGAATTAATATTTACCTTTATTAACAATAGTAATATTGCTATCATCTGTGTTACTGTTTTAATTTTTCCCCACCAGCTAGCTGCTATAACTATACCATCTGAAGCAGCTAATGTTCTTAATCCAGATACCGCAAACTCTCTTGCAAGAATAACAACTACAGCCCAACCAGGCACTAATTTAAGTTCAACTAGAGAAACCAATGCTGCTGTTACTAATAATTTATCTGCTAACGGATCCATAAATTTTCCGAAATTAGTTATTTGATTTCTACTTCTAGCTATATGACCATCTAATTGATCAGTTAATGATGCTACGATAAACACAACAGTAGCTATTATTGACCCATAAGGAATATCTTTTACAGTTATAAAAATCAAAAAGACAGGAACTAAAAATATTCTAATCATTGTCAGTTTATTTGCTAAATTCATCTAAAACCTCTCCCATTAAATCGTACTCCATAACATCATGAATCTTAACTTTTACTATATCACCTAAATTTAACGATTTTTCTTTTTTTATATAAATAAGACCATCAATCTCTGGAGCCATTTCGTAGCTTCTTCCAGTGTAATATTCTCCATTATTTCCATCTATAATAATATCATAAATATTTCCTATTTTCAATTGATTTTGAGCTTTAACAACTTTTCTTTGAAGGGCCATAAGATTCTTTTGACGATTTATTTTAACCTCTTCATCAACTTGACATTCCATTTTAGCTGCTGGAGTATCTTCTTCTTGAGAGTAAGCAAAAACTCCTACATTTTCTAACTTATATTCCTCTAAGAACTTCTCTAATTCTTCAAAGTTTTCCTCTGTTTCTCCCGGGAATCCAACAATTAAAGATGTTCTTAACGCTATCCCTGGGACTTTAGCTCTTAAAGTCTCTATTTTATTTATAATAGCTTCTTTATTAGTTCTTCTTCCCATTTGTTTTAGAACACTACTACTGATATGTTGAATTGGTAAATCTAAATACTTAACAACTTTTTCGTTATTTGCTATTTCTTCAATTAATTCATCAGTAATTTCTTCAGGGTAACAATATAAAAGTCTTATCCATTCAACACCTTCAATTTTAGATATCTTAGATACTAAATCATGAAGCATTCTTTTGCCATAAATATCAACTCCATAATCAGTTAAATCTTGAGCAATTAAGATTATTTCCTTAACGCCATTATCAGCTAACATTTTTATTTCATCTAAAATATTTTTTTCTAATCTACTTCTAAACTTCCCTCTAATTTTAGGAATTATACAGTAAGTACAAAAATTATTACAACCTTCAGCAATCCTTACATAAGCAGTATGATTTTTAGTTGTTAATAATCTAATACCTTCATTTATCCCTTCATCACTATATGAAGCTGATGAAATTCTTTTGTGATCCTTTATAAAATCTAATATTAACTTGTGTAATTTCATATAATCATTAACACCAATTAATATATCTATTTCTGGAATTAACTCTAATAACTCATCTCCATATCTTTGAGTTAAACATCCTGTAGCAATAAGCATCTTACAATTATATTTATTTTTATATTCTGCCATTTCTAAAATTGTATCTATAGATTCTTGCTTTGCACTTTCTATAAATCCACATGTATTAACAATAATTATGTCAGCTTCTTTTGCATCATTAGTTATCTCATAATATTTGTTTATAGATCCTAATATTAATTCAGAATCAACTCTATTTTTATCACACCCTAAGCTAACCATTCCAACTTTATATTTTTCCAAAATAATTTCCTCCTAAGTTCAAATAATAATACTTATTGTAATTTAACTACATTATATTTACAAGTATTTTATACTATTGATTATCATACACATCTTCTTTTTCAATTAACACCTGTCTTGGTTTACTTCCATCTTTCTCTGAAATAACCCCACGCTCTTCTAATTCATCCATTATCCTAGACGCCCTATTAAATCCAACTCTTAGTTTTCTTTGGATAAATGATGTTGAAGCTTGCTGATATTCAATAACTATCTTCATTGCTTCTTCCAATAACTCATCACCCTCATTAGTTATTACAGCTTCAGTATTAACTTCATTGTTTATATGATTTAATATATCTTCTGAATAATCCATATCTTCATCAGCCTGCTTTATAAATTCAACTACATTTTCAACCTCTTCTTCAGAAATGAATGCCCCTTGAACTCTAACTGGCTTGTTTTCACCAATAGGATAGTAAAGCATATCCCCTCTTCCTAGCAACTTCTCTGCTCCAACTTGATCAAGTATAGTTCTTGAGTCTGTTCCAGAAGAAACAGCAAAAGAAACCCTTGATGGTATATTGGCCTTTATAACCCCTGTTATAACATCTACTGATGGTCTTTGAGTAGCTATAATCAAATGCATACCTGCCGCTCTAGCCATCTGTGCTAATCTACAAATATAATCTTCTACATCATTTGGACATGCCATCATTAAATCTGCAAGTTCATCTACAATAACTACTATATAAGGTAACTTTTCTTGTATTTCACCTTTTTCAAATAAATTATTATAGGATCCTATATTTTTAACTTTCATTTGTGAAAATAAGTTATATCTTTTATTCATCTCATTAACTGCCCAATTCAAAGCTCCAGCAGCTTTTTTAGGATCTGTTACTACAGGAATTAATAAATGTGGTATTCCATTATAAACACTTAATTCAACAACTTTTGGATCAACCATAAGAAGCTTAACTTGTTCAGGTGAATATTTATATAACAAACTTATTATAAGAGAGTTTATACAAACAGATTTTCCAGAGCCTGTTGCCCCAGCTATTAACATATGTGGCATTTTACTTAAATCACCAACAATACATTTTCCAGTGATATCCTTACCTAATGCAAAAGCTAAATTTTTATTAGTACTTGTAAATTCCTTAGAATCAAGAACTTCTCTTAAAAATACTGGAGATTGCTTCTTATTAGGCACTTCAATACCAATAGCTGCTTTTCCTGGAATTGGTGCTTCCATTCTAACTCCATCAGCAGCTAACCCCAAAGCAATATCATCTTGTAAATTTACTATTTTAGATACTTTAACTCCTGGACTTGGTTGTAATTCGAATCTTGTTACAGAAGGTCCTTTAGTAACTTGTACTACTTTAGCTTCTACTCCAAAATTAGAAAGTGTTTCTTCTAATTTATTTGCATTTTCAATTAAATCTTTTTTATCTTCATTTTTTAATTTAAGTTTAGAATTTACATTTAATAAATCCATAGTAGGAAACAAATAATCCTTTTTAATACTTTCACCTACTTGATTTATTGAATGTTCTATCTCTTTACTTAAAACTTCTTTATCTTCATGAGATAAATTTTTATTATGCTTCTTTAAATTATTATTTTCATTTTCTACAAAATTATTTTTGTTATAAACTTCAGTATTTTCTAAATTAAAATCCTGAAGAGGATTAGAATCTTGAAGCTCTGAATTTTTCATAAAGTCTAGTATTTGTATTTTATTATTTATTCCCTTTATAAATTCTTCCTTTTCATTTGCAACATCCGGAACAACAACTTCAATAGTATCATTACTAATAACCTTTTCTCTTTTCCTTTTAGTATTTACTTTATTATTTTCCTTATTTTCGTTTTTCGAGAATCCAATACCTATAAATGTAGTTATCATCTTCTTAACCTTTATATAAACATCATATAAAGTTATATCCATTAGCAATATCATACCTATTAAAATCAAGGTGCTATACAGTATATAACTTCCTATATACCCAATAAGCTTCGATAACGGATATGTAATTAAAAAACCAAAAAATCCTCCATGAAGAGAATAATTATCCGAAAAATGCATTTTTTTAATCATTTCTAAAAAACCTTCATTATTATATGCAGATCCACTCATAAACTGAATGGACATTGTACTACAAAATAACCAAATAACAATAGCTAATAAAGTAATACTAAAAAATCTCCTAGAATATTTTATCGTCCCCTTAGACCTTATTGTATCTATTCCAAAATAAATAAGATACACTGGTATAAGATATACTACCACCCCAAAAACGTTATACATAGTTCTTCTGGATAATACAGATAAAATACCTGCTAAATCTGTATAAGTTGAAAATGCTAATAATATTCCTATAGCTATATATAATACCGCTTTAACATCGCCCTTCTTTTCAGTAGATTCACTACCTTTCTTTTTCAAATTTCTTTTTTTACTCCCTGTTCCCATCAAATCACCTCTATATTAAAAAAACATCATTTTTAGCAAATTTTATTATATTATAGCTTATAAATATTTTAAACACATTTCAACTAAAAAAGAAACTCCTTTTACAGGAATTTCTTTTTCTTTTATTTTATTTATCTTTTATTGATCTTCTCTTATAAGTTCATCTAATTTATCTAAGGCATCTTTTATGCCACCAACATTATCTATTAAACCACATTCAACAGCTTGTTGACCAATTAAAATTGTTCCCATATCGTTTAGTAATTCATCTGATTTTAACATCATACGTTCTAACTCATCTTTATCTATTTTTGATGTCCTAACAATAAAATTATTTATTCGCTCTTGCATTTTCTTAAAATAATGGAATGTTTGAGCAACACCAATAACAAACCCATTCATTCTAACAGGATGAACTATCATTGTAGCTGACGGAGTAATAAATGAATAATCTGCAGATGTTGCTAATGGAACGCCTATAGAATGTCCGCCTCCAATTACAATTGAAACTGTTGGTTTTGATAAAGAACATATCATTTCTGCTATTGCTAAACCAGCCTCAACATCACCACCTACTGTATTTAATACAATTAGTATACCTTTTACCTTATCATTTTGCTCCATTGAAATTAATTGTGGTATTATATGTTCATATTTTGTAGCTTTAGTTTGAGGTGGTAAAACTACATGCCCTTCTATTTGACCTATTATCGGTAATATTTGAATGCTTTGATCAGGACCTGTCATATTATTTGTTCCTAATTCTTTAATTTCAGAAACTTTTGCTTGCTCTTTTTTTAGTTTTTCTTCTTCATTATCTCCTTGTTTTTCTTCTTCAGTTACACTTATACATTTTAATTGTTGATCAATATCTTTTCCATAATTTTCATTACTCATAATTCTTTAGTTACCTCCATATAGATATTTATTTTTCACTGTATTTTAAATATGATTTTATCCTCTAATATCTAAAACAACAGCATAAAGTATTTTCCCATTTTTATAAGTCCCTTCAACTCCAACTACTATTTTTTTATCTAACTCCGGAACTCTTATAGTTCCTCTCTTCATTTCTAATTCTTTAATTTCATCATCCCATATGTAAGCTCTAACTTTTATAGGCTCTTCACTAAATTCAAAGTTTATCACCTCTCCAGCTCTAACTTTTAAAGAAGGCTTTTTTAAAAGCAGTTGATAATCGTCAAAGTTAGTTTTATCTAGCTCACTCTCAGTATTTTCATTTTCTATAACAAAATGATATGAGCATAAATATTTAGTTGAGTGCTTTCCCCTCAATCTTACTATTAAAGAAGGTATATACTCACTTTCTTTACTTTTCTTTTCTTTCTTATCATCCTTATTATCCTCATCCTTTTTTTCTACATTTTCACTTTCATTCTCTCCTAACTCTTCTCTCTTTTCTTGTTCTTTTTTCCTAATTTCCTCTAGCCTTTGTTGGTCTATTTGTCTCCTTTCCTCTTTTAATTCCTTTTTCAACTCTTCTAAAGTTTTATATGGCTCATTTTCTATATTTTCATTCTGTTCTGCACTTTCGTTTTCTTCTTTAACGTCAGCTGGTTCTGAATATGCCATACTACAATTTAAAGCTATTAAAATAATTAAAATTAAGCTAAATAGAACTGTATTTTTTTTCATCATACAACACCTCTAGAGTTTCTTTCTAAAATAGTTTTCCCCTAATATTGCAAATAAATTTATTATAAATAAAAAAGTGCACCAAAAATTTGATACACTTTTTGGTACACTAAGCTATAAATTACCAGCAACCGCCACCGAAGAATAATAATAAAATTATCCACCAAGCCCAGCCGCCACAGCCACAGCCTCCGCAGCCGCCCCAGCCGCCACAATTACCATAGCCGCCATAGCCGCCACAACCTCCGTAACCGCCGCATCCGCAATTGTTATAATTGCAAGGAGTACAACAAGTGCAACAACAATTATTTTGGCAGCAATTGTTTCTTCTGCAACAACACTTCTTTGACATGTTTCCCATCTCCTATCATTGGTACTTTAATATATAATATTCAACTTTACTTTTTTATGTTCACTAATCTGAATATATTCTTTATAATTAGACATCATTTATATTTTTTGTTATTATAATCATATATTGTAATCTAAGGAGTGATACAAGTATGAATACCAATCGAAATAGACTTATAGCACCTAGAAATGTTGTTAATACAAAAATGCTATATTCATTTTATATATTAAAAGAATTATCAAAAGGAGAAGTTATATTTGGTAATAAGGTGCTTGAAGCATTTAAAGATGTATTTCAAAGTTCAAATTTACCATTTCCAGTATCCTCTAGTACAATTTATGAGACATTATACGATCTTGAAAGCAAAGGTTATGTCATAAGTAAATGGACAGGTGATGATTTCTTAAATAAAAGAAGTAAAAAAATCTATTCTATTACTGATGACGGTGTTTATTATTATAAGCATCACATAGCTGACTATATAGATAATTTAAAAAGAACAAAAAACACTTTAGATTTGATGATTGAGATGTTGAAATAAAATAAAAGATGATGAGTATATTCATCATCTTTTATTTTTCATGTTCCGAGTTGCAAATTTCATCTAAAGACTTAAGAACATTTCTATATCCCTCTTTCATCAAAGAATCATTATATAGCTCCTTATAACTTATATAGTCAATATTCTTAGATAAAACTTTTAAATAATTACTTCCATAAATTTTTTCCAAAACATTTTTATAGGCATTTCTAACAATAATACCATCTACAGAACCATTGTTCCAGTAAAACTCAACCTTCTTAGAACATTCTTCTAAAATTCCATATAGTTGATATATATAGCTTAACTCCTTTAAAGAATACTCTCCACATAAAGATGCAACTATTTTGTGGTATTCTTTATAAATAGGTATAGAGTTATAAAAAGAATAATTATCTTCTTTTTGTAAATATCTTATACTTTGGTATATTGCATTACAAAAATCCAATCTAATAATATTTGCATTAACATACTTTTCTTCACATTTACATTGTTGTTGATAATTTAAATTTTCTTTTTGAAGCCTCTTTTGTTCATGCAAGGAAAATTTGCTTATAAACCAACTACAAATAGCTCCAATTGCCGAACCTAACACTAATCCTCCAGCGGATATTAAAGCCGTAACAAGTGCAATAGGCAAAAAAATCACTCCTTACACATAATATTATGCAATATAATTGCCACATAAATATTATTTTTATAATTTTAATATTTTATGTCTATTTTTAAACTTTTGCATAATATATTTATTAATAACAATTATAAAAGGAGGAATAAACTTGTCTTTTGCAATGAGTAATTATATGAAGTCATCATATATTAAAAAAATCTCATTAGAAAAATGTATTAAGAATAATAATAAATTAGTTCTTTATTTTTCATCTAAAGATTACGATAAAGTAAGCTTTTCTATGATAATAATAAAAAACACTAAAAATAGAGAGGAATTAATTTGTCCATTTTCAACTGATTTACCAAATACATTAACCCTTGATTTAAGTACTCTTTGGTCTTATTTTACCGATTATGAAGGTTCTATTTTTATAAATGCTCAAAATAGTACAAGCGAAACAATACTAATCCCTATATTACCACAAAAAAATATAATAACCTTTGAAAATAGTATAAATAATACAGATTTTAAATGGTTTATAAGAGTTTTAGATAATGGTGAACTACGACTTTCTAGTATAGTTAACAAAAAAACACTAGGCTAATCCCCTAGTGTTTTTATATTAAAACTATTTTCCATTTTTTATTTGATTCATAGTTAACTTCATCTCATATAATTCATCTTTTAATTTATTAATAATATCGTTTGCTTCCTTTAATTCCTTAGTATTAATTTCATCATATTCCTTTAAAGCTTTATCCTTTTCAAAGTTAATTTTTGCTATTTCGTTAGCTTTTTCAAGCAATATTTCCTGTATTTGTTTATTTAATCCATTGCTATACTCTTTATACTCATTTCTTTCCTTTCTTAATTCAGCAATTTCAACAGTATATCTTTCATTATCCTTCTTTAAATATTCAAAACTTTGAGAATCTATTTTAGATTCAGTTAACTGTGATTCTAATATTCTTAGCTTTTCCTTTAAATTAGAGTTTTCTTCTTTAAAAGATCTATTTTCTGCAGTTACATCTGAAAGAGATGATATATGCAACTGTAGATTTTCAATAATTTTAGACTTTTCATTCAATTCTTTTTCAACTGTAGTTAACGCTAAGTTAACTCTACTAAAACTTTCTTTTGTATCTTCTAATTCTTTACTTTTATTATGGGTTTCTATCTCATTTTCTTTTATTCTTTTTAATAAAGAATTGTTTTCGTCCTGCAATAAAGATATAACTCTATCCTTTTTCTTTATTTCACCCTTAATTTTCTCTGTACATTTATCTTCTATATATGTAGCCATCTCCAATGAATTAACAAAACAACCTTTTATGGACTCCATAAGGAAATTAAATCTTTCAATTTCAGCTTTTCTATCTGAAAATTTATCATTACTCTCTAATTTAAAGATTTCATACTGATTTAGTAATGCAATTACCATACTTTCAGCGTCTTCAAAACTTGTTTGAAGCAAATTTAATCTTTCTTTTGTAGATTTTTTTAATTTTAACCCTTTAGTTTCTATTTTTTCTTTATCTTCTTGTCGTAAGTCAATACTATTTACATCATTCTCAATAATTATTTCACTATTATTTTCATCTATTTTATCTTCATTTTCGCTAATTTTATCATTATTTTTCGTCATACTAAAACCTCTTTCATTTCATTGTAGTTAACTGAAGTTAACTAAGTTAACTTTAGTTAACTTTGTACTTCAATTATAACATAGAAAAAAATGAATTTCTATAAAAATTTAGCAATATTGTCTAGAGAAAAAACTGCGCACATTCCCGAATGTGCGCAGTTTTTTATAGAAGCGTTGATATTAAGCCATTTATATGGTATCATAAATATATAAAAATACAAAATACGCAGTTTTTAAAAACAAAACACGCAGTTTTATTTTGAGTAAAAATCGATTTGTACGAGAAAGGAAATTTTAAATGAATTTAAATAATGAAATGCTAGAGATGATGAAATTCTACGAATTTTATAAACAAATGAAAGCACATGAAGAAAATAATGAGTTTACTAATAAAACTAAAGAAAATCTACCCAAAACAGAGGGAGCAAACAATATTTCTAAAAAAATAGCTCAAAAAACAGAGGGAGCAATTTTAAATGATAAAATTTCAAGTAAATTTGGTGAAAATATAAAAGAAGAAGGTAAAAAGAAAAATTATAAAGCAACAAGACCATTAGAGGTAGAAGAATATGAAACAATAATCAAATTATGTAAGGAAGGCTTTAGTTATTATGATAAAAACACAGGGAGAGAAAGAAAATTTAGACCAAATCCATCTTTGGCATTTGCTTTAGCACTTCAAGCAACTTTAGGATTTAGAGCTTCAGATATAGTTAATTTAAAGGTTTCAGATTTTAATAGAAGTAAATTTGCCATAAAAGAAATAAAAACAGGTAAGTGGCAAAATAGAGATTTAAATGATTCAATGTATAACAAGTTATTAGAATATGCAGTAAATAACAAATTAGATAAGGATGATTTTATTTATCCAAACAAAGTAAGAAACATGCAGCAACAATTAAAAATTATTACTGATTATTTAGGATACAAAAATATTGGTACACACTCATTTAGAAAACTTTTTGCTCATACATTATATGAAGAATCAGGACACGATATCGAATTAGTTAGACATGTACTAAATCATTCTGATATAAAAACAACTATGAGATATTTAGGTGTAAGTATGAAGAAGTTAAAAGAGATGAGTAGTAAAATTGACTTCTCTTATGCACTATAAAACAGAGGGAGCCAATAAAAATTATAAACTATAAGCTTAAATTTATATATTATCTAATATTATTAAGAGGAAGTGCTATATGAATAAATTTGTAAAAGTAATTATAGATAGGCCTTTAGGGAGTTATCATCCTACTCATAAATATATTTACTACACTGTAAATTACGGCTATATTCCAGAAGTTATGGCTGGAGATCTTGAAGAACAAGATGCTTATGTTTTGGGTGTAGACATCCCCCTACAAGAGTTTGAAGGAGAAGTTATTGCTATAATACATAGAAAAAATGATATTGAAAATAAATGGGTTGTTGTACCTACAGGCACTAAACTATCCGAAAAACAAATTCAAGAATTAGTACATTTCCAAGAACAATATTTTGATATCTTTATTGAGATGCTTATATAAACTATTTAATTCTTATCTATACAAAACTGTTATATTAAAATATTGGTAACAACAATTTAATATAACAGTTTTGTATAATAGTCAATATGAATACTTCTTACAATAGGTATTTATAAAGAAATAATTAATTTCATATAAAATTTTTAATAAAATTTTATATTCATGTAAATTAAGATATAATAAACAAGCCACTACACGCTTAAAATACTGGCCAAGTTATTTTTAATATTTTATATAATATTAAACCCCTACTATATATTTAAAAATTTATATATTTAGCTTCTTTAACTTTATATTCTTCCATGATATATAACTATTCACTTCATATATTGATTTATAATCAACATCATTTTCTTCAATTAGTTCCCTATTATTTTTATAATTGAACAATCTAAAATATAAATAGTGATCCAGATATTTAGTTGCAACTCCTCTAAATTTAACAAGCCATCTTTTTGTATTATTAGAATAACACTTATCTATAATATTATTACATTGTGGTTTTAATTTTGTTTTATAAATCTCATTAAACGCTTCAGAAAAAGCTTTTAACTTTCCATCAAAATGTCCTACAACATAGGAACCTTTCTCCAGTCTAGGAATTATATTATCACGCACTTCATATATACCAAAAATATTTCGTGCTGCAAAAATGGGAATTGAATCTGAAATATTATTTATTGCATTTACAACTACTATTTTGTCTCTTTTTTTATTTTCAAGTTCTCTAGAGCCTTTAAAATTCTCAGTTATTATCATCTTACTTAATTCAACATGATTATTTATTTTTTCAATATAATATTTCATTTTTAAATCAAATAAACATCTATGCCTCCAGAAAAAAGATGTAACAATTGTTATATTTAATTTTTCTGCACATTGCCTTATTGTAAGTCCTTCATTCAATAAAGAAAAATACTCTTGAAACTTTTGTTTAAATTTTTTAGAGTATCTAAATACATTATAAATTTCACTTGTAAAAGTTTTGCCACAATTAATATTCTTACATTTATATCTTTGGGCTTTATTATAATTACCATATTTAATAAATTCTTTATTTTTACAGTACGGGCATTTATCTATAGTTTTACTTTTTAACATTATAAAATTACTATCATTTATATTAGAATTAATTACTTTATATTTAGAGATATTTTTAATTAAGTTCTTATAAATATTATCCATATTATCACCAATCGTAATTATTAACAGGTTTATATGATTTTAAACATATATACTTAATTTAAAATCCATCTAGACAATAATGATACAAGGATTCTTAAAAATATCTTGATATTTAAAATACTTATATATTTGGTACAATACTATGGCGTTTTACAGATAACTCTATAAAATCTTCTAAAAATTTAAAGAGTAGATAGAATCATATATATTAAAATTCTATCTACTCTTTATAAATAACCGAAAACTATCAATATATTAAGATGATGATCCACTTGAAGCTGCTGCTGATGCTGCCGCCGCTGAAGAAGCGGCTATTATAGCTGTTTGCATAGCTATAACAACTGTTAATGCTACATTATTTGTACTATCTATAAGACTATCTTTTAAATCATTATCTAAATTATCTAAATACTCCATAGATACTAAAACTGTAGAAAGCATGTTTCTTAATTGACTTCCTAATGCAAAATTTCCAAATCCCTTATGAGTTTTTAACTCCTTACTTAATTCAACTACATTCTTTGCAAAGCCTTCTTTATTGTCAGTTAAAAAGCTAACAATTCCTAATAGAGGTAAATAAAAATCCTTTAATGGAACTTTATTTTCCTTTAAAACATAATACATTTCTATTACTTTTTTACACTTATCTTTTGAAGATAAATTTATTAATGATAATATATGTGATAAAGCTTGAATATTATTACTTGAAGAAATCTTTTCTCTTTTTATTAACTCATAACATTCTTCAATATCAGTAAATGTTTTTTCAATATCTGAAGATGTAGTAGCAATTATAGCTGCTGAAGAAATATCCTCTCTTCCAGTTAAGAATCTATGATTTTTCTTCATATAATCATAAGCAATTTTTGTATTTCTTACTGCATCATCAGTATTAATTCTATCTTTAGAATTAAAAATTATTTGAGCTGCTATAATTAAGTACTCACTACTTGAAAATTCTTCTTTTAATTTATTGTAAATAAAAATTATATCCCTTAAACTACTTTCCATATCCTCTTCTAGAGAAATAGCTATAGCTGTAGTTAATCTATTTGTGCCCCTAAAATTCGAAAATACAGATGTGTTTTCTTTTATTTTTTGTAAAGCTAAATTAATTCTATCTGAATCAATTTTATTATTTTTAATAGTAACTGCTAAAGCACTACACTTCTTTTGGACCTCATACATATTCCAAGAGCCCTTAATATCTTTTAAAGCATTATCATTTTCTAAAAACAAGTTGATTTTTTCGTTCATAATTTTCACCCCACAATTTTCCTTAAGTTAATTATAAGTTATTAATTACTACTTTTCAATATATTTTTTACCATTTTTAAAAATATTTTTTACTCTATACGATGCTTTAGTTTCTATTCAATCATTTTTAAATATTGTCTCTCTTTAATATTTCTCTTGCTCTATATAAAGAATCTTTAGAATTATACCAGGGTTCATTTTGATATCTATAGTCAAATTTATTAATGAACCATTCTAAATCATTTTCTAACTCTTTACAATATTTAAGTTGAACTGCAGTTATTTCGTCTTTAAATATTTCAAAATCATTTTTATTGAATTTATCTTTAGCACCATTAAGAAGTAACTTATTATGCTTAAAACAAAAACATTGTTGTGATCTAAAATTCTCTCTAAAAGAGTTTGTATTCTTCCATAAATCTAAAGTAATATCAATATCCATATTCATAGCTTTAAGATTTACCTTCTCACACACAAAGCACTTTTTGTCATTTGATTTTTTCATAAACAGTTTTGTTTTTTTATTTTCAATTTGTCCGCTTTCCATTTTTCTTATTTCTAATGTAATAAGCTTTTTAAGCATTATAGCCATTCCTAACTTATCTTGCATATCTTCGATTTTACTCATATGATAATCACAAAATGTATACTCGTTCCCAAACTTAGGGAAGAATTCTAAATCCATAACTAAATCTGTAGATATAGCATTTAGTACTTGGTTTTCAAAATCCTCTATACATCTACATAAAGCACACTTTTCTTTCTTTTCAAAGCTCTCATAAATTCTAATATGTTCAATATTTAGTTTCTCTAATTCCCCATTTACCATATACTTCTCCATTTCTTTAATTTTATAGCCACTTTGATTTTAAAATTAAATTTCCAGCATTTTTGTAATTAAACTTTTCATAAAAATGATTATGCATTTTATCATTAACAGCTTGTAATTGTATCATTGATGCTCCTAGCACCTTAACTTACCTCTCAAGTTCCATCATAAATTCAGTACCAATTCCCTTATTCTGATATTTATGATTAACAACAATTTCAATTAAATCATACGCTTTTATATCATCATATTGTTCAAAATATCCAATAACAAATCCTAAAATATTATCATCTTCTTCTAATATTAAACAATATGAATCTTCTCTACTCCATACTTGATGAATACGCTTATAAGTTGTTTCCGTTGTCCACATACTACCTTCTTGATTATTATAATAATCAATGTATATAGGAATAACCTTTTCAATATCAGTTTCTTTCATAATACTATATCTCATAATTCCCTCCTACCTATGTTAAATCTAATTATAATAAATTTATTTATGCAACTTAAAATCTTTCTAGTTAATATGCTAATATAAGTATTACTTGTTTTATTATACCATATATTGTTTTACCAAACTTAATATTCATTCTGTACACTATAAATATAGTAAAAACGTATTTTTTTAGTTCTACATAATAATACCTCTTTATATGAATCAATGAAAAAAGTTAGTAAATACTAATAAAAAGTATTTATGAGATGATTATTTGAATAAGAAAAATATACAAAGACCCGAAGGAGATAGTACATTTAATTTTATTGTAAAAATTCAAGTAACTCCATTTGTTGGTGCACATAAAACTATTGGAATTGATAATATCACTATAGAGATAAGTGCTTTAACTGAAACGAAAGTTTTAAACTTTGAACATTTAAAAAGTTACGATATTATTTCTAGTTCAATAAAAGCTTATAATATATTACCCTAAGCATAGGATAATATATAAAACAAGGTAAGATATAGTCTATATTTAACTAGACTATATCTTACCTTATTTCATTCTTTAATTTAATAATACATTTTCACTATATTCCCTTTAACTTTAATTTCATTTTGAAGAATACCACTATTATTACTCTAATAATAATTGTAATTTGCACTTCTATTTCACTGCCAGTGGATAAGTAAATAAGCCTTTTAGAAAGAACTTCCTTCATCTTATTAAATGCTTTTTCTCCAGTACAAGGACATGTGTAATAGTACGTAGAATTATAATTTAATCTTTCCGCAATTTTATATATTAAAGCATTATTTTCTATTCTTTTTGATATTGGATTATATAAAAAATTATTTGTATGTTAAACTATTCTATATTGATTAAAGTATCCAAGCAAAGTTTTAATGCATATTGAAATGAATCTCCTCCCCAATTTCTTGCATCATATTTCTCAATATCAGCTAGACTGTCAGCTGTAAACAAAATTTCTCCCCATATTACTCCTCTCATTTGCGCACAAGCAGCTAATGCAGAACATTCCATTTCAACAACTGAGCAACCTTCTTCTTTTCTATATAATACCTTTTCTTTTGTTTCTCGATAAAATCCATCCGTAGACCAGGATATAACCTCAGTATATTTTAGCGAATGCTCTTTTAATGTTTTTTCAATTGCTCTTAATGCAGATTTATTAATATCAACATAGCGTGATGGTATCATATAGTGATAAGATGTACCTTCATCTCTTAGAGCTTTTTTAGGAATAAGGAAAGTATTTTCCGGAAAATTCTCTAATGCTCCACAAGAGCCAGCCGAAATAATTTCTTTAACACCATAACCTATTAACCAATCCAATAATTGTGTTGCTGGTGCTGAACCTACTGGAGCTTGACACAAACAAATATTTTCTCCTCTATAGTTAGTTACATATATAGGATATATTTTTGTTGCTGAAATAAAATTAGATACTTGTACACATTTATTATTTTTTGCATATTTATCTATATGTTCACCTAAAAAAGCAAAAACAGCTTTTCGTGGTAAATGTAAATCAAGCTTTTCATGATTTGGCATAATAACAGATTGATAATCCGTATCAAATTCTAAAATTGGAATTTCATTTTTTATAATACTCACATTTATTCCTCCCTTTCATTTCTGGTTTATACAATAATTATATTTTAAAATTTGTAAACTTACTTAAAACAAAGCCATGCTTCTCATAAAATCTAATCAATTTACTTACCTCTTGAATATCTTTTACAATATAACCCTAATCTAAAGTTACCCAATACCTTTGTGTAATTCGATTTCCATCTAGAACTTCATTTTCTAATATACCACCATTTCTAACAATAGTCTTTGCAGATGCAACATTATCTTTATTACAAGTGATTAATACTTTCTTTATATTAATTTTTAAACATTCTATTAAAGCTAATGATAACATTTCAGTTGCATATCCCTGTTGTCTCTCTGACTTTCTAATACTGTATCCTATATGACCACCAAAATTTAATAAATACTCATTTAAGCTATGTCTAATATCGATCATTCCAATTAAGCGATTATCTTCAGTTGAAATAGCCATATATGTTGTTGCTGGAACTAATCCCTCTCTTACAGTTTCTTCTTTTAAATTATCACAAAAGTTACTATACCACTCTTCAAAAGTTTCAGTATTTTTCAACCCTGCAGTACCATCCATACTATCCCCATTTTCAATAAATTCTCTTTTATAATTCATAATCATTTCTTTATGCTCCGGTATTGGTAAAACTAATTTTAATCTATTCATTATCTTTTCACCTCGACAAATATCTATAATATTCTCAAATTTTCTGTTTATTAATAATTATATCCTAAAATTTACAAAATAAAAAGGAAACCCTTTAGATCTCCGAAAACTTAGTTATCATTATTTGATTGTATTTTATTTATTATAGCAATTGGATTTATTATAATACCAAATATAAACATATCTAATAGTCTTTACTACTTAACATATTAATTACTTTATCTATATCAGTACATTCAGCATATCTATCCTTCCATATAAATTGATTATAGTATTTGTAACTCTCTTCTCCACTAAAATACTCATTATTAATAGTTGAATTAGTCTGACTTGGTACTATCATATTAAATCCATGTTCAAAACCACATTTTATTGTAGCATCCATGCATTTATCAGTTTGAAGTCCAACAACAACTATACTTTTTTCATTTTTTCTTTTAAATATTCTAATAAACCAGTTCCTCTAAATGAACTATTTACATTTACTTCTTAATTGCTACATAAAAAACTTTATAAGTTCTATCCTCTATTGGAGCCATTTTAAAATTCTTATATCTTCCAACTATATGAAATCCTGAATTTAAAAGATACTTGTTCATATCTTCTACTGAGTATGCTCTTTGAATATGAGTCTCTATACCTTCCTTACCAAAATCAAAAATTGTTGTACCTATTTGGTTTTTTCTATCATATTCTAAAACTTGTTTAAATTTTATACCATCAAACTCTCTGGTAATCATATCAAATTCTTTGTTTAATTTAAAATTTTTCATATCAGATACAAAAAATTCAATTCCTTTTGTAATTTCTTTTGCTATATCAATCATATCTTTTGAAATATCAATTCCACTAACATCAAAATTCATATTTTTTAATTCATTTACAAGTATACCAGTACCACAACCAACATCTAATATGGAGCTTATATCTAAACTCAATTTATCAATTACATTAATAACTAAGTCTACATATCTAACACTATCTTTACCCCAATCTTTTTTATAAAATTTAGATAATCTCTCATAGGCTTTCACTTTAAATTCCCCCTTACCTTTTATAACTTAATAAGCTTTTTTATAAAAAGTTTTCTTTAAATTAAACTACTAACTTCATTACCAACTCGTCCTCATCACTTTCTCCTGTAGCTTTAAAACCTATCTTTTCATAAATATGAATTGCAATTGAATTATCTATATTGAATGTTAATATAACATTATTTGATAAGTCAAATGGTTTTGATTTTATATAATCTATACATAATTCTATTGCTATACTTCCGTATCCTTTGCCCTGGTATTGTTCATCAATCATCATATGCCAAATATTATATGTTTCTTCATCGTAATCATAAATAACCATAACATATCCAACAATTTCATTATTGCTGTAAATTCCAAATGGAGTACATTGATTATAATACACATATGCTTGTGCTAAACTACGGATAGGATGTGATACAAACTTATCTTGTCCTTCTCCAAGTTTTAAATTGAAACATTCAATAAAATTACTTTCATCAATCTTCTTTAATTTTAATTCCTTACTCATAAACTCTCCCTTAATGCATTACATATAACTTATTTTATAGTTAGCTAATGTTAAAACAATATCCCCATACTTAAAATATATTCTTCTCCCAATTCATTTTAATATATAACCTACTTCTTAACTACAATATGCATATGTTCCGTAGAATCTCTATACTGTGGTAACTCACAAGTTTCTGATGCAACCTTTACAAAATTATCATATACTTTCTTATTTTCTTTTGCTAATTGATTTATTCTTAGCTCAATACCTGCTAAGAAACCTTCAACTCCTGCATAAGAAATAACTTCAAACCCTGCACCTTTAACCTCTTCTAAAGCTGATGGTGGTGTAGACATATATAAGTTAGTAAAGCTTGTCTCCGTAGTAAAGCTTTGAGTTCCTAGATAATTATAAACATGTTTAATATCATTAAATTCTTCACTAAATTCAGTAACTCCAGCCTTTAAAACTCCCCATGAATTAATATAAGCAATTATTGCAACACCATCTTTTTTTAGTATTCTATATGTTTCTTTTAATACCCTAGCTCTGTCTTCAGATTCTAATAAATGATACATTGGTCCCATTAAAAGTATTGCATCATAAGATTCACTTTCTAATAAATGTAGATTTAATGCATTTTCACAAATTAGAGCATCTGCCTTAAGACCTAAATCTTTTATCTTATCTTCTGCTAATTTTAACTCATTATCAGATAGTTCAAATAAAGTAACATTATACCCCTTCTTTAATAATTCTATAGAGTATCTCCCAGGTCCAGCACCTATATCACAAACTCTTCCCGCTTTAGGAAAATACTTGTCTATTAAATACATATTGCTTTTAAATTCTATAGCTGAATAAGGATTGATAAGTCTATCCCATTCCCCTATAAAGTTTTCATTATAATATTCTTTGACTTCATTTTTCATAAATTCTTCCCCCATTTAAATTGATATTTCTAAAGCATATCTATACCATTTAACACTTATTGCTTTATTTTAATTAAATTCTTATTTGCTTATTCTATATTTATATAAAAATCCAACTGCATTATCAACATATTCTTGAGTTATATAATCAAATGGCTTTTCCTCAACTGTCAAAAAACCGCACCTTTTATGAGTTTTTTGCGATGCTATATTAGTTATTGAAGTATAACTATAAATATCAAAATCACCATTTTCTTTTAATCCCTCTATAATACTATTAATCATTTTTTCTGCATATCCTTTTCTTCTATATTCCGGATGTGTTTCAAGTGCTTCTATAAAATAAACCTTACTATCTATACAATGAAACCTTAGTGAACTTATCCATACGTTATTTTCCTCCCAAACATAACAAAAGGTATTTTTACTTTTTAGAAAATCATCACGTAACCATTTAGTATATGATTCTTCAACCATCTTCAAGCCTTGTTCATCATTTTGTATCTCCGGAAAAAAGCAAGAAATATTTTTCTTATTACTTTCTTGATAGATAGACATCAATAATATTGCTTCTTTATCTGATAATTCTTTAACTTCAATTAGCATAAAATCCCCATCCTTAATAAAATTTTATATTTTCTATATTATACCATATACAAATTAATCATCTCCTTAAAATACAAAATATGGATTGTATCTTTATACTTTTATATAAAGATACAATCCATATTAAAACAAATTTATATTCAAATTATAAATCCTTACTATTTTAAAGCTGCTAATACTTTTTCACAAGTTACAGGCAATTCATAAAACCTAATACCAATAGCATCATATATAGCATTTAAAATAGCTGGAGCAGTTGGTAACATTACTGGTTCACCTAATCCTTTTGCTCCAAAAGGTCCCGTAGTCTCTTTTTCTTCAACAAAATATGATTTCACATCTGGCATATCCATAGATGTTGGAATTATATAATTAGAAAAGTTAGTGTTTTTAATTTTTCCTTTATCTAAATTAACTTCTTCCATAAGAGCATATCCAATTCCCATAGAACATCCACCTTCTACTTGACCTTCGGCTAAAGTAGGATTAATAATTTTACCTGCATCATTAACAGCTATAATTTCTAACACATCTATTTTACCAGTTTCAGTATCTACTATAACAGTAGCTCTTTGTGCTCCAAAGGTATATGGCCAATAAGGATTCCCTTGACCATTTTCAGTATGAATAGTTGAGGTAGTTGCTTTAAAATATCCATCTTCTGATATTGAAATATTACTTTTAATCATATCTTCAAGTATTCCTTTTATTCTTTCAGAAGAGGTAATTATTTCTGTTTCATTATTTACTTTATTTATATTATTTCTTAATTTAGTACAAGCATTTAAAACAGCATTACCTGTATTATAAGTTTGTCTACTAGCTGCTGCAGTACCTGAATCTAGCATATCTTTTGTATTTGTATTAATTATATTAATTAAGGCTTTATCTATATTCAAAGTCTTAGATGCTATTTGCCACATTATACTTTTCCCACCAGATCCTACATCAGACACTTCAACATAAATATAAATGGTACCATTATCTTCTATTTTAGCAGTTGCTCTTGATTCATCAGGAAATCCATTACCATAACCAGTACCATAAAAAGTTGAGGCATATCCAATACCTTTCTTTTTCATTTCAATTCCTCCTTATAAATCAATCTTATCAATAGAAGCTAATTTCTCTATACATTTTTTCATCCCTATACTTTCTTCTAATTTTTGTCCTGTTGCAGTATAACTTCCACATTTAAAAGCATTTATATTTCTAAATTTAAGTGGATGGATATTAAGCTTTTTTGCTAAAATATCCATTTGAGTTTCGTGGGCTACTGGCACTTGTGCAGCACCAAATCCCCTCATTGCACCGGAAAAAGGATTATTAGTATAAACAGCATAAGCTTTTATATCTACATTTGGAATTTCATATGGTCCTGTTGCATGCACTGCTGCTTTTCTTGCAACATTCATACCCCAAGATGCATAAGCACCTGTATCTGCATATATCCTAGCCTTTAACAAGGTTAATTTCCCATTACTATCAACACCGGTTTTATAATACATTTTCATTGGATGTCTCTTACTATGTGAAATAGTAGATTCTTCCCTAGAATAAATTACTTTAACAGGTCTTTTAGTAATGTAAGATGCAATAGCTGCATGACATTGTGGATTTATATCTTCTCTACCTCCAAATGCACCACCAATAGTCATATTAATAACATTAACTTTATCTTCTTTAATATTAAGACATCTTGCTATTTCTTCCCTATCATAATGTGGATATTGTGTTGCAACATATAAGTCTATTGTGTTATCACTTTTATAATTGGCAATAGCTACTTCAGGTTGCATAAAGGCATGTTCAGTCATTTGTGTAGAATATGTGTTAACAGTTATGAACTTAGATTTTTTAAATCCCTCTTCAATATTACCTTTTTTAATTTCTATGTCATATAAAATATTACTTTTTTCACCTAAAATAGGAGCATCACTTTTTAAAGCATCTTCTATTGTAAATATACCTTTATATTCTTCATATTCTATACTAACCTTTTCTAAGGCATTTTCTAAGCTCTTCTTATCCTTAGCTATAACTAATACTATACAATCACCAATTCTTTTTATTATATCCTTAACTAATATAGGTATATCCTTAAAAACTACTCCATGACTAATTTCACCCGGTATCCCTTTATAGTCAATAACATCAATTACACCATCTAACATTTTAATTTCTTGTGTATTTACAGATTTAACTCTTCCATATGCAATAGAACTTCTCTTAACTCCTGCATAAAGCATGTTTTCAAACTCTAAATCATCTGGAAATGTTGCTCTGCCTAATACTTTTTCATATGCATCTGGCCTTATTACACTTTTACCAACCAACCTTAAACCTCCAAAAGCATTAGATTTATTTATTTTTTATTTTTTCTTCTGCTAAAATAACAGCTTGAATTATCTTCTTATATCCTGTACATCTACACAAGTTCCCTGATAAAGAAGACTTAATTTCCTCTTCATTAGCAGTTGGATTTTTATCTAATAATGCTTTTGCACTTAGTATCATACCTGGTGTACAGTATCCACATTGAACTGCACCAACCTCCATAAATGCTTCTTGTATTGGATGTAGCTTATTATTATCTGATACACCTTCAATTGTTATTACATTTTTTCCATCTGCAGAAGAGGCTAACATTAAGCATGAATTTATGGTTTTACCGTCTACAATAACTGTACACGCACCACATTCACCCTCACCACAACCTTCTTTAGTTCCTTTTAACTTTAATTCTTCTCTTAAGAAATCAATTAATCTTAATGATGGATCAATATCTTTATTATAATTAACTCCATTTACATTAATAGAAACTTTAATACTAAACACCTTCTATCTTTAATGCATTATACACAGCATTTTTATATACACCTTTAACAGCTTCCTTTTTAAAATTCACAGTACTTCTTCCTTTTATGCTATTATAAACTGCTTCTTCTAAAAGATTTAAAACTTTATTATCAAATAGAACACTCTTATTTTCATTTATAACTAAATTTTTAATGCTTTCAACTTTAAATGGTACTTTTCCTGCAGCGCCTATAACTACATTTATATCATTAATTATAGAATTATTCATTGATATACTAACAGCAACACTTATCCTAGCTATTGCTAATGAATTTCTCTTACCAAGCTTATAATATCCACTTATACTATTATCTTTAGGTATAATAAATTTTGTTATTATTTCATCATTTCTTAAATATTCAATATTATAGTTTTTAAAATACTCTGCTAATTTTATTACTCTAGTTTCATTAGCTGATTCCAAGACAATTTCACTATTTAAGGACATTAAACAAGGAATTGAATCTGCTGCTGATGCTCCATTTGCAATATTCCCACCTATAGTAGCAGCATTTCTTATTTGAGGAGATCCCATAGCTTTGCTACATTCATATAAAGAAGTAAAATTTCTTCTTATTATTTCACTTTCATATAACTCACTGAAAGTTACCATAGCTCCAATAGAAATAAAATCCTCTTCTTCTTTAATATTTTTTAATTCATCTATACTACCTATATCAATTAAACTATTAGGTGTTTTTTTATTTTTTCTAATATCAATAATTAAATCTGTTCCACCAGCCAAAATATTTGTATACTTCTCACTCTTTAACAACTTTTTTGCTTCATCTAAAGTATTTGGTTTAAATATTTTAATCAAAGCCTCACCACTCTTTACTTTAATAAGTATTTAATATTTAAATTTACAATCTTATATATTAGGCTCCTTAATAACATTTCCACAAACATATCTTTCAACAATATTATTAGAACTACCTATATAAATAAACTTTTGTAATCTTTCTTCTAATGAAATATTATTTTCAATTAATAAATCACTATCATCTATAACTAAAGCATCAAAATCATATTCTTCTTCAAAACTACCAACTTTGCCAAAGAACTTGCCTCCACCCTTAGTTGCTAAATAAAATAATTCGGCTGTTGTAAGTTTTTCTTCAACCTTATTGCTATTAAGCCATCTCAAGTTAGATACCTGCGCAGAAGAAACTATTACTTCCGGTATTGATAATGTATGTCCACCTGATATATCTGAAGCTAATCCAACATTGACTTTTCTTTCAATTACTCTTCTAATTGGTGCTATTCCACTAGATAAATTTAAATTAGATGTTGGACAATGAGCTATAAATGTCCCCTTCTTTTTTAATAAATCTATTTCTGATTCATTAACTAATACGCAATGAGCCATTATACACTTATTATCTTTTAATAAATTTGACTTATTATATACTTCAGCATAATTCTTACATTCAGGATGCAGCCTTTTAACTAACTCTATTTCACCATAATTTTCGCAAAGGTGAGATTGTACTGGTATATCATATTTATTTGCTATTTCACCTAAACTTTTTAGAAGATCAAAGCTACAAGTTGGAACAAATCTTGGAGTTATTATTGGCTTTACTAATTTATACTTATCCTTATACTCATTTACTATTTCAAGAGTGTCTAAAATAGATGTATTAGTTTCTTCTTTTAATTCATCTGGACATTCCCTATCCATATTAACTTTTCCTATATACGCTCCTAATCCTGATTTATTAAATAAATCTAAAAGCAACTTTGTACTATCCTTATGAATTGTATTAAATATACAACATCTAGTTGTACCAACACTCCATATCTTATTTATTAACTTCTTATATACTTTTTCAGCATATTGCAAATCATAATATTTTTCTTCTTCAGGAAATGTATACTTATTTAACCAAGGAATTAACTCCTTATCTAATCCTAATCCCATATTAGGAAATTGTGGTGCATGTAAATGCAAATCAACAAATCCAGGAATAATTAATTTATCACCATAATCCTTAACATTTATATCTTTATAATTTAATGGTAACTCTTTATAAATTCCTTTAACTTTTTCATCTTCTATAATAATTATTCCTTTACTTACAACTTCATATTTTCCAAATTCTTTTGTATATATTATATTTCCCTTTACACCATAAACGTTTTTCAAATTTAAATCTCCCCTTAATAAATATTTAATTATTTTTTCTGCAAAGATTTTTTAGTAGCCTTAAATATTTTTTGATATCCTGTACATCTACATAAATGACCTGATATCTCTCTTTTAATTTCTTCATCTGTATATTCCCTACCACTATTAACTAATGATGTTGTTGTTAAAACAAGTCCTGGTGTACAAAAACCACATTGAATGGCACCTTCATCTACATAAGCTTGTTGAACCTTACTAAGCTTTCCATCTTTAGCTACACCTTCAATAGTTAATATTTTCTTTTTATCTGCCCATATAGCAAGATAAATACATGAATCTATAGGAACACCATCTATTAAAACAGTACACGCGCCACATTCACCAACGGAACATCCTCTTTTTACTCCAGTTAAAAATAACCTATTTCTTAATACATCAAGAAGAGACTCTCTAATATCTACTTCTAAATTGTATTCAATATCATTTACTATTAAATTAATTTTTTTCATAATAGATTGACTCATATCACTTTACCTCACTTTTTATATACTCATCATTTAAAGTTCTTTTGATTAAGGTACTTATCAGATGTAACCTATAATCTCTAGAACCTCTCCATGAATTTCTTGGATTAGAATCAAGCTTTGCTAATTCAGCAATTTTATTAATTGCTTCATTGCTTATACTTTTTCCTATAGCAAAGTTTTCGGCTGTTATACATCGTATAGGTGTTGGAGATGCTACCCCTAAAGAAATCCTTAAATCTTTAAATATACCCTTTTCTATCTCATATAAAACAGCTACACCTAACATTGATATATCAAGAGCTTTTCTATTAGAAAATTTTATATATTTTCCTTTTTTTCCTTTATAATCTTCTTCTTTTATTAATATTTCAGTCAAAATTTCATTTTCCTTAATTTTAACTTTACCTGGTCCCTCATAAAAATCTGTAATATTAACTATTCGCTCACCATTTAAACTTTTAATCTTAAGTAATGCATTAAGAGAAAATAAAGCTGGTGCACTATCAGCTGAAACTGCTCCATTACAGACATTTCCACCTATAGTTGCCATATTTCTTATTTGTGGACCTCCCATAGATACAGCTGCTTCACTTAATATCGGAATATAATTATTAATTATCTCATTTCTAAAGATATTTGAAAATGTTACAGCTGCACCTATAGAAATTGTATTATCTTCTAAAACCTTAATTTTTTTTAAAGAATTTATATTCTTTATACTTAAAAGTTCTGCATCATTCATTTTTCCATGATGTAATTTTATTAATACATCAGTTCCACCACATATTATCTTTAAGCCTTTATTAGCATCTAGATCTTTTAAAGCTTCGTTTAAAGATAAAGGCTCTTTTATTTCTTTTATATCAAACATAAATACTCCTCCTTTAAACTAGACCAACTTCTCTAAACTTTTCAAAAACACTTTGTGGATTCATAGGCAGCTTATTTAGCGCTACTCCAGTTGCATCTAATACAGCATTTCTTATAGCTGGAGCAGGAGAAATAGTTGGATTTTCTCCTAAAGATTTTTGTCCAAAGCTACCTGCTGGGTCTGCCTCTTCCACAAAATCTACACCAATCTTAGGAGTATCTAATATTGTTTGAATTTTATAATCTAATAAATTATTATTTAGTGGCTTACCTGTTTTTTTGTCAAATAACAATTGTTCTGATAATGCATAACCAAGCCCCATACTTACTCCGCCCTGAACTTGTCCTTCTGCAAGTTTATGGTTCATTATCTTCCCTGAATCATGAATATTATAGATTTCTAAAACTTCTATTTTCCCACTTTCAATGTCTACTTCAACTTCTGCAAATGTTACACCATATGCAACAGCATTAATTCTTACATTTTCAGAAGTATCACTTGTTATTGGTTTAGCATTTATTCTGTCATAATACGAATACATTGCTATTTCTGATAATGGACATAATATATCATTTAACTTTTTCTCTATTATATTTCCATCCTCAATGTCTAACTCTTTAATATTTAAACCAAATTTCTTACTTGCTATAAAAAGCACCTTTTCTTTTACTTCTTCTGCAGCCTTTTTAACCGCTGCTCCTGTAACGAAAGTTTGTCTAGAAGCATATGCCCCTGTATCAAATGGTGTAATATCTGTATCTTGGGTTGTAACTATATGAACATCTTTCATATCTATTCCTAAAACTTCAGCTACCATTTGAGAAAAGACGGTATCACTACCTTGACCTATTTCAGTCGCACCAACTTGCAATTGAACAGATCCATCTTGATTCATTACAATTCTTGCACCAGCCAACTCTAAAGCTACAGGATGTGTACCAGAAAAATAACTAAAACAAGCCATTCCTAAACCTCTTCTATTATTAGAGTTCTGATTCTTATATAGTTCTTTTTTTTCATCCCATTTAATAAGCTCTTTTCCTCTTTCAATGCATTTATCTAATTCAAATGATCTTACTTTAATTCCACTTAAAGGATCAGTATGTCCAAGTGATATAAAGTTATCCTTTCTAAACTTTATTGAATCTATATTTAATTTTTCTGCTATGTCTTCAATATGAGCTTCTAAAGCAAAGCATACTTGTGGAATTCCATAACCTCTCATTGCACCTGCCGTTGGTAAGTTTGTATATACTGTTTTAGGCTCAACTCTTATAGAATTAAAATTATATAAGGGTCTAAATTTACTTGCTGCACTCATTGCAATAGAATGTCCATGAGATGCATAGGCTCCATTATTAACAATATTATTCATATAAATACCAAGTAATTTTCCTTCCTTAGAAACTGCAGTTTTAATATTAAATTTCATAGCATGTCTAGTTCTTGTATCAACAAAAACCTCTTCTCTGCTTAGCGAAAACCTAACGGGTCTACCATTTACGGCTAATGTCATAGCTGCAGTTAATGGCTCAATTATTACATCTTGTTTATTACCAAAACCACCACCAACATAAGGTTTAATTACTCTAATTCGTCCCCATGGTATATCTAGTGCTTGACCTACAACTCTTCTAACTATATGAGGTATTTGAGTTGAAGTTACTATGACTATTCTGTCATCACTATCAATATAAGCATAGGCTGTTTGATTTTCAAGCTGACAATGTTGTACTATACTAGTTTCATATTCTCCTTCAAATATAAAGTCTGCATTCTTAAACTCATTATCAATATCGCCTATATCTATAACAGAAGAGGCAATTATATTATTTTTTCTATCTTCATGAATTTTAGGTGCATTTTCTTTAACTGATTCTTCTGGTTCAAACACAGCTGATAAAATTTCATAATCAACCTTTATTAATTTTAATGCTTTGTCCGCTATAATTTCATCCTTAGCTACTACTGCTGCAATAGCATCTCCAACTAATCTTGCCTTATCAGTCAATATTAATCTATCTTCTACATCTCTATGTCCCGGATCTAATGAATAGGGATGACCTGCCGTTGCAAATTTTACCCTTGGTAAATCTTTAGATGTGATTATTGCATATACTCCATCTAATTTAGATGCCTCTTCTACATTTATATTTTTAACATATGCATGTGCATAAGGACTTCTAAGTACTTTTCCAACAAGCATATCCCTTTCAGTAAAATCATCTGTATATTTAGCTTTTCCTGTTACTTTTGCAACAGCATCAACCCTATTTATATCGCTACCTAAAATTTTATTAGACATCGACTTCACCTCTCACCCTTCATTTTCACCCTTATACTTTCTATAAACTATATCAATATATATTAATTATAGTATATTTCGATAATTTGTTAAATACTACATAATAAGGTATATTTTATAAAAATGGTCTTCTTATAAATAGTCCTTCTGACTTAAACATATCCATAACAAACCTTAATTCTGTACAACCAAAGTCCATAACCTTTATACACCATGAACTTATTTCTATTCCAATCTTTAATTCATTAAAGATAATATCCATTCTCTTATCTGGAACAGATAAATTATAAATAACATCATCTATAAACCTATTTAAATCATTATTATAAGGCTCAAAAGATAAACTATCTCCTTCTTCATGTATTAATTTAAAAATATGACTATCATAAAGATATAATTTGCTCATTGATAAAACAAACTTATTTAAAACATTATAGCTATTATTTTTTAATATAATAGTTTCAAAATCCTTGTACTTGTTAATATCTGCAACATTTCTAGGCAATATATCAATTGTATACATATCTCTATATTGCTTTTGTTTATAACTATCACTTATTAACTTTTGAAATAATACTTCTATTGCTTTAGATTCTCTACCGTTATTTTCACTCATAAAAAAATCACCTCTAATATTTTTTAACCTATAATATATTTATATTATTAAAAGAATAAAATATATTTATAACATTATTTTACTCTCTTTTATTAATTTATATTTAGTTTTAATACTACGTATAAAAAAAAGCAGAAGTACTCCTTGTTTTATCTAAATGATATCAAAAAATACTTCCGCTTTTTCTACTATTTATATTGTTCTCTTAATAATTCTATTTCATTTTTATATCCATCTAATTCATTAGGTGTTTCTAAGAAAAATGGTAAATGTCTAAGCTTTGGATGGTTTATTATTCTGCTTATTCCTTCAAGTCCTAAGCTTCCTTCACCTATTTTTTCATGTCTATCTTTATGACTTTTAAAAGGATTCTTACTATCATTAAGATGTATAGCTTTTAATCTATCTAATCCAATTATTCTATCAAATTCGTCTAAAACATTATCTAAATCATTAACTATATCATATCCAGCATCATAAACATGACATGTATCTAAACATACACCTAAATGGTCCTTTAAATATACTCTTTCGATTATTTGTGCTATTTCTTCAAAGCTTCTACCTATTTCAGTACCTTTTCCAGCCATAGTTTCAAGTAAAACTGTTGTTGTTTGCTCTGGTTTTAATACTGTATTTAACATTTCTACAATAAAATCTATTCCTACATCAACACCTTGTTTTACATGACTTCCTGGATGGAAGTTATAAAGATTATTAGGTAAATATTCCATTCTAACTAAATCATCGGCCATCATTTGCGTTGCAAATTTTCTTGTATTTTCATCTGCTGAACATCCATTTAAAGTATATGGTGCATGAGCTAATATTTTAGCAAAACTATTTTCCTTCATAATTTCTAAAAGTCCAGCAACATCTTTTTCATCTATATCTTTAGCTTTTCCACCTCTAGGATTACGTGTAAAGAATTGAAAAGTGTTAGCTCCAATAGATAAAGCTTCTTTTCCCATATTTTTAAATCCCTTTGTAGTAGATAAGTGACATCCTATGTTTAACATTTATAGTCCTCCAGTATTCTGTATTTAAGTGAAATTCTAAATCTTCGACTTAGTAAATTGAACTTAACTGAAACTCCAAATTTTAATTTGTCTAGTTGAAGTTACACTATGTGTACACCTACGAATTTATATTAGTAGTGTGTTTCATTATAAATATACTACAATATTTTAATACTATCAATAGATAATAATTATTATTAAATAATATTTTTTAATAATTATACTCATCTATTTCATCATTTACTTCTTCATTTAATATTGTAACAATAAATTCTTCTATTGTATTATATCCATAATCATAAGCTAAACTTCTCAACATATATTTTTCATCTTCATCTATTTCTAATAATATTTCTATTTTGTATTGGCCATCTATTTTTTCTCTTATTCTTTTTTCCACTTTATTCTTATCTTTAATATCAGAGTAAAATCCATAAATTATAATAACACTATAAAAAATAATAAATACCCTATGTAATATACTACTATTTATAAAATCCATATTTTTTACTCCTCATAATTTTCAAGCCAAGGGTCATATATACAAACTTTCTTAATATATTCAGTTATACTTTTATTATCTTTTATAGCTTTATCCCTAAGTTTTCTTTCATTTTCTCTTGATAATTTCAATATTATAGTTTTAGTATTACTCCCCATTATTAACACCCCTTTAAATTAAATTCTAAATATCTTATTTAGTTAATTAAAGTTACAATATAATATATTATGTAGCCCTATAAATTATTACAAAAATAAAATGGACTATATAAAAAAATACTTTTTACATAATCCATGTTCACTCTTTATTACTTTGTAAGCTTAATTACTATTGGTTCTAATACCATATCTTCTATTGTGTAATCATCACTAAATTGTTCACAATCTAATTCTGAAATTCTAGGTGTTATAATTAACTCGCTTGCATCTTCATTTATTTTTTCAAAAACACTATTACTCCACCATTGTCTTCCATCTCCACTTATTCCAAATGGTTGCGAAGTATATATATTTCCTAAATCATCTTTTACATCAATATCTAAATTATATAATTTCCCATTTATCTTTTCAGTATCTCTTGTAATATAATTATAATTAATATTAAATGATATTGGTGATATTGAAATTTTTTCAACTGTAAATTCATATAAATTGTTTTCAATAGTTTCATTTACTTCTTTAATATAATTTTCAACGGTATTTACCTCTATATCAAAATTCCATTCTCCACTTATTACTTCCTTTATATCTCCATGTAATTCAACTTCTTTACCTTCAATTATATCTTTACTAAACCATGCATTCTCATCATTTAATATAACTATATCCTTCCAGTTTATTATGAAATTAAATTTATTATATTATTTATTAATATTTTCTTCACTAATTTTATAAGTAGCTTGACCAATATAATTATTATCTTCTATTCTCTCCTGCCTTCCATCTTCATATATTAAGGCATTCCCTTCACTATCCATTACTTCTTTTATACTATTTGCCCCTATGATAGGATAAAAACCTAAATCTTTATCACTTTCTATCATATAAGTAAAATTCAAAACTCGTCCATCAAAAATAGCCTCTTTTAACGTTATTTTTATTCCATTACTTTCTTTATTCATATTTATTTCAGTAGAATACTCTGAGTATGTCTCATATATTTTTTCTACATCCTTATTTAGATATAATAAGACTGAAATATCCTTTATTTTCAAATCATTAAAATACTTCATTATAATTATAGTCTTATATTTATCTCTTAATAAATCTACAGCCTTATATAAATCTATTTTCTCTTCTATTGAGATAGTTCTATATTCTTCAATATATACTGATTCTTCGATTTGAACAATTTTTATTCTTTCTTCATCATATCAACTGATACATTAATTAATATTCTTGTAATCCATGTTTTAAAAAATGATGGTTCTTTTAATTTATTAATATTAAAATATCCTCTAGTTATAGTTTCTTGAAGTATCTCCATAGACTTTGCTTCAGCTTTTACATACATATATGCAGTTTTATACATGTACTCTTTATTAACCTTTATTATATTAATATAAGCCTCTTTATCACCATATATATCAATTTTTATTATTTGATTTTCTTTTGGCTTCTCTTTTTCATCTAATTTTTCAATTCTAGTTTTTAATGATTTTATGGCATTATCCATATTTTTCTTAGTAGCTTGATTTCCTATTTTGTGAAGCCTTGCTTCAGAATTACCAAATCTCTTAGGTGTCTTTTTCATTCCATCTCTTAAAGAACTTTTAGTTATTACAGCTTCTTCTAATCTTTTTTTCTCTTTAACATACTGATGGTATTCAAAAATTGCTCTATTAAATCTTTCTTCCTTTTGTTTAATATAACTACTATAATTTCCATTAAATACTGTAATTTTACCTTCATTTATTTCAATTATTTTATTACAAATATGATCAAGAAAATCTCTATCATGAGAAACTAATAATATTGCTCCATTAAACTTAATAAATTTTTCTTCTAAATACTCAATTGAATTTACATCAAGGTTAGAAGTAGGTTCATCAGCTATTATTATTCTACTGTTATTATTTAATGCTAGAGCTACTCTTGCCTTTACTTTTTCTCCACCACTAAGAAATTCATTATATTCATCTGGTAAATTTAACTATTTCGCTATTTTTCTATTTTGAATATTAACAACCTCTTCTTCCAATTGATTAATATATGAATAACTGCTATCTAAATAAACATTTCCTTCATCATAACTTTCTCTATTACAAATTACATTTAAGAAGGTGCTTTTACCAGACCCATTTACCCCTACAAGCCCTACTTTTTCACTTTCAAATATTTCTAGAGTTCCAATATCTAAAATTAATCTATCTCCATAATATTTTTTTTAATTATTTTTTTTAATTAATTGCATAAAAAAATCCCTCCTAACTAATAGCGAGAGAATTACAAACTAAAACTATATTTCACATTATTAAATGAATCAATTTCATTATACATAAACCTATAAAATATAGATTTATTTTTTAAGTACAACCCTAAATTTTTGATTTAGCAAATTGAACTTACACCTACGATTGTTAATGAGTAGTGTGTTTCATTTAATAAAGCTATAGCATAGTAATCACTCTCTAAAATTTATACAACACAAATAAACCTTTAAAGGTTTATTTGGTTGTTTTTATTTTTTAAAGATGATTACATTCTCATTTTTTACTATATCTTTACCTTTCATAAAATTAATTGCATTTTTATTATATTATTTTTTTACATTTGTGTACATATTTTTACTCAAAATTAATTTGTTTATACTATAATATCTTTAAGAATTTTTCTTTATATAAATATTTAAAGCTTTTATTATAAGTATTAATGCATATATACTTAATATTGAAATAGTTAATATTAAAGCTATATTTATCCAAGCAATTATTCCTGTAAACAGCATTTTTATTACCTCCTATATACTTTTTACTACTCTTCCTTATAACAAACAATTGGTGTTCCTGGCTCTATATTATCATATATTTTTTTAGCTAAATATAATGGAACATTTACACAACCATGACTACCATCACTTTTATAAATTGAACCACCAAATGACCCTCTCCAACTTGCATCATGTATTCCTATATTACAATTAAAGGGCATCCAATACTTAACATCTGAGCTATATCCAGCTCCTTTTAAAGTTGCATTCTTTTGCTTATAATTTAATATATATGTTCCTTGTGGCGTTGCATTGCCTCTATTTATATTTCCTGTTACAACATCCCCTTGAACAATTAACTTTCCATCTTTATAAAACCATAAAGATTGATTAGTTAAATTTATTTCTACATAAGTATTACCAATGTCGTTCTCCCTAGTTCCCCATGCTTCTTGTATATATACTGGCTTTTTCTTTGTTTTTTCTCCACCTTTTATCTTTTCTATTAACTCTTCAAATTCTTTGCTCTTATCAATTTTCCATCCATAATTTCCCCCTACTACATCAACCGTCTTTCCAGTAGTTGTTTTAAAACTACGTGTTTTTCCATAAGTATCATATTTAGTACTCAATTCATTTAAATACTCTTTTATTTTCTCTTCATTAAAAACAACATTCATAGATTGATCTACTTCTAACCACTGGTTAATAATACTTCCATCTAAAATTTCTATTTCCTCATCAAAGGTATAGTAAATTTCAGTAGATACATATTTATTTAATTCCTTTTGTGTCTCTATAACTTTTTCACTAGTTGAAATAAAATCAGGATATTCATAAGCATTTATTTTTTCTAGATCAATTATTCTCCTTCCTATTAATACAGAATTCAATATATATGCATACAAATAATCTTTATTAACCTTATTACCGTATATTTCCTCAACTATATCATAATCAGTTCCATTAAAATGAAAACAAGCATCTAATGGTTCTATAATATTTTCCTTTCTAAAACAAGATAATTTATTAATCTCCTCCTCAAGCAAATCTTTTTCATAATTATAAACATTATTTATATTATATACATTCTTAGAAAATAAAAACTTAGGCCATAAAAATCCATTTTGATTTTTCTTTAACTCTCCTATTTCATCGGTTCCTTTATATTCAAAATCGATTGTCTCTCCCTTTATATATTCTACAATATTATCTCTTTCTCTAATTTCTATAATATAATCATGTGATGCACTTAACAATTCAGTATCAGCCTCTTCTATAGTTTTAAATGATACATTCACTCCATTTATATAAGTACCATAAAAAAAATGTTTATTAAAATATATAGAAATTAATAAATATATTATTACCATAGCTAAAATAGCAGTAATTACCCCCAATTTTATACTACCTCTTTTACTACCCTCCACCAAAATAGCTTTCCCCCCTTATGTTATTTCTAAAACGGCTTGTACATTCTATTATTATGTAATTAATTCTTCTTTTAAGACAAATAAAAAAAATAATAATGAAATAGATACACAATTCCATTATTATTTCTATTAATTTTACATTAGTGGAGCAATTAATTTCAAAATTCCTCCTCCAATTTTGTAAAAAATATTCAATTTATTATAATCCTCAATAGTTATATTCTTACATAATTTTAATGTATTTTGAAAATCACTTTCTATATCTCTTATAACATTAGTCTTGTAGAAGAATGTAGCACACTCAAAATGCAGATATAAACTTCTAAAGTCTAAATTTATAGTTCCTACTACTGCCTTTTGATCATCACTTGAAAATATCTTAGCATGTACAAAACCTGGTGTATATTCATATATTTTCACACCTGCTTCTATAAGTTCAGGATAATAGGTTCTAGCTAACATAAATGCACTCTTTTTATCTGGAATACTTGGTAGTATTAATTTTACATCTATTCCTCTTTTAGCTGCATAAGTTAGAGCTGTCATCATTTCATTATCAATAATTAAATATGGAGTCATAATATGAACATATTCTTTAGCTGTGGCTAATATATCTAAATATACATTTTCTCCTACATTTTCATTATCTAAAGGACTATCTCCATAAGGCATTACGTATCCAACAGCATTTTCTTCTTCCTTTTCAATAGATATGTACTTTTTAAAATCATCATGATTCTTCTCATTAATATTCCACATTTGCAAAAACATTAATGTAAAACTCTTTACTGCTTCTCCGGTTAGCATTACTGCTGTATCCTTCCAGTGTCCATACTTTTCAATACGATTTATGTACTCATCACCTAAATTAATTCCACCGTTAAAAGCTACTTTTCCATCAATAACAAGTATTTTTCTATGATCCCTATTATTTTGTGCTGTTGAGAGAACTGGCTTAATAGGTGAAAACATTTTGCACTTTATTCCTTTTTCTTTTATAGATTCAGGATAATCATATGGTAATAATGCTAATGAACACATACCATCATACATAAATCTAACTTCAACACCTTGTTTAACCTTCTCTTCTAATAATTCTAAAATAGAATTCCACATATAACTTTCTTCTACAATAAAGTATTCCATAAATATAAAGTCTTTAGCCTTTTTTATTTGTTCTTTCATTTCTTTAAATTTTTCTTCACCTAAAGGGAAGTACTTTATATCTGTATTTTTATAAATTGGATATCCGCCTATATTCACCATGTATTTTGCTAAATTTGCTACCTGCATGTCCACTTCTTCTAATTCGTTTATAACCTCTTTATCTTGTGATAAGTATTGTTGTGTTTCGCCTATAATCTTTAACAGCTTATAATTAATCAATTTACTTTCAACTTGGAATTTTACAAATAAATAGAATAATCCACCAAAAACAGGTGATATAACTAACAGTACCATCCAAGCTAATTTAAACGAAGGATTTTCTTTTTTATTTAAAATATATATAACTAATATTGCTGTTATTATAGTAAATCCACCATATATATATGGAATATCTTCTCTTAACCACATAAATGCAAATCCTAATATTGCAATTTGCACAAATAATATTGCAATTATCATTAATATTCTTCCATAAATAACATTAAAAACTTTTTTCTTGCCTGCCTTCATAAACATCTCCTTAAATGTATTTTAAAATAAAGGCAGTAATATATTTTACTGCCTTTAGGTATTAAATTAAATTATCATCTTTTAATAAATTATATAGTGTAGGATTAAAATTAAATGTATTAATTAGGTTATCAACCTCTTTTAAAGATTTTTCCTTTTTCTCTTTTGAAATATTTGTTTTAGAAGCTCTTATTAAAATATTTTTAGGAGAATGAGAAATGTCTATAAATTCTAATAGTTGTGTTTTATATCCTGCAGCCTCTAATAAGTTAGCTCTTACACTATCTGTCATTAAAGCGGCTACCCTTTCTTGAATTATTCCATACTTAGTTAATATTGATAATTCATCTGCTTTCATTTGAGCATTAAACTCATGTTGACAGCATGGTACAGAGAAAATAAATTTACTATTCCATTTAACCGCATTATATAAGGCATAATCTGTTGCTGTATTACATGCATGTAAAGTTATTACCATATCAACTTTATTATTATATTTAAATCCATTAATATCACCTAACTCAAAGTGTAAATTATCATATTTATATCTTTGAGCTATTTCATTACATTTTTTAATTACATCTTCCTTTAAATCTAATCCAATCATTTTTACATTTATTTTTTTTATTTCTACGAAATAGTAATATAATACAAATGTTAAATATGATTTCCCACATCCAAAATCTAATATAGTTAACTCTTTATAATCATTCTTTTTAATTTCATCATCTATTATTTCTATAAATCTATTTATTTGCTTATATTTATCATATTTAGAGTTAATAACTTTTCCTTCCTTAGTAAATACGCCTAAGTCTATAAGAGGTTCTATAATCATTCCCTCTTTTAATATATAGTTTTTCTCTTTATTATGACCTTTTTTAACTACTTTAGCATTATCAGATTTTTTCTTGCTTAATAGAACTTTTCCTTTCTTTGATATTTTCATATCATATGTACAATCATTTGACCATGCTGCAAGTTGCTTATAAACTCCATTTATACATTCATATACCTTTTCATTTATATCTTCTAATTTTATGTTTTCATGAAAAACTTGTTTGTCAGTAAATTTTTCTACTTGATAAAATTTCCCCTTATTAGTTTCCTTTAAATTAATTGTTATTTTATTGTACTTAACATCTTTATTAAGCTTATTACTTATAACAACCTTAATTATGTCATCTTTAAACATTTCATCTAATATCTTTTTTAATTCTTCCATATGTATCTCACCTTATTTATGTATAATATAATATCATTTTAATTTATATAATATCATTTTTCCATTATTAATTATATATGTTAATTTGAATTATTCAAATTTTTATTAAATATTCTTAAAAAATAAATGGCTAGTATATATGCTAGCCATTTATTTTTTAAGAATTTTCTTTTATATTTTGAGCCTTTTTACCTTTTCTATGTTCACATCCACAATTATTTGCTTTCTTTTCTTTTTCTTGTTGACTTGAGCAACAACAGCTATGCTTTTCACCCATAGTATTAATTCCTCCTATATGAAAATACATTATAATGTTTATCTTACATTACAAAGTTATTTTACTCATATATAAATATATCATCCTATGTAATTACAGTACTAATTAGTAGTATTATGCACTCTATAATTTATACTATAAAGAATCCAGCTGCAATTATTAAATATACTGCAACTAATTGAGCTCCTTCTAACCAATTTGATTCTCCATCACTAGCTACTTTATTAGCTATCAATACTGATACTATAAGAGCAATTAGTTCAAATTGATTAAATATTATAGTCATAGGTGTAAACATAAGACTTAAGAATATAAGTACTGGAGCTACAAATAAAATTATTTGCATACTTGAACCTATTGCAATTTCAATTGCAACATCCATTTTATTTTTTAAAGCCATAGTAATTGCTGTAGTATGTTCAGCTGCATTTCCTATTATAGGAATTAATATAATTCCTACAAATGATTCACTTAATCCCAACTTTCCTGTTATTCCTTCTACTCCATTAACTAAAAATTCACTTTCTATGGCAATAAAAACAGTAGCTACTATTAAAATAATTATAGCCTTTTTTAAAGACCATTTTGCTTTTCCCTCTTCTTCATCATAATTTACTGCATATAATTCTTTATGAGTAAAAAATGAAAATACTAAACTTAATATATATATTATAAACATTATAACTGCTACTACTAAGCTCAATCCTTCATATCTAGTATTTAACAGATTACTTGGAAAAGTATGAGTAAATACTGCTGGTATTGATAATCCAATAACTGCAAATAATAGCATACTAGATGTAACCTCAACTATATTTTTATTAAATTTTTGACTTTTATGCTTAATTCCACCTATAAGCATACTAGCACCTAATACTAATAAAATATTACCTATAATTGATCCCGCAATAGATGATTTAACTACTTCAAATAAACCTTGCTTTAATGCAAAAAATGAAATTATTAATTCTGTTGCATTTCCAAAGGTTGCATTTAAAAATCCTCCAATTTTAGGACCTGCATAAAATGATATTTCTTCTGTACCTTCCCCCATTAAACCTGCAAGAGGTATAATTGATAATGCTGCCAAAATAAACATTACTGTTGGAGAAAAATTCATAAATTTCCCTACTATGCTGATTGGAATAAAAATCAACATATATTTTAAGAACTTCATATATATCACATCCAATTCATTTCAATATATGATGTATTTTTCCCTTTATCCCAATATATTATTATAAAAAAAGCTATCTATGAAAAACTCATAGATAGCTTAATTTTTTTACTTTATATTTAATCCTAATAATCTACTTAAATCTAATGCTTGCATTGTTGTTACTGTAGTTCCATATATATTAGAAATATCTACATCAATTCCTGTAATATCACAAGTAGTTAAATCCATTTTACCTAAAAATGTTTTATTAAAAAATCCATTTGTAAAATTACAATTATCAAAGGTTACTTTATCTAATTTTACCTCTTGAAATATACTTTCTATCATATTACATTCAATAAAATTAACACTTACTATTTTACTATAAGAAAAATTAGAATATTTTCCTAAGATATTTTCAAATAATACATTTTTAAAACTACATTCATCAAAGCGTGTACCTATTAACTTACAATTGATAAATTGTGCTCTATGTATACTTCCACCACTAAATGATACATTAGATAAATCACAATTTTTAAATATTGTATCTATTAAATCAACTCTTTCAAAATTACAGTCTATAAAAGTTATATTATCAAATATACATGAATCTATTGTTAAACCTATATCATTCTTATCTTCAATATCTGTATTTTCTATAATCTTATTTTGTATTTTTTCACTATAGATAAATTCTTCTCTTAAATCTATTATTTTTTCAACATCATCAATAAATTTAGGATTTTGTATTTTAATTAACTTTGGCATTAAATCCTCTCCTCGCTTATATATCACATATATCATTATATATCATCTAAATAATATATGATATACATAATATATACTTGGAAAATGAAGAGGCTGATATTATATCTTTTCCATACTTCTAGTTGCAACTAAATCAATTCCTGTATTTAATATATTCTTTATAATAATATCACCTAGCTTTATTGGAGCTAAAACAGTAATACTATTTATTATCTTCATAGCCTGAAAGTTTAACTCTTTAGGTATAGCCCCATTTGTCTTTACTGGTAAAACTGGTAAAGATGCAGACTTAATCTTTACAGTTGATGTAATAACTCTAACTGGATTAATAACCTCATTTAATCCATATACTTCTCCACGCCTACATGTATTACCTTTTACTATCTTATTATCTATATCTACACTTAAATGACATCCCATTGGGCAACATATACATATTAACTCTTTATTCATATTACTTGTCATCCTCCACTGATATAATTAAATCCTCTTTTATACCATCTAATTTAGATTTACTCAAAACTATCTTTTCCATTTCAGCTGGAGCCAAATGTTCTTTTTTAAACTCTGAAATTATATCATTACCAGACTTTACGACTATCTTCTTGTGAGTGTATACATTATTTACCCTCATAAAGACTATAAGCTTATCTGTTATAGATTCTACATTCAACTTCTGTGGTATAGTGTAAGTTATATTAGATCCATTAATTATATTTACATATTTTGCAGATTTTAATTTTCCACTTAAATATTCATAAACACACTTTCCAGCTCTTTTAGCCTCTTCACTAACAAAATCAACTAAATCATGTACATGAAGTACGTTACCACAAGCAAATACTCCTTCCATAGATGTTTCCATACTTTCGTTTACTATAAGGCCGTTTGTTCTTTTATCTTTTTCTATACTAGCTTTTATAGATAATTCATTTTCAGGAATTAAACCAATAGATAATAATAAAGTATCGACATTAAACTCTTTTTCTGTTCCCTTAATAGGTACTCTATTATCATCAACCTTTGCTATAATAACTTTTTCTAATCTATTTTTACCTATTATATCTATTACAGTATGAGATAAATATAAAGGTATATTATAGTCATTTAAACACTGAACTATATTTCTATTTAACCCATTAGAATATGGCATTAATTCAACAACACCTTTTACTTTTGCACCTTCTAAAGTCATTCTTCTTGCCATTATAAGGCCAATATCCCCAGAACCTAGTATTAATACCTCTCTACCAGGCATATATCCTTCCATATTTATATATCTTTGAGCTGTTCCTGCTGTTAAAACTCCTGATGGTCTATCTCCAGGTATAGCAATAGCACCCCTGGTTCTTTCTCTACATCCCATTGCAAGCACTAACGATTTTGCTTTTAATTTCATATATCCATCTTTTGTATTAATTGCATGTATAGTTTTATCCCTTTCTATTTCTAAAACCATTGTATCAAGCTTAATTTCTATGTCTGTTTTTTTAACCATATTAATAAATCTTTCCGCATATTCTGGTCCTGTAAGTTCTTCTTTAAATGTATGAAGTCCAAAGCCACTATGAATACATTGATTTAAAATGCCGCCTAATTCCTTATCTCTTTCTACTATTAATATTTTATCTACACCTTGCATTTTAGCCTCATATGCAGCACATAGTCCTGCTGGTCCACCGCCTATTACTATTAAATCAAATATCATTTAATTTCACCTCCTATTTGCTTTTTCCATACAAAATAATAGAATCATTTTTTTCTAATAATACATCCTCCATTTTTATATTTAATTCTCTAGCAATAATTTCTTGAACTCTTGGGCCACAAAAACCGCCCTGACATCTTCCCATTCCAGGTCTACATCTTCTTTTTACTCCATCTAATGTTATTTTTCCAAAGGAGTTCTTTATTACATCAACTATTTCTCCTTCAGTAATACCTTCACATCTACATATCACTCTGCCATATAAAGGTTGATTTTTAATTAATTCTTCCTTTTCAAGTGGTGATAACTCCGCTATTCGAACTTGTGTTCTCCCCTCGGTAAAATTATCATTTTTCATTAAATTTAATCCAGAATTTCTTAATAATTTAATAATATACTCTGCTATAGCAGGTGCTGATGATAAGCCAGGTGACTTGATTCCTGCTACATCTATAAAGCCCTTCACCTCTGAATCTTCACCTATAATAAAATCATTAATAGTTGAAGTTGCTCTTAAGCCTGAAAACGTTCTTATACTTTCTTTAAAGTCTATTTTTTCAGTTATATGAGCTACAGATTTTCTTATATACTTTAAACCTTCACTTGTTGTATTTAATGATTCTTTATCTTCTAAATCTACTGCATTTGGACCTACTAAAATATTACCATGTACTGTAGGAGTTACTAATATACCTTTTCCAACTTTTGATGGGCAAGGAAATATTGTATGATTAACTATATTACCTTGTGACTTATCCATTACATAATATTCACCTTTTCTTGGTATTATTTTAAACTTTTCCTTGCATATCATATTATGAATTCTATCTGCGTAAATACCTGCCGCATTTATAATATACTTAGCTTTTATTTCTTTTCCGTCTTTAATCTTAATAATAAAAATTTCTTCTAATTTATCAATTGATACTACTTCACTCTCTAATATTATATCTCCTCCATTTTTATAACCATTTTCCATAAGTGCTATGGTATATTCAAAGGGTCCTATTATTCCTGCTGTTGGTGCATATAATGCACCTATAACCTCTTTTGATATATTAGGTTCAAGTGATAATACCTCTTCTTTATTTAATATCTCTAATCCCTTAACCCCATTATTATTTCCATTGATGAAGAGGTCCTTAATAACTTTTAAATCTTCATTATTAAAAGCTAAAACTAAAGACCCTATTCTTTTGAAGGGAACAGATAACTCATTACAAATCTTTTCAAACATATCATTCCCTCTAACATTATATTTTGCCATTAGCGTACCACACTTTGGATCATATCCTGCATGAATAATTGCTGAATTAGCTTTGGTAGTTCCCATAGCTACATCATTTTCTTTTTCAACTACTGCTACTTTTAAATTATATTTAGTTAACTCTCTAAAAATAGATGCTCCTATAACTCCAGCTCCAATTATTAAAACATCATACATAAAACTCACTCCTTTTTTTTATTAAAATAAAAAAATCAAGTATAAAAACACGAAGAATTATCTTCTGTTTTTATACTTGACTCTACTTTTTATATTCTTATTTAACTTATTATATTATAACATTTTTAATATAATTTTATCAATTACTCTTCCCAATGTTGTGCTCTAGTAACAGCTTTCTTCCATCCGCTATATAGCTTTTCTCTATCTTCAAAGCTCATTCTTGGTTCATACTTTTCACCAACATACCAATCATTTGATATTTCATCAATATTATTAAAATATCCTACAGCTAATCCTGCCAAATAAGCTGCTCCAAGTGCTGTTGTTTCTGTTATTATAGGCTTACATACTTCAATATTAGTTATATCTGATTGAAATTGCATTAATAATTTATTTTTACTAGCTCCGCCATCAACCTTTAAAGTATTAATTTTACATCCGGCATCCTCTTCCATTGCATTAATTAAATCCTTAACCTGATATGCAATAGCCTCAAGAGAAGCCCTAATTATGTGATTTTTATTTGATCCTCTAGTTAATCCAAAAATTGATCCTCTAGCATACATATCCCAATAAGGAGCTCCAAGACCAACAAAAGCTGGAACTACATAAACCCCACCATTATTTTTTACTTTTTTAGCAAAGTATTCTGAATCTTGAGCATCAGCTAATAACCCCATTTCATCTCTTAACCATTGAATTATTGCTCCTCCCATAAAAACAGACCCTTCTAAAGCATAATTAATCTTGCCATTTAATCCTATTGCTATAGTTGTTAAAAGTCCATTTTTACTTTCAACTAGTTCTTCCCCAGTATTCATTAACAAGAAACATCCTGTACCATATGTATTTTTAGCATCGCCTTTATTAAAGGCTGCTTGCCCAAAAAGAGCCGCTTGCTGATCTCCAGCTATTCCAGCTATAGGAACCTTAATATTATCCTTTCCGCCTAAATTAACGTATCCATATACTTCAGAAGAACTTTTCACCTCTGGTAACATAGATATAGGAATATTTAATTTATTTAATATTTTTGTATCCCATTTTAATTCCTTAATATTAAAAAGCATAGTTCTTGAAGCATTAGTGTAATCAGTTACATGAATTCTGCCATTTGTAAGCTTCCAAAGTAACCATGTATCAACTGTTCCAAAAAGCAATTTACCTTTATCAGCTTTTTCTCTAGCCCCTTCTACATTATCTAGTATCCACTTAACTTTTGTAGCTGAAAAATATGCATCTATTAATAAGCCTGTATTTTCTTTAATATATTTGTCAAAACCATCTTTTTTTAATATTTCACATATATCTGCAGTTCTTCTACATTGCCAAACTATTGCATTATATACTGGTTCTCCAGTTTCTTTATCCCATACTATTGCAGTTTCTCTTTGATTAGTAATTCCTATTGCCGCTATTTGTTCTGGTGATATGTTAGTCTTAGCTAAGACTTCTTGTAAAACACCATATTGTGATGCCCATATCTCCATAGGATCATGTTCAACCCATCCCTCATTAGGATATATTTGATTAAATTCTTTTTGTGCTACTCCATATATATTTTGTTCTTTATCAAATATTATAGCTCTTGAACTTGTAGTTCCTTGATCTAAAGCTAAAATATATTTTTCCATACCCTTACCTCCTATGAAAATACTAATATTGTTATATAATAGCATATTTCTATTTTAGTATAAAGATTTTATTATCTATTAAATAATAATAAAAGACTATATTTATTTATTTTACTTAAATTAAAGTTTTTAAAATAAATTTATATAGCCTTTAAAATATTATTTTTTTGTATTATTTAGATTTTTTAAATTACTTAAATTTATTTCTAATATATTAATTCCAAATTCAAAGGATCCATTGCTTGTATTTAATGTACTAATATCTAGTTTATCTAATTTAACCCCATATGTGTCAGTCCCATAAACTTGTACCATCTTTTCTATATCAATACTTAAAACCTTATCTTTTAATGTAAGACCATCTATATCGTTAATAGATTTTGTTAAAAGTGCAATAGAACCTTTAACTAATGGATTAGAAGAATTTTTTTTAGAAATTTGAAAGCTATTAATATCAATATAAATCACATTATTTTTAAAACTAGAAATAGTCATGGATGTATCAAAATCAATATTTAATCCAACTAACTTATAAATTCCACTTGCAGTAATTGTCTTTCCTAATTCTAATTTTTTTATTATTGTTTTATCTTGCAAAGCCATTAAATTTAATATGTCGTCTTTTGATAAATTTAATACTAAATTTTTTAATTTCATTTATTTCATTCCTTTAATACTAAAGTTTTATTCATAAAATTATATTCTTTAGTTAAAATTTAATTCCTATATTTTTGTTAATATATTATTACACATCTTTATAGTATAAAAATAAAATAATATATATACCTTTTTTCTTTTTATACAACAAGGGGATGATAAATTGGAAAACTTCAAAGATTTAACTATAAGTGATAAAGATTTATTTAATAATTTTTTAAAGGATTCTACTAATAAATCTTATGAATACTCCTTTACTGCTTTATATTTATGGAGAGATTTGTGTGATACAAAATATTCTATAATAGACAATTGTCTGATAGTAAAAAAAGAAACTAATGATGGTCCATTTTTTATGATGCCTCTAGGATATGATAAATCAAAACTTGAGGAATTAATCCTTAAGTTAAAATCATTATCTACCGATGATAATATCTATTTATTAGGTGATATAGAAGATAGTTTTATTCTAGATTTAAAAAACTATACTAATTTACCTTTTAAAATTATTGAAAATAGAGATACCTTTGAATATATCTATTTAACAAATGATTTATTAAAATTAGAAGGTAAAAAGTATCATCAAAAGAAAAATCATTATAACTCTTTTATAAATTCCTATAATTATACAATTACTTCAATAGATAATGAACAAAAAATAAACGATTGCTTAGATTTATTATTCAAGTGGCACAAAAAAAGAACCAACCTTTGTAAAGAGCTTCAAATAGAAACTAAAGAGATAACTGATTTGCTTCATAATCTAAGCTATTTAAATTTATATTCAATTGCTATTTATGTTGAAAATTCTTTAGTTGGATTCTCTATTGGCGAAATACTGAGAGATACTGCTATAATTCATATTGAAAGATGTGATATTAATTATAAGGGTGTATATTCATTTATAAATAGAGAGTTTATCAAAAAGGATTTCTCTGAAACAAAATTTATTAATAGGCAAGAAGATTGTGGTAGCAATGGCTTAAGAAAATCTAAGCTTTCATATAACCCGTTATATTTACTAAAAAAATCACTAATAATAATATAAAGGAAGCTGTTATATCAGCTTCCTTTAT